>CAYGJQ010000020.1:0-2134 GCA_964350285.1 uncultured Candidatus Peribacteria bacterium | reverse complement strand
ATGATGCGCCAAGCCCAAAGCAGCAACAATCAAGCAATGTCTTTTGGGAAAAGCAAAGCTCGCCTTAGTAACAAGGAAAAAAACAAAACCACTTTCGACGACGTAGCCGGATCTGAAGAATCAAAAACAGAACTCGTTGAAGTAGTAGATTTCCTTAAAAACCCTGACAAATACACAAAAATCGGCGCCAAAATCCCTAAAGGAGTGCTGCTAGTTGGCCCTCCGGGTACTGGTAAAACACTCCTCGCCCGTGCAGTTGCCGGCGAAGCAGATGTACCCTTCTTTAATATCTCCGGTTCCGAATTCGTAGAAATGTTTGTCGGAGTAGGTGCAAGCCGTGTCCGTGACTTATTCCGCAAAGCCAAAAAGAATTCACCTTGTATCGTCTTCATCGACGAAATCGACGCCGTTGGTCGCCAACGAGGCGCTGGTCTTGGGGGTGGACACGACGAACGCGAACAAACACTCAACCAAATTCTTACTGAAATGGATGGATTCGAAACTGGCACCAACGTTATCGTGATGGCCGCTACCAACCGACCTGATGTATTGGATCCAGCACTTCTCCGTCCTGGTCGCTTCGACCGCCGTGTCACTGTGGATCTTCCTGATATCAAAGATCGTATCGACATTCTTAAAGTCCACAGCCGCAATAAGCCATTAGCTAAAGACATCGATCTCGAAAGAATCGCCCGCCACACGCCAGGGTTTTCTGGCGCAGACGGCGAAAATCTCCTTAATGAAGCCGCAATTCTGGCATGCCGCCATAGTAAAAAAATCATCAAACAGCCTGACCTCGAACATTCAATTGAAAAAGTACTAATGGGGCCAGAGCGCAAATCTCGCGTTCTCTCAAAACAAGAAAAGAAAATCACTGCTTACCACGAAGTTGGTCACGCCCTAGTAGGACACCTTCTCCCAAATTGTGACCCAGTACATAAAATCTCGATCATCTCTCGCGGACGCGCCCTCGGGGTTACTTGGTTCCTCCCAGAAGAAGACAAACACCTTTATTCTAAATCAAAATTCGAAGACGAACTATGTTCGCTCCTAGGTGGATATGTGGCTGAAAAACTCACTTTCGGTGAAATGACAACCGGTGCTTCAAACGATCTAGAGCGCGCCACCAACATCGCCCGCAACATGGTAACTCAATATTGAATGAGTGAAATGGGACCAATTATTTTCGGCGACAAACAACACGAAGTATTCCTCGGCCGCGACTTTGGTCACACCAAAAACTACTCCGAAGAAATTGCCTCTAAAATCGACAAACACATCAGCGAATTCATCGAAACCGCCTACAAACGTACCGAAGAACTCCTCAGTAAAAACAAAGAACTCCTCAAAAAAATCTCCGAAGACTTAATCAAAAAAGAAACCCTCAACCGCGAAGAATTCCTCGCCTACTTCGGAAAAAGCAAAACCACCAAAAAAGACAACAAGCAAAAAAAGACCACCAAAAAACCTAAAAAAATGGAATAAAACAATGAGGCCAAAGGCCGAATCGCCCTAGCCTCCTAACTTCCTAACTCCTAGCCTCCTACTCCCCACCCCATGACCGAAGGACAACTCTCAATCGACGTCTACCAGACTGACGACTACCTCGTAATCATCGCCCCTGTCGCTGGCACAACTTTAAAAGAACTCAATGTCAGCATTACCGATGAAGTCCTTACGATCTCTGGCGAACGCAAATTCCCCAACAAAAAAATTGATCCCGAAAGTGCGCTAACCCAAGAATGTTTCTGGGGAAAATTCTCCCGCTCAATTGTCCTTCCTACAAACGTCGACGCCTCAAAAATTGAAGCTTCGTTTGTTAGTTCTATCCTTGAAATCACCATCCCTAAAACCGAAAACATCCGCACGAAAGTAATCCCCATAAAACGTAAATAGCCATGTCTCAAAAAATTCGTAAAGCAGTATTTCCCGCCGCCGGACTCGGCACCCGTTTCCTTCCGGCCACCAAATCACAACCCAAAGAAATGCTCCCGATTATCGACAAACCGGTAATCCAATATTTGGCAGAAGAAGCTGCCGATGCTGGCATCGAAGAAATTATTCTCATCACCGGGCGTGGCAAAAACGCCATCGAAGACCAGGAGGACGACCGTCCCTGGGCCACCGTCAACAG
>CAYGJQ010000019.1:21916-25309 GCA_964350285.1 uncultured Candidatus Peribacteria bacterium | reverse complement strand
AGCTAGAGCACAAACAAGCACCGAAACCAGAACCCGTCCCCGACACCAAAGAACCAGCACCAGAAAAGAAAGAGCCACTCCCCGAACCTTCACCCGAACCCCAACCCGATATCCCCCAATGCATCTGCCCCCAAGGGAGCACCCGCTCCTGCTACATCGGCGACATCAAACAAGTCGGCGTCGGCATTTGCAGCCTGGGTAGTCAAACCTGCAATTGCAAATCCTGGAGCCCATGCTACGGCATGGTCCTCCCTCGTCAAGAAACCTGCGACGGCCGCGACGAAGACTGTGACGGCAAAACAGATGAAAACTTCCCAAACCTGAATATCATCTGCTACGCCGGCACAGGCGAATGCAAACAATCCGGAAAATTCGTCTGTAAACAAGACGGTACCGGAACAACTTGCAACGCCACTCCCGGCACCGCAAAACCCGAAACCTGCAACAAACGAGACGACGCCTGCGACGGTCAAGTAGATGAAGGCCTCCAGCCCAAATCCTGCTACACCGGCACCAGCGGAACCTCCGGCAAAGGCCTCTGCAAAAACGGCCTCCAATACTGTCAGTCCGGCAGATGGAGCCGCTGCATCGGCGAAGTCACCCCGCAAGCAGAACTCTGCAACAAGCAGGATGACAACTGCGACGGCCAAGTGGACAACATCCCGAAGCGGACTTGCCCCTACACCGGCCCCGTCGCCACCCAAAACGTCGGCCTCTGCAAACCAGGCACTCAAAGCTGCACCAACGGTCAATGGACCCAGTGCAGCGGCGAAGTCCTGCCTACCGTCGAACGTTGCGACAACAAAGACAACGATTGCAACGGAGCCATCGACAACGGCTTCAGCAATCTCAACCAAAACTGCACCAACGGCCTCGGCGTCTGCACCCGTTCCGGAAAATTCGTCTGCAAAAACGACGGCTCCGGAACATATTGCAACGCCGTGCCTGGCACGAAAGGAAGCGAAACATGCAACACTCTCGACGACGATTGTGACGGCACCGTCGACGAAGGCACAGATATGTCGAAAACCGGCACCATCTGCCAAGTCGGCACCGCCCCACCGTCCAGCAACTGCGGATTCGTCTGCCAAAGTGGATCATGGGCCTGCAAACCCAAATCCACCACGCAAATCGAACTCTGCAACGACCAAGACGATGACTGTGACGGCCAACTCGACGAAGGAACCACCACTTGCCGCATTGAAGGCTCCGGCTACGTCGGGCCCAGTGGCAATGTGTATGGTTACTTCTTCAACGCTGCCAAACAGGCGCAGCAAATTTGGCACCAAGGGCCTAACCAGCCCGTCAAATTTCACAACCCACCGGTAAACGCCTATCAAACTGGCTACGCCGGCTGGTATGCAGTGCCTTCCCATCCGCAACCCAAACCGTGGAAGTATTTCTGCGTTTGGATCGACCACGATCGCGAGGACCAAAACCCCTACTTTCGCATGACGGTCAACGGCACCCGAAAAGTCGAATCGATCAAAGTGATTGCCACCGGCGGCTCATCAAGCCCCGTCCCCGCAGCCACCTTCGATCCCGACGCCCCCGCCCTGAGCTACCGACTCCCCCCCACGAATAACGACGTGATCCAAACCAACTCCGCCCGCTACGAACGTCGTTTCTACTTTGTCTACAAGTACTACGCCCACCTGGTCTGTGTGAAGTTTAAGTACGGCCAATAACCGTAGATTAAACTCACCACCTCCCCCAGACACCAACGCAGTGTCAACAATCCCAAATCATCAAGCCAACCAACCACTGGCTATTTTCCCCAAAAACCAATATCCTTCACTCTCAAAAACGAATCCCAAGACCATGAACAACTTATTCACCCCCATCAGCGAAAACCTCCCACGCCCACTCCCCGACCGATTACGACCAACAACGCTCGAAACCGTTGCCGGCCAAGATCATCTCACCGCCAAAGGCATGCCCCTCCAACGAATGGTCGCCACCAACCAAGTATCTTCAATGATCCTCTGGGGCCCTCCTGGTTGCGGCAAAACCACCATCGCCCGAATTGTCGCCGAACATTCAGAATTACATTTCGAACAACTATCCGCCATTTTCGCCGGCGTTAAAGATTTAAGAGCCGTCTTCGAAGCCGCCCGCATCCGCCGCGAAGAAGGCCAACAAACACTACTCTTTGTGGACGAAATCCACCGCTTCATGAAATCCCAACAAGACGCCTTTTTACCAGTACTAGAAGACGGAACAATCACCTTAATCGGCGCCACCACCGAAAACCCATCTTTCGAATTAAACGCCGCCCTCCTTTCGCGCTGCCAAGTAATGATCCTCAAACGCCTCACCGAAGAAGCCCTAGAAACCCTCCTCCAACGCGCCGAAGAATCCGCCAAAAAAGAACTCCCCCTCACCAAACAAGCCCGCGAAATTTTAATAACTCTCGCCGATGGCGACGGCCGCTACGCCTTATCGATGGCTGAACAAGTTTTAACTTTCCCCGAACCCCTCGAAGCCGAAGAATTCATGAACATCGTCCAACGCCGCGCCCCCCTTTACGACAAAAAAAATGAAGGCCACTACAATTTAATCTCCGCCCTCCACAAATCAGTCCGCGGCAGCGATCCCGACGCCGCCCTCTATTGGTTCACCCGCATGCTCGCTGGCGGCGAAGACCCACATTTCATCGCCCGTCGCCTAACCCGAATGGCCTCCGAAGACATCGGCCTCGCCGACCCCAACGCACTATCTCAATGTATTTCCGCCTGGGAAGCCTACGAACGCCTCGGCTCCCCCGAAGGAGAATTAGCCTTAGCCCAAGCCCTGATCTACCTAGCCACCGCCCCCAAATCCAACGCCACCTACACCGCCTTCAAAAAAGCCAGTAAAAAAGCCCAAGCCACCGGCTCTCTAATGCCCCCAAAACACATCCTCAACGCCCCCACCAAACTAATGAAAAAAGCCGGCTACAGCGACGGCTACATCTACGACCCCGACACCCCCGAATCTTTCTCCGGCCAAGACTACTTCCCCGAAAAAACCGGCCGCCTCTCATTCTACAAACCCGTCCAACGCGGATTTGAACGTGAGATTCAAAAAAGGTTGGATTATTGGAACAGACTCAGAAAAGAAAAATCCTCGCCCCAGTAGCAAAAGATGGATAAAACAGAAATCTCGACACAGTCTTTTAGAATTAGTAAAATCACTCTCACTACCCAAACTCATTCAACGAAATGAACCGATCAAGTCAAAAACTGAAAGAAAAAGCTTCTGCGCTAAGTATTAAATAGTAAGAGCCAAAAATTATTATCTTCTAACACCCCACCATGAAAAAGTTCATCTATCCAACTATGATTGCGACTGCAATAATTTTCAGCGGTTGCAGCCAAAACCCCACCAACGACGAATACGTTGTCGCCGAAG
>CAYGJQ010000019.1:1036-21906 GCA_964350285.1 uncultured Candidatus Peribacteria bacterium | reverse complement strand
GCATTTCTACGTCAGGAACATTGTCGCCTTACAGGGGAAGCAGATTTAATTGAAGAAAATAATCTAATCGCTAACGTTGAACAATCAGAATTGAGCGCCAAAGAAAAAGCTGGACTAATTTTAATGAGAGAGGAAGAAAAACTAGCAAGAGACGTATACCAAACTCTAGGTGATAAATGGGGAACAAAAATTTTCAGTAACATCGCTCGCTCCGAAGAAACTCACACCAACGCAGTAAAGTCCCTCCTTGACCGCTATCAGATCGAAGACCCAGTGAAAAATGAAACCGAAATCGGCAAATATCAATCCGCCGAACTCCAAAAACTCTACGACGATTTGGTAAAAAAAGGAAACCAATCACTCACCAACGCCCTAATTGTCGGCGCCACCGTTGAAGACCTAGACATCAAAGACCTAGCCGACCTATTAGCAGAAACCGACAACGAAGACATCCGCATCACCTACGAAAACCTCCAAAGAGGCTCCCGCAACCACTTACGCGCCTTCGTCAAACAAATCGAAAAAAACGGCGGCACCTATCAACCCCAATTTATTTCCCCCGAACTATATGAAAAAATCATCACTGGAAAACAAGAAAAAGGCGGTGGGAGGAGATGATGGGGGGGCACACTTATTGGCAATAAATCTGCATCTGCAAAGCTAATTCAAAAAACCAACCTACCTTAAAACCACCAAAGAATATCAATATTTAACGCCTCCAAAAATATTCCACTGCAAGCGCAGGCCACCGGAGCCGCAGACGAGGATGACTGAGCAGGGGCCCCCGGAAATTGCAAAGCAATTTTTGGGGAAGAGGAGAAGTGAATGGCGATAATGAAAAAGCCTGCGAAGCAGGATTTGTAATGGTAGCCATTTACTCCGACGTGGAGCCGTTATCGGGATTTGCGCATTGCGTACTTGCTGATCCGATGCACTCTTCGAGCTCATCGCAGCATCAAGCAAACCCGAGACCTCATCCTTTTCTATCTGGAGCCGTCACCGAGACTTGAACTCGGGACCCCCACCTTACCATGGTGGTGCTCTACCACTGAGCTATGACGGCTTATTTTGACCTTCGGCGACCCTTTCCGAGAGGGACATGGTCGTGGACTGCCTTCAAATCATATGTTATTCTGAGCAGTTAGCCACGAATCCCGTTTTGCCTCGAGGGGCACATCCTTACCATGGATGCGCTCTACCAACTGAGCTATAACGGCCTATGATGTCCTAATTATTTTTCCCACACCTACTTTCTAACTGCCGAGCGCAACGCTCTTTTTTATTAAGCTGAAGGCTCTCAACTGAGCTATAACGGCACAAAAAAAGCCCCTGCATTCTAGCAACGGGCTTTATTCCATGCAAACAAAAATCCTACACATCATCACTATACAACCCCTTCCGATAAGTCAAAATAGTCTCCGGCACCTCCGGCGCTTGCATTATCACTCGAAAATCATCCACAAAAAACTCCAACGGCTGCTCCTCATTTCCGGTCCGTTTAAAACCAAACCGCCCCTCATCCCAAACCTTCCCCATCTCAGGATTTGCTGAATACACCAAACGACGATACTGCTCCATCACAATATTCACTTTCGAATCATGCGGCACAGCCTCGATATCATTCGTATAATTCACTGTCACAATAAAATGCGGCGCCCACCGCGGATGACCTTCTTTATAATGTGGCCCCATGGCAAAACAAAAAAATGGTTCTCCCTGATACTCAAAACTCGGCGCCTGCCATATACCATTTGGATAACCCTCCCAAGAATAACCCTGCTCCCGCGACGCCATTCGACTAATCGATCGAAACCAATCATCGGCCCATCGCTTCGCATGCTGATGATTCAAAGTCTCCTCCGAAAAAAGATAAACCAAAGTCCGCTTTTCACTCTCCAAAAACTTCATAAAAATCTGCCAAATACTCTCCTCCTCCAATGGCGACTCTAATTCGCCATATTCAAGCAATCCCTTCATCACCTGCCCTTTCGCATAAGGACAAACAATATCTTTACTACATAAAAACTCATTCAAATCAGCTTTCTGCTGCACAAAAAACTTCGCCTGTTCCCTTTTCCCCACATCATTCAAATCAACCTGCGCCAACAACCTTGCATCTGCTGGCAAACACCAATCACCACTAAAATTACGCGGTCCACTCACTTGCATCTGAGCAATAATTTCCGCTTCAGTTAATTCTGGAAAATAATCAGGCTTTTTCATAAAAAAAATTAATTATCCAATCGCACATCCTTTACATACAGAGATTTTGTATATGCCTGCATCGCGTTGAGCAAACCTGGCATTACAAAAGGAACTGCTGCACTAAAGTCAATCTCCATCGGATTCTGAGGATCATTCCTATCCGAAAACTGCAAATTATGCGCCAAAAAAGCATCATCCACCGCCGGATGAACCGATTTCGCTACTCCTCGAAACTCATTCTTTAAAATCTCCCTCTTAATTTTCAAATCAACACCATCAATATCCAAATGATAATTTACCCCAACCATAAAATGCGGCGCCCACCGCGGATGCTCCTCTCGATAATGCGGACTCATTGCAAAAACAAAAAAATGATGACCATCCATTACAAAACTTTGAGGATCAAACAAGCCACGTGGAAACTCCTCCAAAGAAAGACCTTTTTTTATAGCTAAATATCGCGAAATTGTTACAAACACTTGATGCGCCCACTCACTAGCCTGATCATGATCAGCAGTATTGCCTTCAAACACATAAATCAAATTCCGCTTCTCCCCCGCCACAAATTCCTCCAACGCCTCCACAATACCTGAAGTATCACCTGGTCCATTCAGTCGTCCATATTCAATCATCTGTTGCAACACCTGTCCTCGAGCATAAGGACAGACAATTTTCTCTCCACACAAAAAATCATTAATCTCTCCAATTTTCCGCTCAAAAACATCAACTTCCTCCTCAATTTCCACGGGCACCCTTGATAACAAGTCCGCATTCGCCGGCAAATAAAAAACACCATCAACATCACCCTGACATTCAATCATTTGCGCTACCACAGCGTCATCACTAGGAACCTGCGCCAACAACCTTGCATCTGCCGGCAAACACAATGCCCCAGCTTCATTCCGCTCACCTCGCTGCATCTGAGCAATAATTTCCGCTTCAGTTAATTCCGGCCATTCCCTTTGCTCCATAAGATTTATTCTATAACTAAAAAGGGGAGCATTCTACTTCAATAACACAAAATGTCAACAGGCTCAGCTCCAAAAATACAAACCAGCCCAAAAACCAAAAAATAAGATTGTCAATCAAGTGATTTTGGTCCAGAATACGCGCATGGAAGAAGAAGTACTACATCTGATGCTCGCAATTCTGACTTTTCTGTCAGTGGCCACCGCCACTGCTTTTATTTTGCGTAAATCCAAAATACCTTACACCGTCAGCCTTTTAGTGATCGGCATCTTTTTAGCTTTCCTTAGCGATACGATTCCCGGACTCGAATTCCTCCGCAGCTTTAGTCTATCCCCCGCCCTCATCTTCTACGTCTTCCTGCCAACATTGATCTTCGAATCAGCGTTCCACATGAATTTGAAACAATTCACTCAAAACATTCATGTAATTTCCTCGCTGGCAATCATTGGCATGCTAGTATCCACTGGTCTGATCGGCTTTTTCGCCCACGAATTACTAGATCTACCTTGGAGCTTTTCACTACTCTTCGGCACTATAGTTTCCGCCACTGATCCAATTTCCATCCTCGCCCTTTTCAAACAAATCGGCGCCCCAAAACGTCTCTCGATCATCATCGAAGGCGAAAGTCTTTTCAACGATGGTACCGCTTTGGTCCTCTTCGGCATCCTCCTCGAGTTCATTCTCAACGAAACCTCCAGCTTCGGTGGCACCACTGTCCTCTATACCGTTGAAGACTTCTTCCTTGTTATCTTCGGTGGCCTACTAGTTGGTGTAATTCTTGGCTTTCTTTTTGCCAAAACTCTCGACTACGTCAAAAACTCCAAAGAAATCGAAATTACAATTACTCTCCTGCTCGCACACTTCACCTTCATCGTTGCCGAATCACTCTTCGGCGTTTCCGGCATCATCGCTACTGTGGCCGCAGGACTAATCATTGGCAACTACGGCGCTTACAAAATCTCACCATCAGTCAAAGAAATTGTCACCCACTTCTGGGATTACTCCGCCTTCCTTGTAAATTCCCTCATCTTCTTGATGGTTGGCTTCGTTATCTATGGCACTACTGAATCAATTATCCCACTCCTTCCTTCAATCGGCATCGCCGTCCTCATTGCTATCATCGCCCGAGCAATCATGGCCTATACCCTGCTGCCACTACTCAACACCTGCAACCGCAAAAGAAGAATTCCATCAAAATGGATCCACATCATCCAATGGGGCGGGATCCGTGGTGCTCTTGCCATCGCTCTTGTACTCACTCTCCCCGCCGAACTCCCTTACTACAACGAAATTCTTATCTTCACTGTCTCCATCGTCCTTTTCACCAATATCTTCAACGGTCTCACCATCGCCCCACTAATCAAAAAACTCGGCCTCAAATCATTCTCCATTCTTGAAAAATTCCAATACGACGAAAGCCGAATGCTGATTAATCAAAAAGTTGAAAAGAAACTAATGGAGATGCGAGACAAAAAATTCGTCTCCAAAAACGCCTTTGAACAAGTAATGAACTACTACAAATCTTCCGACAACTTCTATAAAAAACAAATCAAACAACTATTCGAAAAACACAAAGACGACCTCTCCAGCGACAAAGTAGCCCGAATCTTAAAACAACATCTCCTCAGCATCGAAAAACAAACCTTCGTCAAACTCTACGCCCAAGAAGAAATCACTCAAGACCTCCTCCACATCCTCATCAACAACATCTCAATCCAATTAGAACAAATCAAATCAAATGAAAAAGTTCCGCTCGGCCGCTTAATGTTTATCGAACCCGAAGACAAACTTGCCCTCAAACTAAAAAAACTCGGCTTCAAAAAATTCTACTGCCAAATCAAAAAACGTTACATCATGCTCCGCTACCAAATGTTCCGCGCTCGGATCATCGCCACCGACAACGTCCTTACCGCCCTCAAAGACATCAACGCCTGCGACCTTTTCTTCGACCGCACCGTCATCAAACAATTCGAGAAAAAATACTGCCGCTGGCGCAAAAAAGCTCAACACAAACTCCAAGAACTAGAAAAGCAAGCGCCCAAAGCCTGCCACAAAATCCAAGTCTACCTCGCCCAACGCGCCGCCCTCCACGTGGAAGAAAAAAACCTCAAAAACTTCATGAAAACCGAAATCGCCAACACCAAAGTCTACACCCAACTAAAACAAGACCTCCACGAAAGAGCCAACAATATTGCTCGGCTCTAATCAAGCATCTCATCCAGCAAAACAGTCTCCATCCATTCCATCCCATCAAAATCTAAAGACGAATTAATCAACTTTCGAATCTGAGGTTGAGTATGCGGTCCCACCGCGGCGTATTCATGCATCTTCTTCAACCGCGCCAATTCCGTCTGCACCCGATTCACCAACATCTGCCCCATTCGCTGAAAACGTGCATTATCAGTATCAAATTCCTCAATCTTGATACATCCATTAAAAACATCCATCAACCGATACTCAATAAACAAATTCAACACTGCATTCACCGCATTTTTAATCGCATAACGTTGAGTATTATTTCCAGCCTCATTAGTAAATTCCCAATAAAAAGCACTCCGATTAAAAGACAGCACTCCATGTGGTAAATCTTTTTGGGCAGCACTATTTTTCATTATCGCCGCATATACCTGATTCATAAATTTCACACTCGGCACAGTCTTCATCGCAAAAAACTGATGCGTCCCAAAATCTCGATCCGTCCAAAACAGTTTACACTTACATCCTTTTCCATCTCGCCCACCACGTCCATTTTGCTGCTGATAAGTCTCCAGCTCTTTCGGCGGTCCAAAGTGCAACACATGCCGCACATCTGGCTTATGAAATCCCGCCCCAATCGCATCAGTACCAACCACAAAATCAATCTTCCCTTCCACAAATGCCTCCTCAATCGCTCGCCGTTCCTCCACTTTCATACCACCATGATAAGGCTGCGCATAAATCCCCTGCTCTGCAAGCCGGTCCACCACATAATCAACTCCCGCAATCGTATGACAAAAAGTCATAATCGCACCGCCATTTCGCCGAATATCCTCAACAGCCAATGCTGCCTCCGCCAAATAACGTCCCGTCTTATCCCGGCCATTCTCACATTTTTCCGCCCCATATTCAAAATTCTCCCTCATCTCCACTAGGAAATGTTCCTTCAACGGATCAAACGGCAACGCCTTAGGCAAATAAATCGCCGCCTCATCAGAAATCGTCGCCGAACATCCGATTAATCTCACATCGTCATGAATTTTCCGCTGATCCAAAATCACATGACCAACTTGTGGATAAATCGCCCTACTATTCCGTCCCGCATAAACCGCATGCACTTCATCAATCACATAGTCTCGATCCAAAGCCGCATACTGCCGCACCGCATAAGTATCTGCCCATTCCGGCGGCATCAAAACTACATCAGCCGTCCCATTGGTCATCGAATCATGATAACGCGTTCGATCTTCATTAGAATTATCCCGATTCAAACTAAAAGCATTCATCCCAAAACGTTGCCGCAATTCTGCCGCCTGCGTATCACCAATAATCTTCAACGGCTCAATCACAATCACTAATTTCTGCCGCAATTGAGACAAAATCTGCCCCAGCCGTGACTTCCCACTCCCAGTCTCCTTTTCCACCAACACATCATATCCATTGTCCACATCACTCAATACATCCAGCTGCCATTCTCTCAATTCATCACCAAAAATCTCCCGGTTCAACCGTTTACATTCTGCTTCTCGTTCTGGAGTCCACAAGCGCTTTTCTTCCATACCAAAAACTATAAAAGGCGCTCACTCTACAAAGCAAGCGCCTTTCTGTCAAGCCAGCAAATAACTACTTTTCGAATTCGTCCTTATACATTTGAATACTTTCCTCAACCGCCTTCACTGCATCCTCTCTCCCTACAAATCCTTCAACACTCACCGCTTTCTTTTCCAACTTTTTGTAATCTTCAAAGAAAACCTTAATTTCATCAACTTTATGCGCCGGCAAATCAGAAAGATCTTTAATATTCGCAGTCATTGGATCACCATCGACCACTGCAATCACTTTATCGTCCTGTTCCCCACCATCAATCATCGACATCATCCCAATCACTCGGGCGTCCACTAAAGTATTCGGCAACAAATTAGCCTCACAAATCACCAACACATCCAATGGATCCTTATCATCACAATAAGTTTTCGGAATAAATCCATAATTCGCCGGATAATGCACCGCCGAAAATAAAAACCGATCCAAACGAATCATTCCAGTATTTTTATCAAGCTCATATTTTCTACTTCCGGTGCGTTTTCACCCACCTCAACCTCATGCCAAGGATTAAATGCGC
Source organism: uncultured Candidatus Peribacteria bacterium (assembly GCA_964350285.1). GTDB lineage: Bacteria > Patescibacteriota > Gracilibacteria > UBA1369 > CAYGJQ01 > CAYGJQ01. The sequence goes on along the minus strand of CAYGJQ010000019.1, from coordinate 14,414 downwards.
TCATATTTTTAGACGTAAAATTTTATTATCAAATCGGGCCTCAATATAATATCTAAGCCATTAATTGTCAATCAGCCCCAAAAAAACACCAACCAAAAAGGCCCATCTTTTCGACGAGCCTTTCTGATTCCTAATCTTAATTATCAACAAGCTCAACTTATTGATTTTGACCATTTGGTCCATTTCCACGTCCCCCTCGACGCCCACGCATACCTTGTTCACCACCTTCTTCATCATCTTCTCTCCCAAACTCTACATGATCATGATTTCCATGCTCTTCATATTCACCGTGACCACCTCGCTTAAATTTTCCCCCACGTTTCCCTTCAATTCCAAGTTCTTCGGCAATTTCTTTCGCGGTATCCTTATCTCCAGCTTCACGCGCTTCGTGAAGTGCTTTGAAACGATCAAAGTTTTCTGGCGTTACCTTTTCCAAGATTTTTTCTCCTCGTCCATCTTGGGTAACCAAACCTTTAAAGGTTTCATAGTCACCATTTTCTACTGCGGTTTTAATCTCTTCCCGAGTTTCTTCATCAAATCGTGGACCATGATTTTTCCCATGTGGCTTTTGGATTCCCAGCTCATCAGCTATTGCCTGGGCACCTTCTTTATCACCTGCTTCACGCAGTTCGTGCATTTCTTTAAACTTACCGAAGTTTTCCGCTGTTACTTTTTCCAAGATCTTTTCACCTTTTTCGTCTTGAGAAACTAGATCTTTAAAAGTGTCATAGTCTCCATTCTCCACCGCAGCTTTAATTGCTTCCCGAGTTTCTTCATCAAAATGCGAATCCTTTCCTTCACGTTCACGACGTGGCGCTTTGAGACCAAGTTCATCAGCAATTTCCTTCGCTCCTTCACGATCACCATCCTCTCGAAGCTGATGCATTTCTTGAAGCTTTGAAAAGTTATCAGCATTGATTACTTCAAGAATCTTCGCCCCCCGTTCGTCTTGAGTGAGCAAAGCCTTCCATCCTTCATAATCTCCATTTTCAACAGCTTGATGGATTTCTTCACGTTGCTCTTGAGTAACCTTCGGCGCCTGGTCAGGTTGCTGGCTTTGAGCCGACACTGCTGAAGCGACTGAAAGACTTGCAACCACTCCGGCAACAGTTAATAATTTGGTAGTAGATTTCATTGTAAAAAGGGTTTAAGTATTAATTTTAATTGAGACTATTGACTAGTATTTTTGTCTCTGACGGTTTCTCACTCGCCGTCACCAATTAATACAAAACCCTTTTTCATTTTCTTTCACTTTTTTTCAAAAAAACCTAAAGTTCCTTTACTTCAGGCCTTTCTAACATATCACCAGCTGGCAATTCACCTGATAGCGGTAGTTTTTTTTCACCATCCAATGGCTTCGGTGGACGAGGCAATCGTTCCCCAGGTTTTCTCAATGGCGGCCGACTCCCATCCTTCGTTCGCACTCTCACCATTTCCGCTTCAAATACTCCATCACCTTTCACTTCCCCAATTGCTACCACTCTCATCCCCACTTCCGGCTCAAAATCCAACTCTGCTATTTCCACCTGCCATCGCTTCCCCGTAAGATCATCAATCACCAATACTTCTTCGCTAGTCACTTCCACAATCCTCCCCGAAAGCAAACCATGATCAGGATCCACCCACATTTTCTCTCGAAATTCCTTAAATTGCGCATACGGCCCCACATTCTCCCGCATCACATCCTCAAATCTATCTGCCGCTTTACTCATAAAAACCCCCGCTCCCAGCAAAATTGAAATCACTACCGTTCCAATCACCACAAACAACGGCCGAATCTTATAAGCCCGTTTCGTTTTCGTAAATAACCAAGAAGACAAAACCGTAATCAACACTAATGAACCAATCCAAAAATACGGCAGCACCATTACAAAACCTTTTGCTGGCGCCCCTCTCCCCACTCGATGCAAAAATTCCCATTCTGTATACACCAACTCTTTCAACAAAACTCCCGTCGCCATACTTCCCAAAATAACCGCCGCCACCACCGCCGACCACAACAACACATGCACCAATACAAACTGCCACTTCGGACGTGGCGCAATATCTTCTTTTTTAATTTTATCCAATACAGACTTACTGAGCTTGCTCATTGTTTAACGATAAAGAGTTATAAATTGTTTTTTAGCCCGATTAATCAAAGTCGCTACCGTTCCCATCGGTTTTTTAATAATATCGCTGATCTCAGCGTAATCTTTATCTTCCAAAAATTTTAGAATCAACACTTCCCGATATTTTTCCGTCATCCCCTGAAGAATCCGATGTACTTTTTCGATCCTTTCCTTTTTCCGCGCATCATCCACAACATCAACATCACTCGCCAACACCTCAATCAAACTCACCGCATCATCATCATTTTCCAAACTCACCACATTTTGTTTCCGATGCTTCTTCACATAATTCACCGTCTCATTATGCGTAATCCGATAAATCCAGCTAGAAAAACTCAATCCCGGATCATAACTATTCAAATTACGATAAACTTTCAAAAATACTTCCTGCAGCACATCTTCCACACATTCCTTACTCAGCCCCACCAAACGTTTTACATACCGCGCCAACTTCTGCTCATAACGCTCAACCAATCGCCCAAAAACCTCACAATCTTCCAAGGCAATCGCTACCAGCTCCGCATCAGTTTTAGTCTTCCAATCAGCCATAAGAAATAGTCATCCACCTTTTACTACAAACGAAGCTTAAGTTTTCTTTCACTTTTTTTCTAGCTTTTTAAAAAAGGCCCGAATATTTCTATCGATTAAACTTCTTCCAATCTTCCTCTCGCTGCACAATCCCATCTACCCTTTCTTCCCATGTCCGCGGCCGAAAACGTTGCCACAACGGCCCCCCCACTTTATTCCAAGCCAACTGCAAACCTTTCGAAACCCAACCAATCTGCTTTGCTCCCGGCACCGCCCCCGCCAATCCTTTCCCCACAGTTCCGGCACCTTTATGCACCAAGCCATCTTCAATATTCATCACATCCAGTCCCACCTCTCGAAACCGACGATTATCCTGAATTTTCTTCATCACCAAACTCACCAAATTAACAATTGCCTTAATCTCAAAATCAGAATATTGCCCCGGTGAAATATTCATCACCTCAAAAACCTTGGCACAAACTTCATAGTTTAAATGACCACTAGCATCATAAACCTGCTCCAACAAATTCGGCAGCACTTCCGAACTTTTCAAAAAATTAAATCGTGGAATTTGCATCGTCTGGCAACTTCCTAAAATATTCAAAAAGTCAGTTGGCTTTCGTTTATCAATTTTGAAAAAATCTTGAAAAGCCGTATTCAAAAACTCCGACATCCAAGCAAAACTCTGCTGCAATTCACCATAACGCGCTTCTAATCGCTCCAAAATCATCGACCCATGAGTATCGCCATTATTCAAAAAAGCAAACAAATGATCAGCCGCGGCATCAATTGAAATCTGTTCATGCACAACTTCAAACTCACCAGTGCGCTGCACCGCATTCCTGAAAAACTCACCTTCTACCTCCACCAACTGCTGCAACACCTGCGTATAGCCAGCCATCGCTTGCTGGAGATTAGCTGGCATCTCATCATAAGTCGCCGTCACCGCCCGAAATCTTCCACTTTCTTGATGCCACTGTTCTTGTTGTTGTGGCGGCATTGGCTTTTCCAATAAAAACTGTAAATTTGCCGCAAAGCCACCATCATCCAAATCTTGCTGAGTCTCAGAAACCACACCTGCCTCCCACGGTTTGATCTCACTTGCTATCGGCCAAGTAGACATCACTTCATCCACTCTCCCAGCAACATCTGAAATTTTCATATCAATGGTCCGCTCAGATTTCAACGCATCAAACTGCACCATCAAATGCGGATCTAAATCTACCACCATCAATTCACCATTATCCCAACGTTCGCGAATCTCCAACAACAAATGCTCATCCAATCGCTGAATTTGCGTCCCTTTAATCACCAATTCCCGACAGTTCGGCAATGACTTTGGACTACTTATAAGCGGTAAATTCACCAACTTAACCACACTCGCATTAATCACTTCCGGCACCAAAATACATTTTGGACAATCTCGAACCACAAACTCCTTCCCCCCATCACCATATTCGTTAAATTCACATAATACCGACTTCAAATTTGAACAACCCACGGCTCGAAAAAAATAATCCACCTTTGTTGCTGAACCAACTTCCTCCAAAAACGACAAATTTCTCACGTCCAACCCTCTAAATACCGCAGTCGGAATTTCATGAACTAAACTTGAACCATCGATAGTCACATCAAAATTAAAACTCAAATAATCCAAAGAAAGCGACTTCCCAGAAATATCCAACAACCTTTCTACCATCTCAAAAAGCGGCCCAATACGACCATAATCATCACGATAAACCGCAATATTAACTTCACTATCTGAAAGCGGCTCTCCTTCATCAGTCTCAAATTTAGGCTCAAACTTTACCCCCAAAGAACGCGCCTCATGATTTTTTCCCGCAAAACTTTTCACAATATCCTCCAAATCACTATTAATCCCTGCAAAAACTAAAAAACGATAAACATCCTCAAACCGAGTCACCCTTGCGGAGGACAGTCCATAATCAATAAAAGTACCAGGCGGTTGATTTAATTTCACCCGCAACTCAATCGGCAAATCACTCATCACATTTTCTTTTTTCAACTCATAAAGCACTTGTTCTGCTTCAAAACTCAATGTCTTATTCTTATTCACATCCTCCATTTTGTAAATTTAAAAAACCGAAACCTCCAAAGAGGAAGGCATTCTACAACCTCCACCACAAATGTCAAACCAAATCACCTACCCTAGCCATTTCACAATATAGAACATGATCACACTACTCACACCACAAACCACCGTCCCCCAAATTACGTCCACCATTACCATTTTCAGCGGCCAGCCCTTCACCAATGAATAATTGGTAAAATCATAAACCGCATACAAAATCAGCCCGAACAAAGATCCCCACCCCAAAGCCACCAACGGCGAATCACTGCCCATCACCCGCGGCAGCACAAATAAAATCAATCCCGTCGGAATCGCAACATAGACAATCAAAGCCGCCCACCAAATTGGCGCTAATTCACCATTCTTCTTAATCAAAAAATCCGCCAATTGTGACTGATAAAAATTCTTCATCACCACTCCCAGCCACAGCAAATCAATCCCCAAAAAAGCAACTGTCGTTAAAAACCAAACCTTCAAATAAAAAACCATCATAAAAAAAATTATTTAATTTCCACCCAAATTTCATTCCGCAACATAAACGGCGGCGTCCAAGGGGGATTATAAAAAGCCTTCTGCGGCTCACCAATCACTTCGAAGCCATCTTTCTTCACCAATTCTAAAAGCTCCTCAGTCTTTGCCTCAATTCGACTATCCGTCGGCCACCAAGAAAATCTAATCGCCGCTGCCTTATACGGTTTAATTGCCTTCAACTTCACCAAATCACTATTCGGAGTCGGCAAAGTTTCCAGCGTATACTTCTTCGGCATCGTAAACGAAATCACATACGAATTTTCTCTTTCTTCTTCTAAAACCGGCGCCGTCATCGCAATCTCTTCAGAATCTTTTTTTATCTCTTCAATCACCGGGGCCGTCATCGCTATTTTCTCCGATTGATCCTCTGATTCCAACACCGGCGCGGTCATCGCGATCTTTTCATTACCATTACCTTTCGCCGCCGTATTATTCCCAAAAATATAATCAGCCAACCGCAAAAAGCCTTTATTCGTTGCTTCATTTCGATCTTTTGCCTCCACCTCAGTAAAAGCCACGATATATCCCTCATAATCACGAAGCTCATAACCATCCCTAGTTTCCGCTGTGTAATCAGGAGTTTCAATATTGTAAGTTGAAAAAAAGCCCCAAGCCACCCACGCAATCAAGGCTACAAGCCCAACTCCCAAGAATGCATAAGGCATAAAATTTTTGTTAGATTTTCTCATCTCAAAATTGATTAACCTTTCTTTGGGAACCATGGAAACACCGCATTCGTCTGCTTTTTATAAGCTTGAAATGCTCGATTTTTATCATATTTCTTTTCCAACATCGGCACCCCGGAAACTTTCAACAACAAAAATGTAATCAAAACTGGACTAATAATTCCGATAAACGCCATCGGCTTCAAATCAGCAATCCCCACTGTCATCAAGAAAATCCCCCACCACATTGCGATCTCCCCAAAATAATTTGGATGACGCGTATAACGCCATAGTCCCGAAGACATAATTGCATTCTTCTTTTCTTTCCCTTCTCTTTTCCGCGCCAAAAAACGCTGCAACTGCCAATCACCAACCGCTTCGAACAAAAACCCTACTATCCAAAAAGCTAGTCCCAACCAATCAAACAATCCTCCAAAACGCCATCTACCATCCAATTCACCAGCACCACTTACACTTACCACCATAATCGGCAATGCAATCAAAAGCATCAGCGCTCCTTGAAACAAATAAATCTGCAAAAAACTTCGCCACACCACAGCATCTCCCCATTCTTCCCGCCAGTTTTGATAACGAAAATCTTCCGGCTTCCCAGCGCTCCGCACAAAAATATGCACTGCCAGCCTTAGCCCCCACACCACCACAAAAGTTGCCATCAAAATTTGTCGAAAACCAAAAGCTCGAAACACATCCCCTTTTACATCCACAAAAACCGCACCTCCAAACTTCAAAAATCCATAAATTGCAATCAGCGCAAAACCTAATCCCCAGGCGATATCTACCACACTATTATTTTTTCGCACCAAAGAAATAATAAAAAAAATCATCATCAACCCAAACACCACCACCGCTGAATGAGTAAAAGCCGTTAATAAAGCACCATAAGACATAAATCGCTCTCAATTTTGAACTAACGCACATCTTATCAGTTTTCCCCGACGATTTCCATTGCTCAAAAAAAGGAGTAAGTTACGATCAAATAATTGACTTTCCTCCCCATGACTCATCACAACCAAGCCAATATCGTTCTCCTAAACTTCGTCAACGAACAAGCCGAACACCTGGTGACAAATTGCCTTACCGAAACCCCAGAAATTCTCGATGCTATCGAAAGAATCCTCGCCACCGACGGCATCAACGACCCCGCCCAAGTAAGCTACTTCCTCAACGAAGGCCAATCCTATCTCTCTCAAGACCCCAACGGTCAAAAACTTTCCACCGCCCTCACCTCCGCAATTAAAACCAAAGACCAAGCTGAAACCGCCACCCTTCTCGCCGAACTCTACGACTGGCTCAACGCCAGTTTTGAAGAAGTAGAAGGCGTTTAAATCCCCAACAACCAAAAAAGGCAGACTCTATCTGAGCCTGCCTTTTTATTTGAATTTTCAACAATCGCTTAAACCATCACATACCCAAAATAAATCCAATAAAGACCAATTACCAAACCAATAATCCCAGCAAGAACAACAACATTTTGCTTTCGGAAACCCTTTGCAAAAGTAGATAGTTGTTTTGGGAAGATCAACCAAAGTGCACCTTCAATTGCCATCCCCCAACCCATGATACTGATCAAGAAAGCAGCTAAACTAGACCAAACATTATGTGACAAAATAATTGCCATCCCAGCCGTCATTTCAATTGCCCCCAAAAAGTAACGCATCGCAAAACCTTTCATAATCTCATCAAAAACCTTCAACATCGGTTTTGCATTCACCGCTGCAGCAACACCAGCAGCCACAAAAACTGGCCCCATTAGTTGTGCAAGGAAAACAGTATTATCCATAGTTTTTGTTAAAAAATACTAAAAACTATTATACCACCAAACCGCCTTTCCAGCGAGGAATCACCCTCGACAACGATAACTATTGATGCCTGCAAAAACCGTAATCACCACGAAGGCCGTCAAACAAAGAAACGGAATCGTAATAAAACCCAAGTAATCCACCGACAAAGCCGAACAAGGCACCGCCGCTGTACACCCCAAACTCGTATCAATCGGCAACTTTTGCAAAGCGTAATGGTAACTTTCTAAAAAAATACCTGGCACTGACAAAAACAACACATAATCTGTAAATTTTCGATCTTTCTTCAAAAGTCCTGCTAAAGAAATCACCAAAATCGGATACATCAAAATCCGCGCCCAGTAACAAAGCAAACACGGATCAAACCCTTCCCCCCACGGAAACACCTCACCATATTCAAAAATATTTTTAATCGGATCACCATAATTACTAAAATACAGAGACCCAAACGTCGCCACCAAGGCCTGTACAAAACCAATCCCCGAAAACAAATATGAAAACCGATTTTTCTCAATAACTTTTTTTGCCATCTGAATTTATTTCTATAGATTAAACGCACATTATTTTATCAAAAAAACAATGACCAAAAAAGGACGCGTAGTTCTAAACCATTCCACTCATCTTAAAAATCTAATCAAAACATTAGAAAAACTCGCCACCGACCCTGCAATTAAAACCATCACTCCAGGCCGCATCGCCAACACAAAAAACTCCCCCACAAAACTAAAACTCAAAGTGACAATCCCAATCACCGGCGGCTTCAAAGTTCAAGCCCGCTCACACCGCGGAGCCCAAGAAGTCTTTATCATCACCGACCTCACAAAAGAAGAACTTCAAACAAAAATCGACACAATCCTCGCATAAAAAATGCCGTCACTTTCGAAAAAGCAACGGCATAAAAAATTTCCAATCAGCACTAGTCTTTTTTACAACATTTCCCCATTGAAAGCAGTCCCCAAATAGCTGAGAGACCAACTAAAATATAAACCACCCACTCAACAGTTGGCCATTGACCAACAAGTAGATTTACAACGTTCCAGTTACCACCAGCAAACTGCCCAACTCCAACGAGCCCCCAGTTGATGCCACCGATAAGAACCAGCATCCAAGCAATCATATTAACGGGATTTTTTCCTGACATATGAAAAAAGTTAGAAAATATAATAATTTATGCTCCCCATTATAACTCAAAACCGCCAAAAACAATATTTTGATCCACAAAACACTATTTCTCACTCTAAAAAATGTATAATAACAACATTCTAATTGTTACCGTGACACTATGAAACTTCCATCAATTTCCAATCTCTACAACTCAAGCAAAGAAACTTTTTTCCGTTTTCCAATCACTTGCATTGCCACCGTGCTTGGCACCGCTCTTGCACTCTATCTCATCGAATTCGACACCAAACTCAACCATCTTGATGAAATGCAAATCGGAAAAATGATTATGGTCTTGGCCACCGGCGTACCACTACTTTTCGGCACCAAAATGCTCCTCGAACGCCAACAATTAGAGCCAATCAAAAAATGGGGAATCCAAGCCCTTTCAATTGCAGTCATCATTCTCCATTTCTTTGCCCTCCCTGAATACATGGACAACGAGTTTGCCAGCTTTTACCAACTCTTTGTCTTCGGCATCATTTACAGCCTCTTCGCTACATTTTCACCATACTTAATCAAAAATGAAATCAATGGCCTCTGGCATTACATCAAAAACCTAATTATTCGCCTCGCAACTACTGCACTTTACACCGGCGTACTTTTCATCGGCGTGGTAGTCGCCCTTCTCACTATTGATTTTCTTCTCGAAGTAGATGTGCCAGAACGTCTTTACCCGCAAATTTGGATAATTTCCGCCGGACTTATCGCTCCCTGGTTCTTCCTTCATGGCGTCCCCAAGGACATTGCCAAACTCAACAAATCCAAAGGCTATCACAAAGGAGTTCGCATCTTCAGCCAATACATCCTTGCTCCACTAGTTGCAACATATGTCGTAATTCTCTACCTATATTCCGGCAAAATCATTATCAACAGCGAATGGACTGAAGGCCTGGTGAGCTGGCTCATCATTTTCTTCTCAATCACTGGCGTCATCACCAATCTGATCCTCTACCCAATTCGCCAAGAAAAAGAACACCTCTGGGCAAAATGGTTCCTCAAAGGTTTTTATATCAGCGTCGTCCCCCTTCTCGGCATGCTTTTCTACTCCGTTTGGCTCCGGATTTCTCCATATGGAATCACTGAAAACCGCTACTGGGTTGTATTCCTTGGACTCTGGTTGCTAGGAATTTCAATCTACTCAATCATCGCCAAAAAACGAAACTTTAAATTGATTCTAATTTCTCTTGCCGCCGTCGGGTTAATTGGAAACATCGGACCTTGGGGAGCATACTCCGTTTCCGAACGCAGCCAAGTGGCCCAACTGGAAAAATACTTAAACCAAGCAGAATTACTTAAAAACGGCAAAGTTCAAAAAGCAACCACACAACCTGACGACAAAATCGCCAGTGAAATCTACAGCAAGGTAGACTACCTAGTCGACAACCACGGAATGCAAAGCATCCAACATCTATTCGACCAAGACCTTACAAAACTCAACGAAATCACACTCAGTGAAAACCCATCAGATGTCATCACTCTCATCGGCCTCGAACCTCAATACGGCAAATTCGAACGCAACCAATACCTATACTTCTACGTCGACCAAAGCCAAGGCGCCGAAGTTCAAAAAATCTCCCAATACGACTACTTAGTACCAATCAGCGCTCGCAATGAAAACAAAACCATCACAATTCCAAACACAAAACTACGAATCGAAATTTCTGAAAAAATCAGCTCAATCGAAATCATCAACGAAGACTCAAACCAACCAGTCCTTTCAGGATCACTAGAAGAATTCAGCCAGCAACTTGTACCAATCCATAAAGAAAAATTCGGCTCAGTAGACCAAGAAACTCTCACCTTTACAGCCGAAAATGACCAAGCTGCACTCACAATCCTCTTCACAAGCTTCGACTTCCAAAACAAAACCAATCCAGAAGTTAATTCATTCAACGGCACCCTACTCATCAATATCAAAAACGAAATCGACCTCGACACTGAAACCGACACAAAATTAGTATCACCAAACTAAAAACATCTTGTCCGGGAGCTCCTCCAGTTCCAGGACAAGAAAAAACACCGGATCGAAATCCGGTGTAAAACAGTCGTCTGTAAGTTCAACAGTCGTAGTTTTTATTTTTGTTTTTAGACTGACGACGTCCGTAATTCTAGCCCCGCTTTGGCTAAGGATTTTAGTCCAGCCACGGACCGTCTGTTTGGCGTGATGTCACGAGCAGCAAGCCGCAAGGAATCACCAGACAAAGATAATCGGCGTAAAGGTAGTCATCCAGTACACCATCACGGAGCAAAGAAAGAAAAAGAGGAAAGGAACCTCATGCAGATCATCCGCCCTGATGATTTCACATGATTTGGGGAAAGATGTTTTGTATATACTTTTCCCACGATTAGTTTAATGAGAAGCGCGATCGTGACAAGGTTGTAAAACCCTTTCACCCCTTATCTCTCTTTGCTATATGAAGACCTAGTTTTGAAGGAGCTCTGAGTGGGCCGGCGCCGACCCTACTCTTTTTTTGTGTTTTTCTTTTGTTTTGAAAACCTATTTATTTTTGATTTTCAGATCATTGTAGCAAACTATTTATTTTAGTCAATATCTAATCGGTGACAAAGCCGTAATATATTTTCTAATTTTTAAGTTGCTTTCTTTTTGTTTCGAAAACCATTTTGTTTTTGATTTTCACACCATCATAGCAACCTGAAGATTTTGGTCAAATTTTGACGGCAGACATATAGCGAAAAGCTTGTTTAATTTTTAATGGACGACTTAGACATAGGCAAAGACAGGCCTGGTTGCCACAAAAAAAGAAACCCTCTTCTGTAGCCATCCATTCCCTACCCCTCTCCCATCACCGGCCTTCACCTTTATACGACATACTTAGAAGACCTTGCCTTCGAACTAACCTAATAACATCCTCAATGTCATGACGCCCCTACTCTACCAACCAAATATGAAATTTTTCGAAATTTTTTATGAAAAAAGATGAAATCCACAAAAAGCCCCACTAACACTTGATTTCCCGCCCCAATTCCCGTTCTATTAATACAACTCTGGTGTGCTCGTTAGTTTATTTGCCTCTTTATACTAATTCTACGATCACCTTACGGGGTTGCTCAAAATTTACGCAGGCTTCGGTTTGCGTGTGCGAGCCCCCACCTGTTACTAGCAGGACTTGGTGTAATAGAGGCCGACGGCATAGCGGAGTTTTTATAATCCCCAAAAAAGTCAAAACCGCCAAATACATCTTATTCAATATCCACCCAAGCAAAGACACCCCCAACATTCTCCTTAACAAAAACCAATCAACTAATAAAAAGATCACAAAATAACGAATCCCATTATCCAAGAACTCCTCATACTGTGGATGCCAACGCTTCGGCACAATCAACCCAAGAATCTTCGAACCGTCCAAAGGCGGCAACGGCAAAAAATTAAAGACCCCCAAATAAATACTCAAATTCAACACCTGCCACATCCCATCAGTCACAATCTCCGGCAAAACATTTCCCGCATAAACCAAGGGAATCGCCAACACAAACGCCAGCACAAAATTCGACATCGGCCCCGCCAGCGCCACGATCGCTGAATCACGCACCGGATGATTAAAATTCCGCGGATTCACCGGCACCGGCTTCCCCCAACCAATCAACCCCGTCACCAACAAAATCAAAGTCCCCATCGGATCCAAATGCGCCTTCGGATTCAAAGTTATCCGACCTTCAAGTTTCGCCGTCGAATCACCTAAATAGTAAGCCACCAAAGCATGGGCGGCTTCATGCACACTTAACACCACCAAAAAGGCGATAACCAAATAAACAATATCTAAGAAAGAACCCATAAATTCATATTTAAATCCCTAAAATTTTAACTAAAAGCCAAAATAAATAAAACTGTATATACTTAAATAGAAAGATAAATGATCAACATGCCCTCCCAAACCACTCCAAACGACCCAATTCTCAGATTCAAAGATAAATCAGGCATCATCCGTGGCTGGGAAACCATCGACGCCTGGGCCGGCCTAATCGACAACCGCCTCGAACTCCACCTCGGCCGCAAACCCACCTACCAAGACCCCGGCACCCCACTCCAAAAAAAAGCCGCCGAATGCACTTGGAACGAATTTAAAAATGGCAAACTCCAGAAAGAACTCGAAACCGAATTCGACCAAGAAGTAATCCAAGAAATCCAAAACTCCATCAACACTCTCAAATCAAAACCAACTTTCTTCATCATCCACGGCTCAGAAGGTCACGCCGAAGAAAACTGGTTCCCTTGGCTCCGCCACGAACTCGAGCAACCAGGAAATAACGTCATCATTCCTAATTTCCCAACACCAGAAAATCAAACTCTTAACGACTGGCTCAAAACTCTCGAACAATACCAAGACTTCATCACCCCAGAAACAACCTTCATCGGACACAGCCTCGGCGCCGCCTTCGCCCTCAAAGTCCTCGAACAACACCAACTCAAAGCAACCTATTTCGTCGCCAGCTTCTTCGAGCCATCCG
>CAYGJQ010000019.1:0-1026 GCA_964350285.1 uncultured Candidatus Peribacteria bacterium | reverse complement strand
GCCTCCTCGATGTTCAACGGCGACGACTTCATCTCCGGCAACCGCTTCGACGACGGCCTCAAAGTATTCGGCAACGGCGAATACGACTGGAACAAAATCAAACAGAACTGCCATCACTTCAAAGTCTACCACTCCGACAACGACCCTTATATCCCCCAAGAAAAAGGCGAAAAACTAGCCTCTCAATTAAAAACCGACTTAACTTTAATCCCCAACGCCGGCCACATCAACTCATCCGCCGGCTACAAAGAGTTCCCACTCCTCCGCGACGACATCCTCAGCTAATCAACCTCTTTCATCATCTCCAAAATCTTCCGCGTTGTGCGCGCATTCCTCAAAGTCATTTGCTGATAAGACTTATCCGCTGACAATTTCATCAAACTCGGCTTTGCACCAGCATCTTTTCGATAAACCCAATAAAAAACTCCTTCCCCAAAACTCAACTCCTCCATCTCATCTTTCAAAACATACTTCGCCAACGCCGTCTTCGCATCAAATCCATCAACCAAATAAGCTACTCGATTATTATAGTCCTCATCATCAACCTTCTTCGGCAACCCAGCGACCACCTTCTCCATCTCCTTCATCGACCGAATTACCACCTTTCCTTGATAACCAAAAACCTTTTCCAATCCCTTTTCAATCTTCTTATCTAACGTTGCTCGCTCCCCCTTATCAGCCCGAAAAACCACATTTCCACTCTGGATATAACTAGCCACCGCATCAAACCCCATACCTTCAAAAGCCTTCCGCAAAGCCTCCATCTTGATAATATTATTCCCGCCAACATTAATCCCTCGCAGCAAGGCCACGTAAACTTCATTAGTTTTCACAAGCATCGATTAAATCATAAAAAACCTTCCTAAAACTAGCACATCCACCAAAGAACTAGCTTTTTATCAATAATACTATTATAAATAAGTGGCTAAATTTCAATCCGGAGAGGTGGCCGAGTGGTTTAAGGCGCACGCCTGGAACGCGTGTTGGGTGCAAGCCCTCGCAGGTTCGAATCCTGTCCTCTCCGCC
>CAYGJQ010000018.1:23903-27139 GCA_964350285.1 uncultured Candidatus Peribacteria bacterium | reverse complement strand
CCGCGGTAGCTCAGTGGTAGAGCAGAGGATTGAAAATCCTCGTGTCGGTGGTTCAATTCCGCCTCGCGGCACCAGAATGTTCAGAAGAAGAGTCCGAAGTAACGGATTCTTTTTTCTTATGCGGTTTTGTGGTCCTATCCTTGGTGGCTCGATTCGGGAACTTTGAAGGGTTGAACCGGAAGAAAATCTGAGCGTCGATATCCCAGCGTCTTTTAGGATCGGTTGAGCGCTTCCTTCTCATTTCGATGCGTTCTACAAAGAGGTCTACTAGCACTCGCTTTTGTTTTAGGGTGAGGTTCTCAAGCTTATACTTAACCTGTGAGGCTGCGTCCTTAAGCTTCTGGACTTCGATGTCGATGGACCCGATGAAGGTTAGCTTGTCTTCGACTTCCTGGATCGTGTTGTCGATGCGTGCAATCTCTTTGTTCTTCTCCGCGGTCTTATGATTCAATTTCACCTCATCATAAGAACCATTCTCATAGGCTTCTTCAATGCGAGAGATAGCGAGCTCCACGTTCATGCGCTTTTCACGGAGACTTTCAAGTTGGGAGTTCATTCTGTCAATTTCAGTAGGGTTGGCGTACTGGGTGGTGAGGTGCTTCTCGATGAAAGCCTCTGGCTGTTTTAGGGCCTCCATTATCTTTGTCCAGGTGAACTCTTCAATCTGCTTAGCTGGTACTTCGAACACTGAGACGTGAGTGCCATCCTTCATTTTAAATTGTTGCCGTCGATAGCTGTAGCCTCCTTTGTGCCTCTTGCAGCCAACGAATGACTTCGATGGTGAGATCGTCATGTCTTTTAGTTTGCCGCTCAATAAGTAAAGAGTATTCTTGTTCCCGCCTTTGCGATTAGTGCGAATCACTTGGGCTTGTTGAAACACATACTCAGAGACGCACGGTGGAATCTTCGTAATGGTCCACTTGTCTTCCGGTAGTAGGTCTCCCGCATCATCGTGACGATTCGCGACGTATTCGCCTCTATATATAGGGTCTTGTACAAGCTTTCGAATCATCTTCTCAGTCCATTTCGCGTTAGGCTTTCTTGAATGCTCTCCCCTAGAGACCTTCAGCTCGTTCAAGTTCTTCGCTACCTGCCCGAAGCCCATATTGTCGTAGATATACCAGTCAAAGACCTGCTGGACCCATTTTTGTTCTTTCGAGATGATAGCGAGCTTTTTACCTTTGCCGTGAAGGTTTTTCACTGGTTTGTAGCCGTAAGGGATGGTTGAGCCTGTGTAATTGCCCATTTCAGCTGATGCGATCTTTCCCATCCGGGTACGCCCCTTAATTAGTTCGCGTTCAAATTGAGCGATGGCACCGAAGATCTGAAAGATCAGCTTTCCGATTGGACCTTTGAAGTCGATGTTCTCTTGGACAGATATGAAGCTCACGTTGTTTTGTTCGAACTCTTCGAAGATAAGTAGTAGGTGTTTGAGCGATCGAGACAAGCGGTCAATTTTCCATACTAGCACTGCATCTAGCTTTTTTTCTTTCACAGCCTTACGTAGCTTATTAAGCCCTTCTCTATTGAGGTCACTACCAGTATGCGTGTCAGAGTAAAGCCATTCTGGCTTAGTAAAAAAGTTGAGAGCTTGATTATTGTTTATATGCTCAATTAGCCGCCTTTCTTGGGCTTCCAACCCATAGCCATCTATTTTTTGTTCAGCGGTAGATACTCTTATATAGACGCCTATTCGTCGCTTTTTGTTGCCGGTATTAAAGCCAAAATCCATACAAGAAATAGTGTTAGTTCCACGCTGGATGCTAACACTATTTGAGCTACCTATCAATTTAGGTTAGGCTGTAGAGCCATCTTTATTAACTCCATCAAAAACACCAACGTAGGAGAGCGCAGCTGCGATATCACTAATTGCATTCTTGTCATTCACCTCAGGGTAGTTCACGGTAAACGTAAGTTCTGAGTGAGAGGTCACGATAGTTTTGGTGTCTTTCGTTTTCATGACACCATAGTCTCAAAACCAGATGTCTGATTATATTCCTTTATTTGGTCTTATTTTTGTCTGAAAACTGATAACAATTAGAATCCAAGATCGAAGAGTTCACTTTTTATATGAACCTCACCATTACTGACGACTATAAATTTCTCGTCTGAGGGGAATTCAAATTTAGTGCGTAATGTGTCTCTGAAGTTGTTCAAGTCTTTGCCTCCAAAGGGCTTTTGCTTCTTCACTCTCGCGGTTATATCGCTAACTAAGAGCTTGTAGCTGCGCTGCTCATAGGCCATGCTAAAAATAATCTGAGGCACTCCGTTCTTGTTGAGTCGATGCTCAACACCTTTGAAAACAAGAGTCTGTGGATAACGATATTCAAACCTTTCTTCGACATCTTGATCACGCCCCTGCTCTAAGATCTCCATATCGATGGCGATGTCGCTAGTCTTCGGAAACACTACAAAGAACTTTGGCCTAATGTTTATATGTATCAGAGCCCCTCCAGCCACTGGTTGAACCTCTAATAAGTCTATCGCCCCTATCCTCTCCAGAAAACAAACACAGGCCATGAAATCTAAGTCACTGCGACCAACCTCCGCTTCTCTCAGTGCTAGCAGATCGTGAGGATAGTCTTCAATCAGTTTATAAATTGTACTCACGACTGACTCTAGCTGCTTCTCAGCCTTCATGCTATTTCCGTAGGCATCAATCCTTAAGAGGTTATTTCTCCAGTAGTAAAGATAGTCTTCAATATATTTGCTGACTTTAAGAGGAGATGTATTTAAAAAATGTGTATCACCCTTTTCGGGACAATCGTAAATTGGGCCTGTAGGATAAACTAATGACTCAATTCGATTGCTTCTTTCAACGTCTGAATCCTCAGCCAACAACGATAGAAACTTATCGCCAATAATAGCATCTTTCTCATGCCCCTCTCTGACTCGAAAAATCAAAAGCTCTTCAATTACACCATCCTTTTTTAGCCTTTCCAACTCCTCGTCAATTTCTTCAATCGTAACCCAATCCAAGTCCCTAAATTCGTTGAAGTTAGTAAACAGACAGCTCTCTCCAAAGCCCACATGTTCTTTTCGTGGCTTAGACTTTAAAAGGGCCCACCACTTCAACAGGAATAATTTCAGCGGTGTAAATATCTTTAATTTAGAATCCATGAGCACCCTGTTAATCACATTAAAAAGATTGCCGAAATCATTAGAGTTTGGCAACTGAAGTAGGCTTTCGATGTTGTCTATCAATACATGAATCATTACATTGAGATCATCAATTA
>CAYGJQ010000018.1:21459-23893 GCA_964350285.1 uncultured Candidatus Peribacteria bacterium | reverse complement strand
CAATCGAGACCAAAATGGGCAATGGACAGTTAGATCTAGAAAAAACGACAACCCAATGTACGTTCAATTATTAACTAGAAACCTTAACACTCTCGATCAAATTTTCTTCCGAGCTAAAAACCAATGCGAATTTGAATTTATATTAACTTTGCTTAGGGTAAGAGGACTTAGCGATGCTGGATGGGATGGATTAGAAACGCTGGCAAAGGCTCAGGAAGCTTTTTATGAAGTCTCAAACAAACTTAGCAGGAACAATTTTGCATGCATCCAAAATGCTCTCTTTGTTTACGGATTAATCTGTGAGGCATCCGAACCGTACGAACTTATCGCTAACATGTTTAATGTGATTGAAGGGGGGAGATTTCATGCAGGGACTAACTTTATCAACCCCAAAAAGAAACGAGTCTACCCACCTGAAAAAATCAGAATACTGAAAGACAGAGCAAGTTCTAACTCTAGCAACTTGGAGCTCTTTGACGACTTTTTTGATAGAAAGCTAAGAAATGCGATATTTCATTCTGATTACTCCATACATGGCAACCAAGTAAGGCTACTGGAGCATCCCCCAACAAATTACTCTCTTGAGCTATGGCAAAGCAGGGTCAATGGAGCACTCGCATACTTTGATGCCTTCATGTTGGTTTATAGGCAGCATCTATTAGCGTACAAAGGAGGCGAGCTAGTGAAGCCTCATCCGTCATTTACGGACAATCCTAAAGAACTTCACGTAGTAATAGCCCGAGATCAATACGGGCTTACTGGCCTAAAAAGTGTGAACAGTCCAATACCATGCTTGATTGGTAGATTTTCAAAAAAAGAGTCTCAATATATTGATCGAGGGGCATTTACATTGCCCAAAAATAGAATTGAGCAAATAAACAAAATTCTTGTTAAACTCCCAGCTGTTATAAGTAAGCGAATAGTTAAGTTAATCCAACGTGGCCAGAAGGACTAAATGTCTATGGAGCCAAGACCGATTGCCAACAGATCTGAATGAGAGTATATTCAACGTGCTTCCCAAAAATCCATTTAAAACCCCAAAAGGTTGTTTGCGTTCACCGAACCGTAACTGGTTCAAAGGTGGACGCCGAGCCAGTTCGGCTAGCCTTTTGGGTCAAGTGGATTGGGAAGCCTCGGCGTCCGCTTTTGTGATTCATTAACCCAAGCCACATGCGCACCAATCTACTCTCAGTTGCAGCTATTATAAGTCTACTTACTGCTTCAACCACCCACGCCCTCTCTGACATCGACAACCATAGAAATCAAACTGCGATCCAGTACTTAAATGACCAGCAAGTCGTCTCAGGTTATGAAGACGGGACCTTTCAGCCAGACAAGCCTCTTAATCGAGCTGAACTCCTCAAAATTCTAGTAGGAGGGACGGGAGAATCTCCTGACAAGGGCATCTACAATAACTGTTTTCCAGACGTGCAGGATCAATGGTTCGCTCCTTTTGTTTGTTACGCTAAGGAGCAGCAGTGGGTTGAGGGCTACCCTGACAATACGTTCAGGCCTGCGAAGGATGTGAACCGCGTCGAAGCTATCAAGATGTTGGTGAACTCCCAAGGGTTTGAGTTACCAGAATCAGTTCAGGAGCAGCTGTTCGATGACACAGATTCATCGCTTTGGTATGCACCATTCATCAAAGTAGCTAAGGACAAAGGCTTGCTTGAAGAAGAAGCTGGTAGCTTCAGACCTTCAGATCAAATGTTGAGAGGCTCAATCTCCGAAAGTATCTATCGAGCCATGATCATCAGCAAACAAAGCCTATCCACATTCAAGGACTTCACCTCGGTTCAGAATCAATACTACCCGGTTTCTAAAATAGTGGATGGCGACACTATTGTCGTAGAAATCGACGGCAAAAAAGAAACCCTGCGCTTGATCGGGATTGATACTCCTGAGACCGTTCACCCTTCAAAGCCAGTTCAGTGTTTCGGCAACGAAGCTTCAGCAAAAGCTAAAGAACTACTGGATGGACAAGAGGTGGCACTTGAGGCAGACGACACTCAATCAAACCGAGACAAGTATGATCGGCTCTTGAGGTACGTGATCTTGAAGGATGGAACTAACTTCAACAAATTGATGATTAAAGAGGGCTACGCCCATGAGTACACCTACAACACTCCGTATAAGTATCAGGCTGATTTCAAAGCTGCTGAGCTCGAAGCCAAAGAAAACAGCAGAGGCCTATGGTCTGTAGAGACCTGTAACGGAGATACTGAGCAAACTCTACCTCCAGAGGATCCACAACCAGAGACTGAAGAGGAGGCATCAACAAACTTCGCACCTTCGCAGTGTTCAGCAAATACCTTCAATTGTTCTGACTTCAACACACGCGAAGAAGCTCAAGACCTCTTTGAATACTGCATGCAGCAAGTAAGTACTGATATCCACAAGCTTGACGGCGATGGAAATGGGCTTGCGTGTGAAT
>CAYGJQ010000018.1:0-21449 GCA_964350285.1 uncultured Candidatus Peribacteria bacterium | reverse complement strand
TTATTGGAAGGAGTTGGCCTGAAAGGGAGGTTAGAAACAAAGCTTAGCGTCGTCTAAAGTGTTGAGGGGTCGTACTAAGATCTCTCATCACTTTCATGTAGAGGCGCCGAGAAGCACCGTGATCATGAAACAGCTTACAAAGGTTCAAAGCTGCTAACACTAATCCTGCTTCAGGATGCCCAGGCCGAGCTGTAGGGAAAAGCCTTCTCACGAGTGTGAAATTTGGTTTGATACGTGGGTAGAGGGGGAGTGGCGGGCTGTCCATGAGTGCTTTGTACGCTCGAGGTTTCCACTGCTTGACCAGCTTGCATTCGAGCGTGTGAGCTCGAACTTCACCGTCAAGGACTTCACTGCGAAGGCGGGGGTTTTCTTTCACGAATTCCCCATCTTTGTAATATCCGTGGTAGACCTCTTTAGCGTGTTGCATCTCATGGATTGCTAGCAATCCAAACCATTCGTTGCTGGAGAACTTTTTTGCCACACGGACTGTTCGCTCTCTAGAGCTGAAAACAACACTGTGGACGAGATACTTAGCATATCGTGGTGGCATGAAGACCACCTCGATGCGCTTTGGATTACGCAGTTGCTTCAGGGGGTTGCCACCCTTTGAAACGAAGCGTGTGACACGTGGACCCACGGGCAGGGTGAAGTAGGCATTTTCTTTGAAATATTTAACGACTTCTAAAGCTTCCTTATTGCTCCCTGCCATTTTCTGCATCCACTTCAAGGTCATGCGCTTCATCTCAGCCTGATGGCGGATCTGAGCTTCATAAGAGGCTCTTCTCCTTTTTGGGCGCACATTTCGCGGCAGTTGCCGTTTACCTCTCTGCGCTGTTTGTCGGGTTTGTTGATGAGGTTTAGTTTTTTCTGAGCTTCGTTTTTTACTCAGTACTGCAATCAAGCCAACAAATGCGACAAAGATGCCCACTGCCAACCAGCCTTTGTTTGTTCCCTTCTTTTTTTGTTGTCGGGATTGTTTTCGGTTTCTGGGCTTTCGCTTCTTGTTCTTTTTTTTCTTTCCCATTTTTTCCTCCATGGGTCAGAATTGATGTTTCTTTCAGGCCAACTTTTTAAAGATCGCCTTTCGAGAAACAGGGTTGTTCTTTCAAGGACGAGGTATTTAAGCATTAATTGTTTAGTTTGTCAACGTGTTGCGAATACCGAATCATCGGATATTTTAGAAATGAGCCTCAAATACTGCCTTGTCGGCCTCCCTTTAAAAAACTTCACTCTCAGCCCCTCCAACTCTTTGGCTGCATCTATCACTCGGTACAACCCATCATACTTACGAAAGTACTTCGAACGATTACGGCTCTCATAGCTCAAGTTTAGGCATTGCCGACACAAAAAAGGTTTTCGACCAAGCAAATGAAGCGTACCCACACGCCTTGAACATCCATTGCAGACAAACCAGTACCGCTCACCACCATAGTTGCAAGGAGTCGTCACTAGGTTGACCTTATACTTCAGCTCTCTCGCTTCTCCAGTATCGCGGTTGGTTTGTGTGTACCAGAAGTTCACTTCCTTGCCAGGCAAATAAACACTGTAGCTAACTGATCCAAGCTCCTCACCTCTGAAGGACCACGTTGCAGTGCCATTGCTGAACGGCCTTGAAAAGTGACCATACCTCTTGAGAAAGGTCGTTGAGATGCTGTGGCAATCCTCAACCGTTAGCTTCTTGTTTGGGTAGTATCGAGCCATGTGGTTATGAGTAATGTGTATTAAGTCCTACCTGGTCCCTTACGGTATTCAATCTAGGTCAAAGCCAATGGCTTTTCTCCAGCAATATCTACCTCCTCTAGAAAGACCTCATCGACGCAGTAATCACGCTCTGGAAACTGCACCATCGTCCTCCGTTTTCCAAACCTAGCCCTGCAGCTGAATAAGTAATAACTATCGTGCCCCTTTCGACCACAAAAGTAACTTCATCTAGCATGAGGTTCTTTTTGTTTTTGCAGGCAATCAGACACGAGGATTTTCTAAGGGTTGTCATGCTTCCAGTACAGCTGTTGACATAAATGGAAAATTATGTTAAAATCGGCGCTCAAGTAAACCATTCTTGTATGAGTAAACAAACTAAGAGACCTAGATTACCCCAAGTTGTCGTTCGCCCCTCACGCCTCCGAAAAGAATCCGAGTCACAACTCCCAGGTGATGACGCACCTCAGAAACTTGTAGCAGAAATACATGGAGAAATTACTAATATTGGGAGAGAAAACAGGGAAGATATTGAACTTTTAATTAACCAGACCATCTCAGATGATCCCCTGAAAAGGTCACAAGGGCGAGATAACCTATACGAGATATTAGGTTCAGACGCGGGCAGCTTATCAAATAGCCAACGTTATTTTATGGGGCTATCACACCTTCTTGATGAGCAACCACTTGAAGCAGAAAGGTTAATTCTAGCAATTGAAAGTAGGTACACAGTTCATACAGGTAGGCGCTCAAACCTTCTTGGATTAGCGAATCTAACTTCAGGAAAGATAGAAGAAGCAGTGAGTGCTTTTAAGCAAGCCATAGACATCATTACTACTAGTACCAATAAGGGGCTACAAGATAAGAGGAAAAAGGAGCAAAAACAACACATTCAGACTCAACTCAGGTTAGCTTATACAGCCTTAATTTCCATCTTAAGAATAGTAGGAGATCATGACGATGCGAATAAGCACTGGGATTCAGCAATGTCGAAAGGAGTATTTGATATTAAGGAAAATCACACCGCCAGGGATTTTTACAAAATCCTCAGGCTAAACACATTGCTAAAAGTAATCCACTACAGCTTAGTCTCCAGGATGGGGCTAGCCCTCGTGAATTAAGTCTTGATATTTTCAACTTATATTTTAGTTTTAAAGGAACAGCTAAACTTGCTATTTCAAGTGAGAATCAGGAAAGTGCAAAGAATCTATTAAGACAGCTCCAATTAAAATATCCTAACGCCCCGGAAACCCTGGATATCTCAGCTCGAGTTTGTCTTTCGGAAGGCCAATCAATTAGCCATCTGGAAGAGCCTTTGAATTCAATATCTCATGATAAAGCCATAAGTCCACTTCATCATTTCCTATATCTAGGATGCGCGGCAGTTCAATCTGAAAATCTCCCTAAAGCAGTTGATTACTTCAAGCGAGCAAAAGAAATTGCAGTAGCAAGTCTTGAAGTAGAGGAACTTCCAAATAGTATGAAGAATAGAGCTAAATCATGTATCGACTTGGCTGCTCGAGCTCTAACTTTAATTGGTAAAGAGGTTGATATCGAAGACTACGAAAGTGCAACAGATGGCATTATTTCTGGTAGAAATCAAAGATATGATCAAAGAAGTAGTTTAATCATTGGTGCTCTCAATAACCATTTTCCCGAAATAGAAAAGCTATGGCCATCTCTCAAGGCTTTAGATCAAGCGGTATCTGAAGCAAAAAGGCTAGCAATGAATCCCTCTCTTATTCCCAAAGCCATCGAAATTCTAGAGCGTATACTGGAGGCCCGCCCTCATAGCAGAAGAATTCGTCTTCTACTGGCAGACATGCAGTTAGAGATAGGAGAATGGAAAAAATCTGCAATAAATCTAAGGGCTCTTGACCAAGGGGAAACCTCCCCAAGGGCAGAAGTCCTTTACCGACAAGCCTTAATTTCCACCAAATATGTCGGTCCAAAATATGGAATAAAGTGTTTCCAAAAGGTTATTCACTCGGCCAAAGAGGAAATTAAAGAATTCAGGGGAAAGGAGCTAAAGGGAGGCGCGCTTGCAAAAAGCATCCACTATCTAAAGTCAGCTCTCCGGGCCAGTATAGCAATAATGTCGCAACTTGGAATGACCGGTAATCTTAATAACTTAATAGGTTGTCTCAGGCGAATAGATGAAGAGTATCCCGAAATAAAACCAGACTCAGATCGGCTACAACAAATCCTTCCAAATATTATGCTTGAAACCAACATAGATATTACCAAACAGAAGTTCAGTGCAGCTCAGCGTCATATTTTAAAAGATGATCTGAATCAGGCTGAGAAAATTCTAATAGAATCCCTAAAAGAGGTGCCGAATAACCTACATAACAAGTTACTTCTACTTTCTGTTTACTTCGCCCAGTCTAAAGAAGATGAAATAAGAGAAATTGAAGAAACTTTAGAGCCTCTGACAGTGGGGGCACTAGATAGTTTCTGCAGTAGTGTAGAGGCCAGAAGAATTATATTACCCAGACCACGTAAAGAGTTTAAAACCTATTTATACGATTTATTTATGAAAGTTACGAAAGGGACGGGCGGAACAAAAGAAGTAAAAGCACTTACATTTAGAGCAAAGCTCAATTTGAAAGGACTAGACGAGAGCAATATTGCAAAGCGTGCCGAAGAAACCTCTAGTCTACTCAAAGCAGCAAGCTCAATAGAGAGTGACAACTACTATGTTTACTTTCTTAAAGCCCTATTCTACATGGGCGAAGGTAACATCGAAGAAGCCTTCCAGCTTATGCATAACTCAATTACTAAAAAGACTCCTAATACATTAATTGGCGGTCTATATCTTTATTTGAGTCGGATCATTAATCCTAATATTTCAAGAATTGAAGACATTCCAATCTTGAAAATATTCAGAGATTCCACCGATATCCCTGATCAGAAGGTAGATAAGATGATATCAATCGCGAAATCTCTCCAGCATAAGAAGACTCAGGGGGCTTCAAACGTCAGTTTGCTAAATAGCCTTTGGGATCTAGGAGAAACCTACGAAATCAGAGCCGTTGATCAACTAGCCAGAAAGGTCTCCAGCTAAATATCAATTAATCTAGCTCTGGAGACTGCAGCATCGCCTGCCATTTCCCAAACCTAGCCTGCAGCTGAATAAGTAATAACTGTCGAGCCAAACCTTCAGCTTGCGAATCATCCTTTGCTTCGCTGCGGAGGCTTCTTCAGCTTACGGTTTGGTACTCCTTTATCCCCAAAAATTGCTCCGCAATTCCCGGGGGCCCCTGCTCGGTCATCCTCAACTCACTCCGTTCGTTTCCGGTGCCCTGCGCTTTAGAGTCAGGGGAACTTTTATTGTTTTCTTTTGGCACTGATGATTAGGGCTCTGGGCTTGGAATTGGGAGGCCCGTTGACTAAGATGCTATTCATGGGTATAGTTTTTTCCTGCATTTTTAACTTGAATTGATGAAACTAGATGAATCTGGAGCAGATAATAAAATCAGCCGGAGAGAATTGCTTCTGAGGTATGGACCGCTGGCAGCTTTTTTGACTATTGGCGGTGGGATTGCGATCAACAGCATTATTAGTGACACCAAGGGAAAGACTGAGTTGGCAATTGATGCGGGAAATGATCAAAATCATACTAAGACTCCGGATTCGGCAAACAGCAATGACTTTGAAAGTAAAGAGACGGCCAATATTCCTGTTATTGAACTTCAAGGAGACAAAAGTGAAGCAGTACCTTCTTTTAAGCTATCGAAAGAAAAACCACTATTAGCCAAACCCAATTTTGCTGCTAGCCCAGCAGGTAAGGCAGAGATGTTGAAAGTTGGCATGGGGTTTACTCAGGTTATTGATAGTGAGGTGTTGCCACAACTAATCCCACTATTGCTTAACAAAAAAATTGAAGGGTGGCAGAGAATGATTTTGCTGGTTGACAGCTTCTTTTCGACTCTCACAAATACAGCTAAAAGTCAGTTTCCGCTTGCGGCTAAAGACACTGAAGATTTTCTGGCCAAAAACCCTACATTTTACGAAAAGTTTGAATATATGAATCGATACTTTGCGGCGGTGGGATATATCGTCTACCCAGTATCGGTCTCTGGATATATCGATGTGATTGATATTTTCAAAATTGAAAATGAATCGACAATGACTATTGACGGCAAACAGAAGATACCTTTGATCGCTCTAGGAAAAGGCCGTTTTCAAGATGACTATGAGAGACTTGGATATAAGATAACTTTATTTGCAGCAACTGATGGTGGCAGAGCCTATACCTTTCCGCATGAAACAAAGAGACTTGCTGACAACTACTTTGATGAAATTAAAACAAAAGGACTGGTGAATAGCGCACAAAAACCCAAGGCGGCTGATAGCCTGGGAAAAGATTTTACGATTCATGAATCGGTACATGTAATGATTGCAAAACGATTTCCTAATGTCAGTTTTCATCCGCTAAAAGTGATTAATGAAAAAATAACGTGTCAAGTTGGCCAAAATGAATATGAAATTAGTCCGCCGGAGGGGAAAATAGCAATGGTGATGCTGGAAGAACTTACGGCCGTAGGCGCGCAAATTGCTCACGCCAAAGACAAGCTATCAATCTTCACCTATATCAACAAAGATATGAAGACTTCATATTCACTAGTAAAACCGATTATTTTGTTGGCGATCTTGCAAGCAAGTCCTCGCTGCGGCTTGGGAGACCAACTTAAACAGGAACTTTCAACTAATGGCAAGCTTAGCAACCCAAACAAACTATTTGAACTGGTGAAGACCTACTTTAATCAGGAGAACGTTCAACAAGTTGGCACGCTGATGTATCAACTTGGGGTTGATTTGATGAAAAAAGCGAAATAATTACTGGCAATTTGGAGAGTTAGAGACTGCTAGTTTGGGCTTATGACTTTGGATATGCTAACTTGCGGTCACTAAATAATAATCATTTTGATGATGAAGAAGTTTTTTGCTGTATTACTAGTATTAGTTTTGCTGCCAGTTTACTCGGTGATGGCTTTTGATGATGTTGCGGTGGATCATTCTTTTTATCAGGCGATCAACTATTTGCGTGATAAAGGAGTGGTGGAAGGATATGAAGATGGAACTTATCAGCCAGGAGCGAAAATCAATCGGGCAGAGTTTTTGAAGATTGTGATGGGGGGGGCGGCGCTTGAAAATGAAATTGAGAATGAAGGTGGTGACTCAGTCCCCTGTTTCACCGATGTTTCAACTGATGCTTGGTTTGCACCATATATCTGTGGAGCGAAAAATGCAGGGGTGATTTCAGGTTATCCTGATGGAACTTTTAAGCCGGGACAAGAAGTAAATCTAGCAGAGGCGCTGAAGATAATTGTCGAGGCGAATCAGGTAGGATACAAGCCGGCCGCGGAAGAGGAAGTATGGTATATGCCGTACTTAAATAAAATGGCTGGCGAAAACTATGTTCCTGCCAGTTTTACTTATATGGGTCAAAAAGTGACGCGCGGTGAAATGGCGGAGATGGTTTGGCGATTGAAAGAAAAGATTGGTGATCAGCCGGCAGTGAGCGCAGATAATTTAAAAGTTGGCTGCCAGCCAATGGGGGAAAATTTGTCGGGAATTGATATGGAACGCGTGAGAGCTACCTGGATGAGTTGGTACAACGAGGCACGAACCGAAGGAGGGCTGCATGCTTATAAATACAATGATCAGCTAAACCGCACAGCAACCGATTGGTCCAATTTCTCAGCGGCCCGAGGTTATATTGATCATAAAAGACCAGGCACTACCGCTTACTACGACTACAAGGCGATTACATCTTGGTATCGAGACCGTGGCCTGGTGTTTGCCAATGTAAACCTGGTTACTCATTCGGAGAATATTGGCTGGAATGTTTATAGCTGTAACAAGGAAGATTGCACGGATTATTTAATTCAACAATTACGCCCAACTTTTGATTTTTACATGAATGAAAAGGGGAAGGCCTATCGACCGCATTATGAAAGTTTGATGAACAGTTATTTTAATGAAATTGGACTGGGATTGGCAATTGATAAAACCAATAAAAAACTTTTCATCACCGTGCATTATGGCACTAAAATCAATTCAAATCCGACACCAGTTTGTAGCTAGGCCATGAAGAAACTCCTTTGTTAAGCGGTCTTTATCATGTTTTTCTCATCGCTGATAATTGACAGCGATGAGGTCGGCGATTATGGTTAGTCCATGCATTTAACAACATAGATATGAAAGTGCTACTGGTTGAGGATGATGAGCGTCTTTCTTCCTTTCTACGCTCTACTCTTAGCAAGCAAGGATATGAAACTACAGTGTGTAATTCTGTAGAAGAAGTTCTAAAAAATGAATATGACCTAACTCACGATTTGGTTGTCCTTGATTTAGTTTTGACTGGTAAGCGAGGAGATCATTTGGTGACTCAACTGAGAAAGAAAAAGTCTAATATTCCAATTTTAGTTTTGAGCGGTTTGAATCAGGTGAATCTGAAAATTGATCTGTTGAATCTTGGGGTTGATGACTACATGACGAAACCTTTTGATCCGCGGGAATTAATTGCGCGTCTTCAGGCTATTTATAGGAGATATCTTGAGGTTGAATGTAAAGATAGTGAAACTTATGGCGATATTGTCTTTCACTGGAAGCAAAATAAAGTAACTCGTGGTGGAGAAGAAATTTTCCTAACGCAAAAAGAAGGCGAACTACTCAGATTTTTGTTGCAAAATAGAAATAAAACAGTCAGAAACAAAGATATTCTAAGCAAAGTATGGCAGGCCCGAGTGGGTTTTCACTCAAATGTTATCCAATCGACTGTAAGAAGATTGCGTCAAAAGGTTGATAAAGATTTCGATCATAAGTTGATTAGAAATGTCCATGGAATTGGCTACATGCTGGTACTACCAAACGACACTTCGAATAAATAACTTGTTCGTTTTTTCAGTTAGCCAATAAGGAATGTCACGTTTAAGTCACACTTATTTGAGGGTGTTTTGGTATAGGTGAGATAGTCCACTTTCGTTTTCTCCTTGCCATGACGTTATCATCATCTCCAAGTACTAAATTATCAAATGAAAGTGACCGGGGACTTGTGCTGAATCGGTATAAAACTGCTGATGAAGCATTAGTAATTCACCAGACTGCGAGAGAATACCCTGGAAAACCTTTCTACACTCTTGATGAGGGCTATTTCCTCAATAATGCTAAAGCAATTGTTGAGGGTTTTTGTCCAAACTTGCCATATGCACATGTGGCTTATGCGATGAAAGCCAATAGTGATCCTAATGTAATGGGGCTGCTGGGGGAAGCAGGCATTAGTTACTTTGATTGTGCCACGACGGAAGAAGTCCAACGGGTACGGGAAATTTTTCCTGATGCAGTAGTCTTATCGAACAATCCGGCGAAACCGCGGATTGATTATGAAGAGGAATTTCAGCTTGGGGTGAGACACTGGACAGTAGACACACGCGATGCCTTGGAAGAATTGCTGGAAGTAATTGAACAACAAGAGACCGATGAAAAAGTCGAGATCGCGGTAAGGGTGGAGACGCCGAATGAAACAGCCAATAGTAATCTTTCGGAGAAGTTTGGCTTCGATGAGTCTGAGGCAGCAGAATTACTAAAGAAGATAATTCAACAGCCAGGAATTGATAGTGCAGCTTCGATACACATCGGCTCCCAGACTCCGGATCCGGCAGTATTTGCAGGATGGATAAAAACCTTCTGCGACTTTATTAGAAGGACTGGGCGCGTTAAAAGATTGAATTTTGGTGGTGGAATACCGGTGAATTATTATCCGGATCAATCATTTGACCCGTTGGAGTTTATTCGGGTGATATCGACAACGATTGAAGAAAATATTGAAGGTACGTTACTGGAGGATCCAGAAATTTATGTGGAACTGGGGCGGGTGTTAGTAGCTCAAGCAATCAAGGAAGTGATCCCAGTGATTAGAAGAAAAGAAAGACGAGGGGGAAATTACCTACACATTGGCGAAAGCAGATATGGAGGATTGGCAGCAAATGCACAGCTAAATCCGCCTTGGGTGTTTTATTTAGATCCAGTAGCTCAAGAAGGAAAACAGTTCTCCAAAAGAAATGCTTACTTTAGATTATGGGGAAGAACGTGTGATAGCAGTGACGGTTTGAAAGGTGTTGACGGAAAATTGCATCCATATGAATTCCCTGAGAATATAGCTCGAGGCGACCTGTTGGTCACCCCAGCAGCTGGAGCCTATGAAAGGGCCTGTGCAAGTAATTTTCATCTTTACCCAAGGCCCCCGTACGTCCACTTTAACTGTATTAAATAATTTTTAAGAATTTTTCCTATGTCTAAGACGGCACCTGACTCAATGATCGAAGTATATCCAGATATGTCTGACCTGCAAGAACCTCAACTCAGGGTATTAACAAAATTCGAACGAACGATTTTTGGCGGCAGTGATGAACTAGGTGACTTCGGAGAATATGCTGCCTGCACCGATGTGCAATGCAGGAGTATAAAATCAATCCAAGAAGTTCATCCGGATTTTGACGCTGCAGGAGATGTTAGCCTGGAGGAATTGGAAGCAAGAGATGAATTTGAACTGCCGAGCTGTGATGTGTGTGAGAAAGATATGACCTTGATCTTCAACCCAGAAGTTTTCTGGAGGTTTCTGAAAGATTATTTTAAGCATCGGGAAATTGTTCACCAGCAGGCGGAAGTGATATCCAAAGTTGCTGGAGCAATAATGTTGGATAAAAATTCGACAATTATGGGTTCAACTGTCGCTTATCCAACGACGATGGTAGATATTGTGGGAGAAAATATTAACTATCGAAATAGCTATGATGTTCCCGCTGTAATGAATAAGTTGGCGGAAATAATGGGACTCAATTCTGGCGCAGAAGCAGAACAAATATTGGGAATTTGCTGGAATCGAATTGCGTTCCGCAAAGATGCGGCGGGAAAAGGAAAGTTCCCAAAACTTGTTGGTTCACTTTTTAACCTTTTGTCTAAGTATGATGACTTACCAGTGGTGGTGGATACGCGGCCAGACTCGCGGTTGTACCCTCTATTAAAAGCTATTGGTTTTATTGATGTGATGCATGACGAACATGGATGGGCAATTATTTGTCTTCAAACCCAGGCTCAGCTAAGAGAAGCGGTAAACATGGATGCAGCAACTTTTAAAGAGAAACATGGTGAAGCACTGAGGTTCGAAAGAAGACAGCGTGAACTATATATTCAACATAAAAAAGAGCAAGATGCTTCATTTGCTCAAGAACATGGTCATCCACCACGAAGGCATTTTAGAGGTGCCGCGTTGATTGATGATTTTTATTAAGATTAATCCACTTCAATGTCAAGAAATCGCACATTTCGTACAGGGGAAAAACCTACAGTCGCTGTAATAGAGACTGAACTTAAGAATCATAGTCAAAATAGAAGTGATAGGCAAAGCCCAACCAGTAGACTGGCAGAAAAGTGGGACTCTTATGCATTGGGAGGAACTAGTGATTTGGATTCGTTTGCTAATCTTCCCCCCGGAGTAAGAAGTGGTATGAAATCAAGGCAACAGAGGATTCTTGATCAACTTCGCGATAAAACAGGTGAAGGTAGTTCAAGGGATAGTTATACAGGGATCCAAGCGGTAGATCCGCGAGAATATATTTCTCGAAGTCAAATTTTGAAAGCAGCACCGCATGGCACTGGTAATTCAGTTTACCGAAAGGATTCGGGGCAATTCTCTCAGGCTTTGCCCGGAATCAGCAATGCTGACTCGCAAAAATTTGCTGATTCTAGCAATCAGAGATTTGATACATCGGATAAAATTTCGCCTCCATTTGGAAAACGAGTTTCACAACTAGATTCAGAAGATCATATTTATGCTCAGCGCCTTGATCAGAATTTAGTAAAGCGGATTGAGGAAAGCGGCTACTTGACGCGACTATTTAGGAATATGAATCAACCCGGAAGATCTCCTCGGGAAATATTGTTTGAAGAAGGCAAGCCCTATGTGATCGAAACTTATCGCTCTGAAGACATGGCAGAAATATTGGATGAAGTGGCGAAAGAAGTAACTGATTTTTATCGCTTCATTTTTAATAATCAAGGACATTATTTAGTTTATCCATTGGCAGGAGAATGTTTGTCACCTCAAGAAGTTTTTTGTCGCCCCAAAAATGAATATGTATCACTTCAAGAGATGGACTCGTTGGACCCAAGCTCTTATCGGAGACATCCGATCACTGGTGAATTGCCAATATTTTGGCATGATCCGGAACAAACATTTTTCAATATGAGAAAGAAACTGGAGAAAGATGCAGACCTGACAATGGTGAAATCGTTAACTGGTGAAATCATGGGGATGATTTTTGGAAAGGTAAGCACTTTGTATGAACATTTTTGTAGTGAAGAGTGGAGAGATCCTTTGAGAAATTCTCGTTATCGTGATCCGAAAACCTACCGAGACTTTGGAATATTTCTGGAGCGCTTGAATGCCATCTTGTTAAAATATCCAGAGTTTGATGATTTGATGCCTCAAGAAGGACTCGATGGGAATTCTACGATCTATACTTGGAATACGTTTGCAACTCATCCTAATTCTCAAGCCAAAGGGTCTACCAGTAAAATGATGCATGCATTTTTTGAAAATCTGGCCGAAGACAGAGACTCGTTAATTGATGTTGCAGAAGTAAGAAGAGGCTCGAAAGCGGATACGATTTTTGTGGGAGCCGGCTTTAGGCAAATCCATGGCATCCTTTCTGAAAACATTCCCCCAGGGCCCGATGAATCGACAATTATTGCGGCACCGGTAAGGGATCTGCGGCGGAATTATACTACATATTCGATACGCCAAATAATGCAAGGAATCCCTACTGATGGACAAGGGAATAATGTTCTTACGCTAGAAAACGATATCATCAATTTGCAGCAATGGATGAAAAATATCTTACCTGAAGGATTTAGTGATGCCTTCAGAGTAAGTAATAGTTTCGTTGCAGATATGGGATCAACGGTAGTTGCGACGATTGTGGAGCGTGATGTTCCTGGTTTTGTAAAAGTGCACACTGAGCATCGTGCAGTAACTATTCCTGATTATCCGGGTCCTGGTCGGCGGTGTGTGCTGCATTTTAATCTGAGTGGCTGGAAATCGACGCATGAATCGATGAATGGCAGCAAGCCTCAATATCGAGGTCTAACAAAAGGCTTCACTCCAATGACTCCGATTGAGGAGGCGTTTGCGAAGGTATTGAAGTAGGTGGTATAAAGAACTGTATATAATCTATTACTTATGACTCCCTGTTTAAAGTTACTGTATTTTGCATGTGGGATCCTAAATTTTCTGATCGCAATTTTTGTAATCAGACAGGATCGTGCTTCTAAAAGTAACCAACACTTCTTTTACTTTCTGGTGAGCACAATTTTGTGGACGGCTACTTTGTATTTGGGATATTTGTACACAAACCCTTATGTGCCACATCTTTCGTTAGGATTTATTCGGGGAGCTTATGGGACTTCGATTTTTATGGGCTTTTTTCTGGTGTCTTTCTTTTATTATTATCCGCGAGTTACATTTAAAGTTCCGAAGTGGGTTAAATGGGCTTTTTTGATAGTCACAGTGGGGTTAGCTTATATTTCAACATTCACACCGCTAGTGCATGAAGCCCAGATAGTGATTGATAACTTTTATGGTGCAGACAAGCTGGGGCCTTGGTACATGGCTTATCTCTGGTATTTCGTGACGACATTGGTGGCAGCGGGAATCTTGGCTTTTCACAAGATGATGAAGGCCAAAGGGATTGAGAGAAGTAAGATTAAAATTGTGGCGTTAGGCTGTTGGGTGTTTTTGTTTTTGGCCGTATTAGTAAATGTGATTCTGCCAGCCTATGGGATCTACTTATTCTTGAAGCAAGCGATTGTATTTGCTCTGTTCTTTACGATTCCGACCTTCTATTCGATGCAGAAGTATCGTTTTTTTCACTTCTCGTATATCTCACTCAAACTGTTTAGATATGTATCACTTTTGGCAATTTTCTTTATTCCACTGGTATTGGCATATCAAAACTTGCCTAGTTTCTTGCCGGAAATTGATCCTTTAATGAATGTACTAGTGAGTGCAGCGCTTGGATTGGCAGTTTTTGGGTTGGCATCGAAGATGTATCCGAGCCTGCAATTTGGGCAATTGAAAAAATTCAATCAAGTGATCGACGAATTGGTTTCCCGTCTCTACTATGCTGAAACTTATGGGCTGCTGCATGAGCTATTAGAGGATGCATTTGTGATGAGAATGAATTTGAAAAGCGTGAAACTGATGGTGGTGAGGAGTACTCAGGAAAAAATGGATATCCCAGTGTACGAGCGTGATGGATTTACGGAAGAACTGGCAAAACATCGAAGAGATATTTTGTTAGCTGATGAAATTGAGTACTTGTCCTTGCCTGGTGGGGTGAAAAATTCTTTCAAAAAAACTCTCGAAAAAATGGAAGCTTCTGTTTGTTTACCGTTTTTTTCAGAAAAAACGATTATTGGTTTGGTTTTCTTGGGCCGCAAATCTGATGGCACGCCCTACTCGAAGGAGGAAATTAATCAGATTGTGAGAACAAAGAAAACAATTGAAGTAACGCTGATGAATATTCTTTTGAAAAGTAATCTGCAAGAAGAAAATAATTTGATGAAATCGATTATTAGAGAAAAGACAGAGAAATTACAGAAGCAATTTAATGAAATTAAACGACTTTTGAATTTGCAGTCGGACTTTTTGGCGGTGACTGCTCATGAATTAAGAACGCCGCTAAATATCGCCATGTTTCAGTTGGAAGATACGCTAGATACCCACCGTTTGTCTCCGGACATTATTAATGAGATGAAAATACTTGAGTCATCTCTTCATAACTTAAAAGGTCTGACCCAGCGTCTATTTGATGTGCAGCAATATGATTTAAATAAAGTGAAGCTGAATACTGAAGAGGTAGATGTGGGGCAATTCTTGGAACGGATCTTTGAAGACTTTAAGCCAATCATGAAAAATGAAGAACTGAAATTTGAATTTAATAATGCAATTGGCAAAGGCTGTAAGCTGGAGATTGATGAAGCACAATTGCGACAGGTAATTCATAATCTGCTTACAAATACCTGTAAATTTGTACCGAAAGATGGAGGGAAGGTGGACTTCAGTATTGTCGATGCAGGCGATGATATCATTATCAAGATTGCCGATAACGGTAAGGGAATTGAGGATGAAAATAAGCAACGGATCTTCGAAAAGTTTCAATCAGAACAAGCTAACCAAGGAATGGGTATTGGACTAGGGCTCTATCTTTGTAAAAAGATCATCGAGCTACATGAGGGCGAGATCTGGGTGGAAGACACTGAAGGAGGCGGTGCGACATTCTGTATACGCTTACCGAAGTAGATCTTCGATATGATGAATCAATACTTTGGGTGGAGTATTGATTTTGACAAAAAATTCGTTGGCTCCGGCCTTGATAGCCTCTTGTTTCAACACACCTTCATTATAGTTTGAAAGCATGATGATATGGAGGTCTGGATGCTGCTTACGAACAGTGCGGATTAAATCAATCCCGGAAAGCTTTTGCCCCCGGATACCATGGTCTACAAGAAGGAGGTCAGGGGTGACACTTGATAGAAAACCGTTAGCTTCTTCAACGTTATAGGCCACGTGGGCTTCATGACCGGCAGCAGTGAGCTTCTTTTTATAGATCCGAGCAATGACCTCTTCATCTTCGACTAATAAAATTTTGGCCATGGAATTGAAGCTATAAGTTATTATATAACTATATACATAGGTTTGTTCGGGTTTTCAACTTCAGGGGATTTTCTGTGTGATTTTTGTCATACTTTGAGGTTGAGTTTGGGGTTAAAAGTTAGCAGTATGATTTAGGTAATACTAATTTAGATATATGAATGGATTTCTGAAACTTGATGCACAGGCTGATATTGATCACTTTTTAGCAAATGTGTTTATGATGATGAATTTTGAAGTGAATGAATTGGTATTGGAAGCTGATGATCGTGAACGAATGTTGCACTTACTGAAAGTTGCTCATACAGTGATTGCCCACCAGGATTTGCTGAAGGGAAAGGATTTGGAACAAGTGAAGCAAGAAGTGCCAGTGAATGAAATTCTAGAAAATGCGCTAATGATTAATGAAGATTTGAAGGAGAAACGAAATGTGAAACTAGAAATGGACCTTGATTCTTTTTACGTCTACGGAGATCGCTATTATATGAATGAAGCTTTTAAATATTTGTTGTCATCTTTGTTTGAAATTTGCAATGAAATTAAAATCACGGGCAAAGTTAAAGACAAGGTTTTACAGTTTGAATGTGATGCAGATGAAGATTTACCGGAAGCTTTTGATGATGTCTTGGCCCATTTTTTGTCGAAAGATTTGTTTGCCAACAATGATCTGTTTTATCAATGCGCATTGAAAATATTCGCATTGCAAGGTGCTAAGGTTGAGGTTGATAATGACGTTATCAGCTTAGACTTTAATTCTGATTCATGAAAAATTATGATGTGATAATCCTTGGGGGCGGAGGCGGTACCAAGCTTCGTCCCGTTTCAGCGATGGGAAAAACTGTGGCAGTGATTGAGAAAGAAGACTTGGGAGGTACTTGCTTGAATCGTGGCTGCATTCCTTCGAAAATGTTAATCCACGTAGCTGATGTGGCGGATGAAATCCGAGAAGCACATCGATTTAATTTGAAAGTTGACACCAATATCGGAGTTGATTTTTCTGGCCTGGTGAAAAGAGTGACTGACTTTGTTACCAGCGAGTCAAAAAAAATTGAGGACTTTTACCGGCAAGCCGATAATGTGGATTTTTACCATGGTGAAGCCAGATTTGTGGCAGACAAAGTGGTGGAAGTTAATGGTGAAAAATTGACCGCAAATTACATTTTTATCGCTACTGGAACTCGACCATTAGTACCACAGATTGAAGGGCTGGAAGGGACGCCGTTTATGACTAGCCGAGAAGCGTTGAGAAATACCAAGCAGCCGAAATCGATGATAGTGATTGGCGGTGGTTATATCGCGACGGAACTGGGGCATTTCTATGGGGCGCTAGGGACGAAGGTCCAATTTTTGGTGAGGAGTCGCCTTTTGGGGAATGAAGATAGTGAAATTGCGGCAGAATTCACGAGAGTATTTTGCCAAAAGTATGATGTGGCATTGGAGTCGGGAGTGAAGAAAGTAGAGTATGAGGAAGGCCAATTTAAAGTGGAAGTGCAAGAAAAGAGTGGCAGCTGTGCAACATTTGAAGCCGAGAGTTTGCTATTGGCGACAGGAGTGGTGCCGAATAGTGATAATCTTGGACTAGAAAATACGGCGATCTCTACTAATAAGAGCGGCTATATTGAAGTAAATGACCGATTGGAAACAGCGGTAAAAGGAGTGTTTGCGCTGGGAGATGTAGCGGGAAATTATTTGTTCCGGCATAGTGTAAATTTTGAAGGAGAGTATTTATTGCGAACTTTATTTAAGTCTCCAAGTGATGAACCAATTGAGTATAGTCCGATGCCGCATGCGGTGTTTTCTAGTCCCCAAGTGGCAGGGGTTGGGAAGACTGAAGATCAATTGAAGGAAGAAGGAGCAGATTATTTTGTTGGAGTGAACAAATATGAAAACAGTGCGATGGGAGATGCACTAAGGTCTGATCATGGGATGGTGAAACTGATGTTTGAAAGAGGGACGAAGAAATTAATCGGAGCGCATATAATTGGACCGGAGGCTTCGGATATGATTCATATGCTGATTGCGTATATGAATATGAATGCGACTTTGGATGATTTATTGCGAACTATCTATATACATCCGGCATTACCGGAAAATGTGCGCAATGCTGCCCGTAAAGCTGAAGCAGCAATGCAAATTGAATAAGTAACAATTTTTAAATGGCATACGAAATTTTTATTGGCCTGCTTTCAATTATTGGATTGTTGGCAGGGGCGGAGATTGTGATTGATCGGGCGACGCGAATGGCGAGCAGAATGAAGGTTTCAGGTTTTTTTGTGGGACTGACAATTTTTTCGATTGGGACGAGTTTGCCAGAGATTGCGCTGCATGTGATTAGTAGCTTGAGCATCTTAAGAGAAACTGGTGATATCGATACCCTTTCAGGGCTGGTAGTGGGGACGAATGTTGGTTCGGATATTGTGCAGATTACTTTGATTACAGGAGTGGTAACGATGTTTGGAGTGCTGAGGGCAAGTAAGAAGTTTTTGAAGGTGGATTATATGATGATGCTGGTGGCGACCTTTGCAGTGTGGGTGCTGGCGATTGATGGTGTGATTTCACGGATCGAAGGTGCTTTGCTTTTGCTGCTTTACGGTGGATATATATTTTATCTTTCTCACAACAGTCGATTCCATGAAAAACTCGATGCGCATTTAAAGAAGAATGGGAAAGCTAGATTTGCATTGAATTTAATTACATTAATAGGTGGGGTGGCGATGCTGGTGATCGGTGCAGATGAAATTGCGACACTTTGAGAATTATTCAGTGAGAGCTTTGGCTTAAGTGGTTCGCTAATTGGAGCGACGATTGTCGGGCTAAGCACCTCTCTCCCCGAATTGATGACGGCGATTATAGCATTGAGAAAAAGAAAACCCGGGATGTCTCTGGGAACTTTGGTGGGGAGTAATATTACTAATCCGCTGATGGGACTGGGCTTGGGGGCTTTGATTTCTACCTACACAATGGACCCGGTGATCATGTGGTTTGATATTCCGTTTTATTTATTGGTTTCCTTGATCCCGTTAGCAATTTTGTGGTGGAAAGGGACGCTTCACCGTTTTGGAGGGCTGCTGCTGTTGTTTTCTTATTTTGGCTATCTGCTGATACGAATTAATTTTGTTTAACAAAAAAGCCCTCTCAGATGAGAGGGCTTTGCTTTTAGTCTTCGATGAATTTTGGTCGTTTATCAGTGAGAGCCATGAGGTAGCCTTGCCATTTAGCGAGGTGACGCATGAAGCGGAGATTCTTTTTCCAGAATCCTTCATGACGTTTTCCGAGGAAAAGCATATAGAAAAAATGGAGGAAGTTGATAATTGAAATCCAGAACATCCAAACGTAAAGCACCCAGATTTCAATGAAGATCCAGAGTCCACGGAAGATGAATAGTCGTGAGATTTTCTGCTCGTAAGGAGCGTCGTAGCTTACTTCAGTAAGGTTTTGATTTTCCATTTGGAAAAATTAAAGAATAACTAAATATCAATTTTACGGATCTAGGAGTGATTGTCAAAAAAGTGCATTCGGGTTACAAAGAAACGGTGACTTAAATTTTAATTATGAGTGAAACAATTTCCTTCGAAGCACTAGTTTCGAAACTTCAAGAACGGGGACTGCTAGACTATCGCTTCTTGGCCCAGGAAGCGACGATAAATGTATATAAGGATGCTTTAGACCAATTGCTGAAAAATGCTGAGCAGCATTTTGATCAACTAATTCAAACGGATGAAACTTCATTTAAAAGTGTAGTTGAAGAATATTTAAATAATGGGATTGAATTAGGTTTGTTATATGGTTTTCTACATCATCTAGACAGTAATGATGGGAGTGAAACGACCCGAGAAATCATTGAGTACTTCCAGCCGAAATATGTCGCCTTCTGTAACAAGGTTTCACTGAATAGAGAATTGTATCAGAAGTTTATTACCGTGAGAGATGAGAATGAAGAACTGGATGATGAACAGCAAAGGTCGTTGAAGCTGTTGATTCAAGATATGGAAATGGCAGGAGTGCACTTGGAGGGAGAAAAGAAAAAGCGGTTGGAAGAGATCAATATGAGACTAGCCAAACTATCGAAGGAATTTTCGAATCATGTCCTGGATAGCAGGAAAAAATTTCACTATCAGCTTGAAAGTGATGAGTGTATCAAAGAAATGCCGGAACAGGATTTGGCAACGGCGAAGAAAGAAGCGGAGGAACGGAAACTTGAAGGATGGGTTTTCACCCTCAGTCCCCCGTCTTTGACGGCAGTGATGAAGTATTGCGGTGACAGAGAAGTAAGAGAAATTTTTTATCAGCGGTCAGCGCAGATTGCGACAGAAAACACTGAAGACAATCGACCGGTGGCATTAGAGATTTTACAGCTGCGAAGAGAGAAAGCAGAATTACTCGGCTGCAAAGATTTTGCAGAATTTAAATTGCAGGATCGGATGGCGGGAAGTGTTGATGAAATTTTGTCGACAGTTAATGAAATAAAAACCAAAGCCCAGGCAAAAGCAGACCGTGATTTTGCCGAATTGAAATCATTTGCCAATGAGGATGATTTAAAACCATGGGACATTGCTTTTTATGCCGACAAATTAAAGAAGAAAAAATTTCAGATTGATGAGAAACGGTTGAAGCAATTCTTTCCGTTGGAGGAAGTTTTGACAGGGATGTTGGGAATTGCGAAGCAACTTTACGGTGTGGAGTTTAAAGAAATTGAAGCGAAATCTTATCATGAAGAAGTAAGAAACTTTGAAGTTTATCGGGATGATGAATTGGTGTCTTATTTTGTTCTTGATCTATTTGCCCGACCAACGAAAAGTCCGGGAGCTTGGTGTAATACTTTGAGAAGTCGACGAAAAGTGGGCGACAGTTTTCGTCCGCCGATTGTGGTGAATGTAGCGAACTTTGGAAAAGGAAGTGCTGATGCCCCCACTTTGTTGGCGCATCGAGAAGTGGTGACAATGTTTCATGAATTTGGTCATGCATTGCATATGATGTTGAGTCAGAGTCGTTATGTGAATACCAGTAGCTCGCATGTAGAATGGGATTTTGTGGAACTGCCTTCGCAGCTGATGGAAAACTGG
Source organism: uncultured Candidatus Peribacteria bacterium (assembly GCA_964350285.1). Classification (GTDB taxonomy): domain Bacteria; phylum Patescibacteriota; class Gracilibacteria; order UBA1369; family CAYGJQ01; genus CAYGJQ01. The sequence continues at coordinate 968 of CAYGJQ010000018.1, read as the reverse complement.
TGTTGGCAGAAAGAGTCGCTGGATTTGTTTGTGAAACATTTTGAGACGGGAGAGGCTTTGGATGACGAACTATTGAACTCATTAAAGGCAAGTCGGACTTTTTTGAGTGGCTATGCAGTGTTGAGGCAGATGGAGTTTTTGAACTTGGATTTGAAGCTGCACACGCATGGAGATTTTGAAAATATTGAAAAGCTGGATGAATTTTGCATCCACAATGCCCGGGAGTATTCAATGCTGGAAGTGCCAGATTACTACCGCATGTATGCATCGTTTTCACACATCTTTGCTGGTGGATATGCCGCTGGCTACTACAGCTATATTTGGGCTGAAATACTGGAGGCCGATGTGTTCAAAAAATTTGAACAAAAAGGGATATTGAATCAAGAAATTGGCGAAGAATTTGAAGAGAAAATTTTAGCGATGGGAACTTTAAGACCAGGAGAAAAATTGTTCGAGAGCTTTATGGGGAGACAACCGAAAGTTGATGCACTGATGGAGAAACTGGGTTTCTAGAATCTAAGCCGAGCGCCATTTTTCCGAAGCCATTTTTGGTGGACCTGGTAGTCGGGCATCAGTGATGAAACCAGAGCCCAAAATTTTGGAGAGTGATTCATCTGCTTGAGATGACATACTTCATGGGCGACTAAGTAATCAATCACTTGATGTGGAGCGAGGATGATCCGATAGTTGTAGTTGAGATTTTTTAATTTGCTACAACTCCCCCATCGAGTCTTCTGATCTTTAAGGCGGATTGAATTAAAGTTGGTGCCGAGGAGTTGGGCGTAGTGTTCGGTGCGAGCAGTGAGATGAGTGAGAGCAGTTTGGCGATAGAATTTTTCGATGAGGCTGCGAACTGTTGGCTGGGTTTCATTACCAAGGTGATGAGGGATGAAACAATTAAGGATCGAGGACTGATGCTGATAGTAGGGCCGACGTTTTGCGGTAGGTGTGATGAGCAGATGAAGAGT
>CAYGJQ010000017.1:2211-27843 GCA_964350285.1 uncultured Candidatus Peribacteria bacterium | reverse complement strand
AACCAAGGACTTCTCGGCACAACCATCGGCGGCACCGAAACTCTCAACACTCATCAGCCACTACCAGACGAAGCCTTCCCCCATGTAAAACCACTAAGTAAAATCCCCAGCGAACCACTAAATCTAGCAATCGAATTTCAAGCCGGACTCCCAGTAAAACTCAACAGCAAAGAAATGCCCGGTGAAAAAATCATCGAAACACTCAATCAAGTCGCCGCTGATCACGGATACGGAAAGGACTACCACATTGGCACCACCATCATCGGACTCAAAGGCCGAATCGGATTTGAAGCACCGGGAATGAAACTACTGATCAAAACTCACACCGAACTCGAAAAAACAATCCTCACCTCGAAACAAATTTTCTGGAAACAATCACTCGGCAATCTCTACGGCGACCTCATCCACGAAGGACTCTACTTCGACCCACTAGTAAAAAACATCGAAGCCTTCCTCGACTCCGCCAATAAAAACGTCAACGGAATCGTCGAAGTCACCATCACCCAAGGACACCTTCAAATCAATTCTCTCAAAAGTTCAAACTCACTCTTCAATTCTGAGCTCGGAATCTACGGAGAAGAAACAAGCAGCTGGACTGGACAAGACATGAAAAGCTTCTGCCAAATCTATGGCCTCGAAGGAATCAACTCACACCTAACTCAAAATCAATCATGAAAAATTTTCTCACCACCGCCGATTTTTCACAGCAAGAATTGATGTTGATGATTGAAAAAGCCATCGCTTTCAAAAATGGAAACATTGAAAAAATTCCCGCAAAAATTCTCACTCTCATCTTCGCAAATCCATCACTCCGAACTCGACTCTCATTCGAATCCGGCATCAAAAAACTCGGCGGCCATGCCAACGTCCTCAACGCCAACGACTCCTGGGACTTCGAATATCAAGAGGGGACCACTATGGATGCGAATACTCAAGAACACATCAAAGAAGCAGCCCCTGTCATCAGCAACTTTTCCGACGTCATTGGCCTCAGAAAGAGCGAACTTATGACCAAAAACAAGAACCAAAAAATTGTTCAGACCTGGAGAGAATTAAGAGAGGACACGCCATTAAATACTTTTGCCAAGTACTCAAAAAAGCCATTGATCAACATGGAATCAAACATGTTTCACCCCTGTCAGTCAATGGCCGACATGATGACAATCGTCGAAAAACACCCAACTCCGCAAAACAAAAAATATGTTATAACTTGGGCTCCACACCCAAAACCACTTCCACTCGCAACTCCACACTCTCAACTAATTACACCAACGATTTTTGGCCTCGACGTCACTCTCGCATACCCCCAAGGGTTCAACCTCGACCCAGACATCGAAGCACTAGCCAAAGAAAAATCAGCCCAAAATGGTGGATCACTAACAATCACCAACGACCAACAATCCGCCTTCGAAAATGCCGACATTATCGTCGCCAAAAGTTGGGCCTCACTCGAATATTTTGGAAAATGGGAAGCCGAAAAACAACACCGATCCCAATTTCCCCACTGGATCATCGATCAAGAAAAAATGAATCTTACAAACAACGCCTACTTCATGCACTGTCTTCCGGTGAGACGCAATGTGGTAGTAACCGATGAAGTCATCGACAGCCCCCAGTCACATGTGATCCAACAAGCGGAAAACAGAATGTGGATTCAAATGGCCATCGTCTCTTATCTCTTAAATCAGTAATCATGAAAATCAATATCCAAAAGTTTTCATCGGTCACCAAAAACATTCCTTGCCCCAATCAAGTAACACTCACAGATTCAATCACCGCTGAAGAAGGGAGTTTGATTGCCGTTGAAGTCTTAGAAGACAAAAAAATATATAACCAACTCGAACTCACTAGCGGTCGATTCTCAAAATTATTAAAAGGAGACATCATTGCTGTCGTACTTGGAAATCGAAATGCCCTCAAAGGATTTGTCGGACATGTGCCGGAGAAAATCGCAGTTGGCGATACGATTCAACTCCTTAATCTCGGCGGCGTTGCTGGCATCTGCGAAAGCGAAAACTATGCCGAAGTAGGCCACGCCCTCAATCTAAAAGTTCTTGGTGGCATCACTCTGGAAAACGAATCAACCGCTAATATCAAAGACTACGCCGCCTTCACCCCCCAAGAAACCATGACCTCAAAAACCCCCTTGATCCTCATCAGTGGCACCTGCATGAATTCGGGCAAAACCACCGTTGCTTGCGAAGTGATCAAACAACTCACCAAACACGGCAAAAAATTAGCCGCTGCCAAACTTGCTGGCGTTGCGGCCCTCAAGGACACCGAAAACATGAAAGACCACGGCGCAATTGAAGTTGTATCCTTCATCGACGCCGGTTACGCCTCCACCGTCGGCAAACCAGAACTTTCTCCACAAATCACTAAAGGCGCTATCGATTACCTCACTAAACTAAATCCCGACTTCATCGTCATCGAATTCGGAGACGGCGTCCTCGGTGAATATGGCGTTATGGAAAGCCTCAAAGATCGAGAAATCTCCAACAACATCGCCGACCACATTGGCTGCGCCCACGACCCAATCGGCGCCCTCAAACTCACCGAAATCTGCGAACAAATATACGCCCCCCTCAGCATCATCTCCGGCCCCGTCACCGATAACTCAGTAGGAACCAAGTTCGTTAAAAACCACTGCAACCTCCCAGGCTTAAACGCTCTAAAACACAACACCGAACTGATCGCTAACCTTATCTAATGCAATCCCTCCCACCACATTGCAGGCAATACAAATCAGAAACACCCGGACCAACTATCACCATCATGGGCGGACTCCACGGCGACGAACCAATGGGCGTTGAAATCATCAGCAAACTAAAAGACAAACTAGCAGACACTCCAATCGAATCAGGAAATCTCACCTTAATCATCGGCAACCCAAAAGCCGTCGAAGCCAAAATCAGACCAATCGACAAAGACATGAACCGAATGTTTGGCACCGAACTCCAACCAACACCTGGCAGCTACGAAGAACAACGCATCCAAGAAATCAAATCCATCCTCAATCAGTCCGACATCCTCCTCGACATTCACTCCACTAGTTCACCAGCCAAACCCTTCATCTACTGCGAATTAACCCCAGCCCACTTAACAGCAATCAACTCAATCGACATCCCATACATCGTCAGCCCAGACCCGAAATTTAGACCCCCAGAATTCAACTCCGCCGCTGACAACTACATCGACAATCAAGGAGGCATCGGCATCACCTACGAAACCGGCCAACGCACCGACATCTCAAACTTCAATCAAATCTACAAAAACGTCATCAACTTCCTCACCGCTCAAAAATTATTCCCAGGCCAACCAACAAAACCATCAACCGAACCAAAACACATCATCATCAACCAACACCTCCTCGGCAGCAAAGACTTTCAATTCTCAAAACAATTCAAAAACTTCGACGAAATCAAAACCGGCGAACTCATCGCCACCAGCAATAAAGAAAAAATCACCGCCCAATCAAACAAAATAATAATCTTCCCCAAAACCCAAATCACCCCCAACAAAGCCGCCTGCTACCTAGGCACCTACAAAAATGAGGCCGCAGGCCGAAACCACCTAGCTTCCTAGCTCCTAACTCCTAGCCTCCTATGTTCCCCATCTCCATCATCGGCGCCACCGGCTACACCGGCATCGAACTAATCAAAATCATCAAACTCCACCCCCAAATCAATCTAAAATACATCGTTTCAAATAGCAGCGCTGGAAACAAATTAAGTGAAATCTACCCACACTTTCAAAACATCTGTGAACAAGAATTAATTAGTCTCGATCAGCACCTCGACCAAATAATCTCAGACAGCGACACTATCTTCCTCGCTCTACCACACGGAAAATCTCAGGAAGTAGCCGAAAAATTAATCGGCAAAGTTAAAATCATCGACCTTTCCGCCGACTACCGATTAAACCCCGAATTCACCTACAGCATCCCCGAGATCAACAAAGAACAAACGAAACAATCATCACAAGTAGCCAACCCAGGATGCTTCGCCACCACCATCCAACTCGCCCTAGCTCCAATTAAAAACCAAATCGAACAAGCCTCCATCCAAGGAATCACCGGCTCCAGCGGCTCCGGAAAATCAGCCTCAGCCACAACCCATCACCCAGTAAGAAACCACAATCTCAAAAGCTACAAAATCGCCACCCACCAACACCTCGCCGAAATCAACAACAACCTCGAATTAAATTCAAACCAAATTACATTCGTCCCAACCAGCGGCCCTTTCACCAGAGGCATCCATATCACTGCCTTTGTCACCCTCAAAGAAAACCACTCACTGGATCAAATCCAAAAAACTTACAGCGACTTCTACCACCAACAACCATTCATCAGAATCAAAGACGCAATCCAATTAGCAGACGTAGTTGGCTCAAACTTCTGTGACATCTCAATCCACCAGCACCAAAACCAACTCATCGTTCAATCCACCATCGACAACCTCATCAAAGGCGCCGCCGGCAACGCCATCCACAACTTCAACCTCATCCACAATCTCCCGGAAACAACTGGCCTCAACTCACTCTTACCCCTTTACCCATAACCATGACCTCCTCACTCCTCCAAACCTACCAACAATACCCAATCACTTTGACCAAAGGCCAAGGCAGCTACGTCTGGGATAAAGAAGGAAAAAAATACCTCGACTTTTATGGCGGCCATGCCGTCTGCATCCTCGGACACTGCCCCAAACCAGTCGCTGATGCCTTAAAAGAACAATCAGAAAAACTAATATTCTACTCCAACATCTTCGCCACCGAGCCATCACAAGAACTTGCCGACATTCTTACTAGCACCTTGAAACCAAGCCACTACCAAGCCTACTTCACCAACTCCGGATCCGAAGCCAACGAAGCCGCCATCAAAATTGCCAGAAAACACACTGGTAAAAATCAAATCATCTCGTTTAAAAATTCCTTCCACGGCAGAAGCATCACCTGTATCGCCGCCACCGGAATCAACTACTACCATCAATTCAAACCAAACCTCGATCAACACACCACCTTCGCCGAACTAGGAAACATCGCCAGCGTCAAAGAACTAGTCACCAAAGACACCGCCGCCGTCATCTGCGAACCCATCCAATCAATTGGCGGAGTAAACGTTGCCGAAAAAGAATTCTACCAAGAACTCTCAAAACTCTGTGCTGAAAAAAACATCCTCCTCATCTTCGACGAAGTCCAAACCGGCCTCGGACGAACCGGCGATTTCTGGTTTGCACAGGCTATAGGAATCGAACCAGACATTATCACCACCGCCAAGGGAATCGCCTCTGGCCTACCAATCTCCGCAGTCCTAATCAAAGAATCCATCGCCACCAAAATCAATACCGGTGAACACGCCACTACCTTTGGTGGCGGACCACTAGTTTGCTCAGCCGCCATCGCCACTATTAAAACCCTGCTAGACGAAAAAATCATCGAGTCCGTATCACAAAAAGAACAACTCATTCGCGAAAACATCAGCCTGTTACCCCAAGTAGAAGAAATCACTGGCAAAGGACTACTCCTCGGAATTCATCTAAACGTCGAAGCAAAACCTATCGTCAAAGAAGCCTTGAATAAAGGACTAATCATCGGGGGTTCAATCACCCCAAACACTATTCGCATCATGCCTCCGCTAAATATCTCTGAAAAAGAAATTGAAAAATTCATCAAACTATTCGCCGAAATCCTAATCTCAACCAGCAATGACTAACACTGAAAAAAAATTCTATCTCTCCAAGTTTAAAGGCAAAACATTTGTCGTGAAAATAGGCGGGGAAGTAATCAAATCCAAAAAAATTCTTACTCAAATTCTCGCAGACATTAAAGAACTATTTGAATTTGGCATCAAAGTTATCCTCGTTCACGGTGGCGGCACCCAAGCCGACGAACTCTCACAAAAACTCGGACACACCCCGACTAAAATTCAAGGAAGGAGAGTCACCACCAGCCAAGACCTCGAAGTTTGCAAAATGCTTTTCGGTGGAACCTTGAACTTAGAAATCATCAGCATCCTCAAAAGTCTTGGAGTAAAAGGAATTAGAGTCAGTGGACTCGACGGGGGATTGATGGAAGTGAAAGTCAGGGAAACCAAGAACGTAGACTATGGCCATGTTGGCGACATTGAAAACGTGAACATTGAAATACTCGAGACTCTTTTGAACCAGCACAACTTACCAGTGGTTTCGCCAATCGCTGCCACCTCCGATGGAAACATCCTCAATATCAACGCTGACACAATTGCTACAGAACTAGCCATCGCAGTTGAAGCTGAAAAATTAATCCTAATGACAAATGTCGACGGAATTAACGACAAAGAAGGAAAAGTGAGTTTCATTGATGTTAAGAAGGCTAAAGAACTTATTAGCGAAGATGTGATTACTGACGGAATGGCTGTTAAGACTAATAATTGTATAGCGGCGATTGAAAGTGGCGTAAGGCGTGTTCATATTTTGAATGGATTATCGGAGCATAGCCTTTTGAAGGAGACGTTTACCAAAGAGGGGATTGGGACGATGTTTGTGTCTGATGAAGAGGAGAGGACTTATCTACAAGAATCTGGGCAAGAGCAAAGACAGGCCTGAAAGTGTAAAAAAACGAATCACCGCTTTCCTCCTGCTATTCAGTCCCTTTCACCCCACCCATCCTGACCTTCACCTTAATACGACATACCTAGAAGGTCTCGCCTTCGTACTAACCTGCTAACATCCTCATTGCCGCGACATCCCAACCCTACCAACCAAATATGAAATTTTTCGAAATTTTTTATGAAAAAAAATGAAGAACCATAAGAGGCCCCAGGCCGAAACCCCCTAGCCTCCTAACTCCCTAACCCCACCCCCATGACCAAACTATGGCAAAAAAACACCACCACCGCCCACCCAATCGTCAACGACTACATCATCAGCAAAGACCTCTCAGCAGACTCAGTCCTAATTAAACACGACCTCCAAGCCTCCCAAGCCCACGCCCAAATGCTCGGAAAAGTTGGCTTAATCACCGAAGAAGAATCACAACAACTAGTCGAAACCTTAAAAGAAATCGCCACTCTACATGAAAACGGCGAATTCGGATTGGAACAAAAAAACGAAGACTGCCACACCGCAATCGAACACTACCTCACCGATAAACTCGGCGACACTGGCAAAAAAATCCACATCGGCCGATCAAGAAACGACCAAATACTTGTAGCAATCAGACTCTTTTGAAAAGAACAACTAGAGATCACAAACCAAAAAATTTCTGCTACGAAAAAACAGATTTTGAAATTCGCAAAAACCGAAGAATTCATACCCATGCCAGGTTACACCCACACCCAACAAGCGATGCCATCAAGCGTTGGCCAATGGGCGGGAAGTTTCCTCGAATCCTTATCTGACGACCAAGAAATCATCCAAGCCGCAATCCAACAAAATGACAAAAACCCCCTCGGATCAGCTGCTGGATTTGGAACTTCCCTCCCAATCGACAGAGAGGAAACCACCAAACTCCTCAACTTTGGCAAAACACAAATCAACAGCCTCTACTGCCAAAACAGCCGCGCCAAAATCGAATCCTTCACTGTTCATGCTCTCTTCCAAATAATGATGACTCTAAATAAACTCGCCACCGACCTCATCCTTTTCACTTCTCACGAATTCAACTTCATCAATATCGACAAATCTCTCACCACCGGATCCAGCATCATGCCCCAAAAACAAAACCTCGACATCATGGAAGTCCTCAGAGCCAACACGCACATTATTCACTCCCACTTAAACCTAATGGAACAAGTAGGACTAAACCTGTTCTCCGGCTACCACAAAGACCTCAAGGTCACCAAAAAACCGCTAATCGACTCCTTCCAAATCACCCAAAAAAGCCTCGACCTAATTGCTGTCGTTTTCGACAACATTAAACCAAACAAAGAAAAACTCTTACACAGCATGACTCCAGAAATCTTCGCCACCGACCAAGTAAACGAAATGGTTCAACAAGGAACCCCTTTCCGAGATGCCTACAAAAAAATCGGTGAATCATTAGATTCAGTAAAAGCCCAAGACCCAATCGCAAACATCAAATCCAAAAAACACCTCGGCGCCACTGGCAACCTAGGACTCGATCGCTATTAATACTCAATATCGTTCATAAAGATAAACATTATCTTTATCATAAACTTTCTCAAATCCAGCATTATCCTCGAATCGCTCAACTCGATCACGATTCAATTCCGCCTCACTAGCAAAAGGCCAATACTTCAGTTCGCTAACACTAAATATCACAAAATCCGCTTCCTCTACACCACGCGGATAAACAAATATCTGCTCTCGATCGACTAAATGAGGCACCAATTGATTCTGCGCCGAAACAGAAGCATCGTCAGGAATCAAACCGATCGCCTCAACAACCGACCCCCGATAGGAGGTGAAATAATGCTGCTTTTTAAACAACACATGAACTTTGGGTGTGTGGTGCATATGAAGCGTCAGAGCCAAAATAAAATTCACTCCCACCAAAGCAATCGCTCCATATTTTCGATGAGCCTTTTTCTTCAATCCAGCAACAAACAACACCGCACCAATAGCCACAATCGGTGCAAACTCAATCGAGTAATGATACTGATGAGTCCACACCAACGCCTTACTCTCATCCGCAAAAAACTTTATCGCCAATATTGGCAACATCAAAAATGAATACCTGGGCTTAAAGATTGCCATTGCACCTCCCGAAAGCAATAAATAGATCCAAGTCTGCCTTTTAACTTCATTATCAAACAACAAAGAAAAAGTATAAAACGGCCTAGTAAAAATCGTTTTCAACGCCTCCGTCGAATTCTCTCCCAAAGATAAATAATGCCAATGGTCATAACCTCCACCATTAAAGTAACTAATCATCTTCATCGCAAAAACAAAGTACAACGCACTCAAGCCAATCGTTATCAACGCGTGCTTCCGATTCTCCTTTTCACCAAACAACAACATCGAAACCCCAAAAAACACCCCAATCAACGCCATGTATTCTTTACTAAACAAAAACAGCATCAAACAAATATAAAACAAAAACTTCCTACTCTCAGAAAAAAAATAAAACATCCACGGCAACAACATCGCCCCAATCACATTATTATGAAAATCAAATGAAACCGCCGCCATCACGCCAAAAAACATATAAAAAACCAACGCCGCCACCACCGACAACCATTTCTCATCAGACTCTTTCTCTACCACTTTATAAACTCCAAAAGCCCCAAAAACCACCGCCACAATCTGCAAAACCAAAAGCGTATACGAACCAAAAATCCACCAAAAAGGAGCCATTAAGAACATCAGCAATTCCATATGATCAGCTAACAAAATCGGCACTTGCCTGATCGTGTTCGGTCCAAGTTCCAAATGAGCATACTGATACAACGCTTGATTAAAGATCCCCAAATCAAAAGCCGTCGTCCGAAAATTATAATGAGCTACCAATGAAATCCCAGCATATATCAAAACTGAAATCACCGACACCAACCAAAACAATCGCCTAGGGGACCAATCAATTCCCAAAAACTTAAAACTATTCTGAATCTTCAAAGACATAAATTCAGCTTAAAATCACCCCAAACACTACCATAGTCAAACCGAAAAAGAATCTACGATCGCTACTGATTTCCCCGCCAACCTCCCGGTCGCCCAAGAAGCCTGCAAATTAAAGCCACCAGTCACCCCATCCACATCCAAAATCTCCCCACCAAAAAACAAACTACTATGCAGCTTCGACCTCATCGTCTTCGAGTCAACTTCTCCTAACACCACGCCACCAGCAGTCACAAACTCATCACCAGGTCGTCTCTGCACCGTAGTTACCGGGAAGCCTTCCGCCAATAGTTTCACCAATTCCATCCGCTCCGACTTCGAAATCTCCGCGTTCTTCTTGGTGGCGGTCAATCCTGCCAACTCAATAAAAGTCTCGGCCAACCGCTGTGGAAAATATTTTTTCATCAACGTCAAAACTTGCTGAGAACCGTTGGCATCAAAATACGACTGTATTTCCTGATCCCATTTTTCCCGCCCCATCTCCGCCTCCGGCACAACCTTGATCTCCAACGGATGATGCACCGAAATTTTCGTAAACGCCAAATGCGAAGAAAGCGCAAACACCGCCGGCCCCGAAATCCCAAAATGTGTAAAGAGCAGGGGACCAGTAATCTTTTTAATCTCCCCATCCTCAGCTTTCGCTTCCAACCTCACATTCCCCAAACTCAACCCAGACAATTTCTTCGGCCAATCTTCATTAGTCAAAAAACTATTCAATGAAGGCCCAAGTTTCGTTACCGAATGACCAAAATTCTTTGCAAACGCATACCCATCACCTTGAGAACCAGTATGTCGATAAGCATTCCCACCAGTAGTCAAAATCACAAAATCAAACTCATACTCACCTTTATCAGAAACAACTCTCACCATCTTCTGATCAACCGGCTCAATATTTCTCACCGCTTCAACCAACCTCACATTCAAACCACCATCACGAAAAATTTTCTCGAAAACTCCCACCACATCCTTCCCATCATCACTCACCGGAAACACTCGCAAATCATTTTCAATCTTCAATTTCACCCCGTGCCCCTCAAACCACTCCATCACTTTCTTCGGTGAAAACTTCCCTAGGGCAAACTTCAAAAATTCCGCCCCCCGCGTATATTTACTCAATAACTCTTTCCGCTGAGTAATCCCGGTAGTCACATTACACCGCCCTCCACCACTAATAATCACTTTCGCTCCCAATCCCTTATTCCGCTCAAACAAATCCACTTCAAAACCACCACTTTCCAATAAAGTCGCTGCCGCCATCAACCCAGCTGCCCCACCACCAATAATTGCTACTCTTTTTTTCATAATCTAAAGATATCACTTTTTATAACCAATAATCACTCCTACCGACACTACCTCTTCACAATTTAATCTATCCCAATAGTAGGGCAAATATGTAGCTACCACAGCAGCAGACTAAAACCGAAACTAATCTGAATACTTTCATAAATTTCAAAACAACGCCAAAAACTAAAACATTTACACCAAACTATCAACAACAATCAAAATCTCCCAAAAAACCAAACCACCATTTGACAAAAAAACAATAACTGCTAGAATTCCGGCCTTTCAAAATTTAGGTAGTTAAATGGTACTAAAACAAACATTATTAACGCTTCAATCCCAGCTTCTCCAGCCGGTCAATGATGAAACAATCAATTTTTGTCCCCAACGAGAGCAAGCTCGTGAACTAGCATATAAAACCGTATCCGAACTCCAATCGGAGACTAACTCTCATTTGCTTTCACTTGCTTCCGTTACCCAAAGAAAAAAAAACTTGATCCCTGATGCACTTCAAAATAGCATCAAATTTTTCTATGGCCCCAAATTCTTCGCCAACCTCCTTTTCAATCAAAACCACGGCTTCAAACTCCTCCGCCAATCACTTCTTCAACAAGAAGGCAACTTCCTCAAACTTTTCACTAGGTTCGCCCCCGATTTCCAAGCCTTCATCGATCAAAACTTCACCGACACCGAAGATCTCCTCCGCCATGACACCATCCTAGCCAAAGCCCTCGGCATCAAAGCAGAAACTCGCACCAAATCCCAATTAGCCATTTTAGAATTACTACTGCAAAAAAAACTCATTGCTCCAAAATTCCCTGGAGTAGAAGAGCATCAAACAATCAAAGATTTACTCAAAAAATATCCTCGCATCCTCACTCTGCCGCGTGGATCAAACGAAGTCTCTCCAATCGCACTCAACGAAACCGAACTCTCAAAAAACACCCTCTACCGCATGTACGGCGACGGCTTCGAATATCTCTCGGTAATTCTCTACACCCTTCTCGACCCCGAAGTCCGCGCCCAAGTCCAAGTTTCCCCCTCAAGCCCTGATCTTTCCCGCCGAGTGGTAGACATGGTCAGCCACGACACCGCTGTCGAAGTAAAAACCGGCACCATCAACACCCATGCCACCAGTCAATTCCAAACCCTAAAAGATCAATTTTCTAAAATCACCTACATCGTCCCCGAAAATCGCCTCGAATCACACCAAACAAAGTTCACAAAATTCTCCGATCAAGAAACTGCAATTGAAATCATCACTCTGGAAGACATCATTCAAAAACTCCCCCTCAGCCTCCGCTTCCGCAACCACGAATTAGTAGAAATTTTCAAAAACCGCGAGCATTTCCTCGAATACCTTCTCAACAACGATCTTTATCCGGAACGAGATCTCTATTCCGTAATGATCTACCTACTCAATTATCCTCAATCTCCAACCGACACTTTGTTCCTAATGAACGCCGCCCTCAAAAAAGAACTCCAAATCCTAGCCACCCAACGCTTCCCACACTTAAAATGGCTCAACCAAAACGAATATCTCGCAATCAGAAACAAATTCTACTGCCCCCATCCAGAACTCACAGACTCAAAACAAATTGATATCGCAGTTTAGACTCAAGTAATAAAACAACATCATCATTCTGCTCAAAGCAATGACAAGGCCTTTTCTAATATCTACTTCTATTTAACAACAATCAGTGCCAGAATAAAAAGTAGCAACTTTTCAATTACTAAAAGTTCTCAATCATGAAAAAAACAACCATTGCCACCGTCGCGATGCTATCAATACTAATCATCAGCACTGGCTGCTTCCCACAAAAAGAAACCGTCGCCGATCAAGTTAGATCACTAGAAGAAAACCTCGACCCTAATGGCCTCAACTGTCGCAACCTCACTCTCAGTGGAGATGGCGCCCCAGTTGACGTCCAAAAACTCGACGACGGATACTGCTACCCAACCGGAATTTTTACAACTCCCACCGATCCCGACCAATGTGAATCCACTCACTATCACTACACACTACTTTCTCTCGATGGCTCACAAACCCGCAACGACGAAGGTCATCCATGTGGCGCCGCCAAACAAACAGAATTCCTCGGCAAAGGAACTGTTCATGTTGGCAACGATGTCATTGAAACTTGGAATGCTAAATGGAAAGAAATATCTACCCCTGATAAATCCCCAAAAGATTTTAAACTAAAAAAATAACCCTCCAATCATGGCTACTAAATTCCAACAATCAGTCTGGAACGCCCTCAAAAAAATCCCCAAAGGAAAAATCACCACCTACAGTCACATCGCCAAATTCATCGGCAATCCCAAAGCCGTCCGCGCGGTCGGCACCGCTGTTGGCAAAAACCCCGAAGCCCCGAAAATCCCATGCCACCGAGTCGTCCCTCAATCAGGACGCATCGGTAAATACTCTGGCCCGGGTGGCACTGCCACCAAAATCAAACTCCTCAAAGAAGAGGGGATTAGCTTTAATAAAGACAAAGTCTCAGAGTTAAAACAAAAACTTTACACATTCTAAACCAACCAATAAAAAAGCCGCCTTGCTCAGATCGAGGCGGCTTTTAGTTTTACGATTATTCTTTCATCGAATGAATCGCCACATTATTGCCTTCCGAATCCTCAATCACCGCATAGTGACCATGTTCACCAATACTTGTATGATCAAGCACCACTTTAATTCCCAATCCTTCTGCTTTAGACAATGCATCTTTCAGCCCATCGCCAGGAGCCGCAAAATAAATCAACGGACCATTAGCGCCAGCCGGCACGCAATCATCAGCTTTCATTAAAGTGATTCCAGAACCATAAACTTTCATATCCATCGGAAACCAACTCATCGTTCTCCCGCCCATTTCCGACTGACGTTTAAATTCAAAACCAAAGAAATCGCCGTAAAATTTTTCCGCCCGATCTAGATCCGTTGCTGGCAGATCAATCCAGCCAATTGGATTCATTTCCATAATATATAGGTGTTAAAAATTAATTATTGTGCTTTCACCGGAAAATAAATACTTGTTTTACAATCTCTAAGCTCAACTTCATTTGGATTATTCCAATAATACTCAAACGGCACATCTTTTTGTTTAATTTTCTTCGCCCGCAAATACATCATCCCCATACTCCAAGCATTGCCCAAAAAATCATATGAACCGCGGTGTTTAATTTCCAACACCTTCCCATCTTTAATCTCACCACTCACCACTTCAGCTCCCAATTCAACTCCTTCCAAATTCTCAGCCGACATAAAAGCAATATAGGTAAAAGTCTGCTTCACCATATCAAACTTTGGATAAAGACTGCCCCAATGTTTTGCTTGTTTCCCGCTTTTCTCAAGCAATTCCATTAGCTTCCCAAAATCCATTTTCATATAGTCGCCACAATTTTTCACCGGACAAGTCCGCTTCACCCCAACATAAGAAAAACCTTCATAAGGCTTAATCCCTTCATTAGTAGTATCCACATCAACTTTCCCTTTCTCGGCCATCTCTTTCATCATTCGCAATCCGCGGTCATAATCCATCCCAATCCAAGCTCGCATCATTGGAATCATAAAAAACAAAAAGAACGGCATACTGCCATCCATAGTCCACGTCACCTCCACTCCATCTTTCACTTCCTTAAATTCAAAAGCAGCCTTAGATTTTGACTTAAAGGGCTTAATAAAACGCAAATCGTAATTCAAACGATTACCTTCCGCACTTTCCAGCGTATTCACCCCAGCACCAATAATCTCACCATCCCAGCTCATCTCATGCCCAACTTTTCCGACTTCACCTTTCACCTTCACTTTACATCCAGGCTCCACAATCGTCCAAGGAGACCAAGTATTCCAATTATTAAAATCATCAACAAGCTCACGAACTTTCTTCATGTCCGCATTGATAAGAATACTGCGCTCTACTTTATACTTCATAATTAATAGGTTTAATAAACTGAACGATTATACCCACGTCACAATCAACATTAAAAGCTGAAAACCATTTCCCCACACAACAACTAATCACCACTATTTAAAGATAATCAAATTTAATCTCCTTGCTCTTTTAAAGCATTAAAACTAAATTACCCTAAGCAATCACTAATCAACCAAATGGCCAAAAAAGCCCCGAAAAAAAAGCAAAGACATTATTTACGCACCTTCTTTTTCTTAATCCTAGTAGCAGTTTTATCACTAAACACCTATTTAATTTGGTCGATGCAAACTGTCGTAAATCGCGTCGACAAGTACAACCAGGGAGTGATTGATGAAATTGGTGCATCTAAAGGCGACATAAAATTATTTGCCAATGATCTAAATGAAATCCGCCGATTCCTATTATTGCCGGAAGTTGATTATTCAGTTTTAGAACAAAAAAAAGAAGACGGGAAAAAAACGGACGAATCGAATAAAGACACCGTAGCCGTCTTTGCCATGCTCAACGCCGTTGCCAAAGAAAAAAATCACGCTCAACGAAATCAAACAGCTGAACAAATTCTCAAAGAGTTATCAACAAATCCTGATTTCCAACAAAAACTCTCCGAAATATCATTACAACTCGGCGAAACCAATAATTTAAATCTTAAATTCAACGACACCAGCAATAGTGAATTCAACGGCCAGCCACTTTTCAACCTCGCCTTCAGTGCTGACGACAACCAATTCATCATCCAAAGTGTCCTCGAAGACCACCAAATAAAAGATTACCAAAACGATCAATTCTCAAGCTCCATCATCAATTTTTTCAAAGAAAATACTGAAAAAGCAATCGCCAAAAAAAGACAAGATCAACAAACTGCAGCTCAAGAGAGCAAAGAATCAGCAGAAAACGCCAAACAAGAAATCGAAAAAAGAAAAGCCAACATCCAATCACTGATGAAAGACCCAGCTTTCCTCGACACCATCAAAAACGAAGGTTGGAAATTAGAAGAAACTCCCCACGAAGAATCCAACAAATTCTATTACAACATCTTAGACACCAAGAGTAATGCCGTAGTTTTCGCTATCGGCGTCGAACTTTCCTCTGGAATGATTAAAGTCATCAAAGACGGCCAAGAAATCGATGTCCGCAGTTTCCTTGAAGACCAAGACGCAAAAAAAAAACTCTAATTTTGCCCGATCAAATCCCTGAATTCGCCCCAGGAGCTGTCTACGAAGGGCAAACCAATCTTTTAGTTGCGGGAAAAAATGGCAGCTTAGTCGACACACTCATCATCGCCAACATCAACTTTCAAAAAAGAACCATCACCTTGGTCAGCCTGCCGAGAGATCTTTACTATAACAACCGTAAAATCAATAGTTACTACCATTTCTATGGTATGGATGAATTAAAACGCATCCTCTCAAATATTACCGGCTATAAAATCGACAACTACATCCTGATCGACATGTACGCCTTCATCGATGTAATCGACATCATCGGCGGCATCGACGTTCATCTCAACGAACCACTAATAGACCCTTCCTACAAAGTCGAAGACAACGGCGTTTGGTCGACACTTTATTACCGCGCCGGCGACCACCATTTTTCTGGGAAAGAAGCCCTCAGAGTTGCCAGATCAAGACACACCACCAGCGATTTCTCCCGCTCCGCCCGACAACAACTAATATTAAGATCCTTAAAGAAAAAAGCCAAAGACCTCAACACCGGCGATGCCGACAAATTCACCGGAATCGTTAAAACCCTAATGACCAAAGTAGAAACCGATATCAGCTTAGACCAGCTCCTAGTTTCCTATTTCCGCTATCAATCTTTCGCTATCAAAAGCGGCAACGTTCTCTCCACCGGCAACATCCTCACCTCTACCCACAAAGGCGAAGACGAACGCAAAAAATGTCTCGATAACATTGAAAGAATCGCAGAATTATCGCCTGAAGACAAAAGTACAAAAACCGCAGAATGCCAAAAAATCGCCAAAGGAGAATACATCCTCGAGCCCCGAAATGACGACTGGAACACTGTACGCTGGTACTTTCACCAGGTAATTGAAGGAACAGAATAAAATTGCACAAAGCGGCAACCATATGAACACCCAAACAATCAAAATTCATTGTAGTAGATGTAATGAATTTCTTTATAAATACAACAAAGGCGGCAACGGCAGCCTAGTAAAATGCTTTTTGCATAAAATTTTGAAAGACAACACAAAAGGGGATAAACGCTGCCCTAAATGCGGCCAAGAATTCGCAAGAGACAAAATAATCCGAAACAAACCTGCCCATAAAATCATCAATGGCAAGGTCTCTGTAAAAGGACATATGAAGAAATAGATTTATTCATTTAAATTTCCTTCACAAACCGCTTTTAAAAATCCCAATGCTTTCGGCCAAGCACCATCCATCATTTCTTTAAAAGCAACATCAGTTTCAACTACTACTTCAAATGTAGTTTGTGTATCAGAATCTTTACGGAAATAGTATTGCTCAAGCGAACCAATCCACTTCTTCATCATCTCATCAGTTAATTCAATCTCTTCTGCAGCAGAATTAACCATTGCTACATGCTTCATTTTTATAAAATCTGAAGGCTGAATATCTTCAATGACTACTTTTGTCCCTCCCTGGGAATTATCATGAAAAGCAATATAACCACCTTTTTTCCATTCACCTTCATAAGTCATTCCCTCACCCCAAGCCCTTGTCCATTCTGGATAAACTGTTTTATCTAAAACCTTATCAAATACGAAGGCCTGTGGCTTCTCAATTTGAATTGAATATTTCAAAATTTCCATACTTTTAACATTAAACCTTATTTACCGAATCTTACAGAAAAACAAACAATCATCAAACTGCTACAAGACGCAAATCACAATTGGACCGTTCAATCAAATAATCTTCGCTGTATTTGTGCACAAAAGAGGTGTAGCTTATATCGGATTTAAATTGAAATACTATGGATAAAAATATGGATTTAACCAAAGGTAACATCTCAAAACAAATGTGGTCTTTGGCCTGGCCGATGATGCTCTCTTTCTTTTTTCACACGCTATACAATATTGTGGATGCCTTTTGGGTCGGAAAACTTTCAGCAAATGCTATTGCCGCAGTCAGCATCTCGCAAATCACCCTATTTTTAATGATGTCGATTGGTTTCGGTGTCACGGTTGGCTCCGGCGTACTCATGGCAATGGAACTCGGTGCAAAACGCATTCAAGGAGCTGAGCGAATCTTGGGACAATCTTTTGTTTTAATGTTTCTCTTGGCTTTAATCTTTACCGGCCCTGCCTTGATCTTCAAAGACCAACTGCTTACCTTTTCAGGCGCTGCCGGCAATATCTTTGAACCTGCCCAAGCCTACTTCACCATCACCATGTTAGGCTCAGTATTCTTCTTCATCTTGATTGCAATCATGTTTGCTTTTAATTCCCAAGGAGACACTTTCACCCTCACTAAACTATTTGCACTTTCTACAGCTATCAATATAGTTCTGGATCCACTTTTAATTTTTGGCTGGGGAAATTTCCCCGGTCTAGGAGTTTCAGGCGCTGCTTATGCCACAATTTTCTCCCAATTCGTCTTCATTTGCATCGCCTTAAAATCACTTTCAAGCCCTAAACGCAAAGTACGATTTCATTTTAAAAATCTAAACTTAAAATGGTCCTCTGTAATGGCAGTACTTCAAATTGGTTTTCCTGCTGCATTAACCCAAGTTTTAAACCCAATTGGCCTAGCAATTTTGACGTCTATTGCTTCTGATGCATTCCTAGAACCTGGAGCAATTGCTTTCAGTTTAGCCTTTAGAATTGAATTTTTTGCCTACCTGCCTGCAATTGGATACGGCTTCGCAGCTATGGCAATGATGGGACAAAGCATTGGAGCACATAATCTCGAACGTACAAAAGAAATCTTCAAAAAAGCTCTGACTTGGGGCAGTGGAATTGCGCTTGGTCTTGGGGTATTAGCTGCTATTTTGGCACCATTAATTGTTGGCGCCTTTACTGATGAACCAACGGCCACCCGCTACACTATTCAGTACTTTAGATCTGTTTCATTTGTTTACGCATTCTTAGCTGCCTGGATGATTGTGGCGAATGGCTTTCAAGCTATTGGTCGATCTTGGCCTGGTTTTTGGATTGGCGTACTCAGATTATTTGTACTGACTATTCCATCATCTCTTTACTTAGTTTACGTTCAAAATTTTGAAATGAACGGACTTTGGTGGAGCATAGTGATTGGTAATATTTTAGCAGCAATAGCTGGATATTTTTGGCTCCAAAAAAGCTTCAACACTTACTCCTTTAAAGAAACTGACGCTGCAATAAAACAGGCCTAATTAGTTTCCCCAGCCTTAATTCATTCTTAGTGACGCTATTTTGTTGCATCTAAAAAACGATCAAATCAAAATATAACCTCTTTTACCAGAGGGTACTTTGATAAACAGCAACAACAAGATTAACTATCTCAATCTTGGCTCCCCTTAGTGGACATGTTGCGAACGGAGATGGTGGGGGAGATTAACATTATTAAAAAACAACTCACCAGTTTATTGGACTCGATAACACCCCCTTATATTTTTTCCCAATCCCGTTAGCAAACATAAGACAGAAACAACTATTCTATCCCTCTCGAATACAAATCATCCCACCCTTTCTTGGTTAACTCAGACAGCCTCGACCTCTGATTCCTCGTATGACCATCTAATTCATGAAGCTCAATAACTGTAATAATCTTCTCAGCCACCCCCATCAACTGAGCAATCTCCATGATTGTAGATCTTGGAAACTTTGTCTGCCTTGAATTAATCAAATCCGAATAAATTATCCCATTCCTATGAGCCACATCATTCGACCTTAAACTAATCAAATTCCGAATCTTTGAATCATTGTCTAACAAAAGCTTACTAATATCATTATAAACACCTTCATCCTTTCCCTCATCCGAAAGCTTAAGTAAATAGCTTCTAAAGCACATAGTATCTTTTCTCTTTTCAAACAATATGGCCAAATTCATAAGTAAAGTCTGCTCCAAACTCAAAAAACAAACTCTCAAAAAGGAATTATCACTCTCTTCACTTCCCTTTACATAACGTGCATTGAAGCACCACTGAGCCAGGACAAAAGTAGCCCTCAAAGATTTTAGCAAATCAATCCTCGAAACATTTTTCATAAACTATTTTTTAATTGAACCTACTTGCCTAATACCAAATTCGCATACCTGATACTGCTGCTTACATTTAATACAACTAAATTCATACCCCAGCCTCAAATCTCTTTTTTTAAAAGAAATAGTATCTTTGCAACATTCACAATTGAAACAATATGAAGGGTAACATCTCCAACTTCCATCAGAATCTTCAACAATTTTATTTAGAATCCCACACTTCGAATTAAAACAATCAAATTCTCTAAGACCAGAAGCAACATTCCAATAAAAATAATCACCACAAGCTGCACAAGACATCTTCATTCTCGTGCCCATCGAGCAATCAACTTTACTACTAACTATTGGCTCTAAATAATCCACCATCTCCTCAAGATCACTTCTCAATTTCAAACAGTCAATCTCCTTAGATGGAATATGCAAAAAGTTCCCCAATTTACCATAAGCTTTACCCAACCATCCCAAGGGGAAAATCTTATGTTCCCCAAGCATGAACATAGTTTTAGCTGGGACTCCCGGGGTATCCTCCTTACCAATGGATAGGGTAAAACCGGATACAGCATTTGGCTCAAGTAAAGACAACAACTTAAAAAAGGTATGGGGTCTCCATTCAAGCTTCAAACTCTCAGGCAAGTATTTTTTATAAACTCCAACTTTTCTCATAGTCACAGCCTCAATACACATCCTTAAATCCAAACAAACATAGGCCAACAAACCATCATCATTTTCTTTCAACTTATCCTTGGCTAAATTAAGATAAGTTTGTGGTCCTTTCATAAAGCGATTTACAATACAATTCTCAATACCTATACTACATTCATCACCCACATCACTGGCAACCTGTAATTTTTGTCGTTAATGGCAAAATAATCTGCAAGCAACTTTTTGTTCCGGGCAAGATTGGGCAACCAATTTCTGCCTCGGAACTATCTGCTTGCAGGTAGTGATGTGGGTGATCAGATTTGGTTGCCCTCTTTGTTTTCTAATAAAAAAGTCCAATGAAAAAAAGCATCCTAACTGTCCTATTAGGACTCTTCATAATCATCTCAGGGGGCATCTTAACGAATAGCAGCATCAACGCAAACAACGAAGCCTCTTTTAACATACTAACCGCACTACCTTCATTAGGAATAAAAAATGGCTACATCTGTAGTGGCGATGTCATCAGCTGCAACAGTATTTCAGCTTTCTTTCAAATCAAGACAGATTCTTCGAATATTACATACATTTGTGATGCTTCAGACATTTCATGCAATTCACTGTCAGCTAAATACACCATAAAAGAACAGTACAATGGCAACTATGCACTGTGTGATGGACAATACACAGCCACATGTGGAATGTTTGACCAGCTATTTGAAATAGAAAAAGCGTTTTCAGATGAATATTACATTTGCGAAGGGAACAGTCTAAGCTGCGGCAACTTGTCAAAAGTATTCGAAATAGAAAAAGACTCCTTTCAGGAAAAATGGCATATATGTGACGGCGACCAAATCTCCTGTGGAACTTTGACTTCAATCTATGAAATAGAAGAGGGAACAGATGGGACATTCCATTTCTGCTCTTCAGAAGAAATCACATGCAGCAGCCTTTCGGATATCCTAGTTATAGAAAATGAAAATTCTCCTGATTATCTCAACATTTACGACACAACGCCTTCAAGTAATACATACATTCCTCCATCCTCAGCAGTATGCCCTGACCTAATAAATGGCTATTTAGCCTCAGATGGAAACTGTTATTGCTACGATGGCTACTTTTGGGACGAAACCTCAAACCTTTGTAAAGAAAAAGAAGAACTCTGCAAAGAGATCTTCGGGACTTACTCCGAGGTTCAAGGTGATAAATGTGGCTGCAAGGAAGGCTACACTATGGACCCTGAAAATTTAGTCTGCGTTCAAGAAGAACAACCACTTGAACCAAATACAGATACACCGAGTACAGCTACATCCACCAACCCAAATAACAGTATTTTTGAAGATGTATCAGAAGCAACCAACTACAGTACAGCAATAAAATTCGTAAAAGAAAACGGCATAGTCCAAGGCTATACAGACAATACATACAAACCTGACAAAAAAATAAACAGAGCAGAATTCACGAAAATTCTCGCCGAAGCCAAATATGGCAATGAAATCAAAATAACGGATGAAGATGATTGCTTCACAGATGTTAAACGTGGAACTTGGTATTCTAAATACGTATGTTTCAGTAAAAACAAGGGATTAATCGAAGGTTATCCCGATGGCTCATTTGGACCAGATCTCAATATCAACATAATGGAAGCACTTAAAATCGCGCTTGAAGCCTTCTACGAAGACATTCCAGCAATTGATGGGGTTTGGTACGAAAAATACTGGCAATTTGCCGAGCAAAACAATCTCACACTGCCAGTTTGGACAACCCCATCACATCAAATAAGTAGAGGTGAAATGGCGGAATTAATTTACCGAATCAAAAAATAAAAACCATTGATTGCAAGAAATCTATATAACACCTATCCTCGAAACAAAGATGTAATGAACATAAATGAGACTCAAAGTTTCTCCTCGAATCGCAATCAAAAAAATCGACGACCTGGTTAGAGATGGATACTACATGATCAATACTGCAGACGAGCAAAGCACTCTAGCCATTGATCCTTACGCTGACTTATACTCAAACTTCGAAGTCTTTGAGAAATGGACAGAAACAGTGACAAAAACCCTTGGAGAGATCTTCCAAGACTACATAAAAACATACAATTTTCAAAAAATAGTAGACCCAATTTTAATCGCACGGTACTCATCAGGGACACTCAATCTAAACGACATCACCAAGGCATTTGATTTACTAGCAGAGTACTACAACGAAATTTCTAAACTCTCTCAAAGCCCTCTTTTCTACGTGTCGGAAAAAGCGCAAATATGCTTCCTAGACAGCATCTGCCAATTGGAGCCAGACTCCAATGAATCAAACATTGTTAAATTTCTCTTCGAAAACTCAAGTTTTGGAGAATGGATCAGCTACGAAACAATTGCCGACAACGCACTAGGAATACACAACGACGAATACGACAATAAAGCCGCCACTAGCATTTCCAATGCCTATGATGGAATTAATAAAAAAACAAAAAAACAGTTCGGGTTTAGCATTGTCAGCAAAAGCAAATCATTGTTAAGCATCACAATTCCTGCCCGTTTCCTAACCGTTGGAACAAATCAAATGGCTTAATTAAAGGATTTTAAGCACCCATCCGCAATCAAACCCTGATCAGAGTAATTTCTCCCCAGAAACTCTGATTTTTTTAATGCCAAAAGAAACCTTCGAAAAACTCTGCAAACAAAAACTTAAAGACGAGGATGTCGAAATCATGCAAAGAAGACTCAGCGGCTTTCTCAATATTTTAATCGAAATTGATAATCAACCAAATCCATGAAACACAAAATCACTGAAATCCAAATTACTCCAATCAAGCCCAAGGAAGGATTATTAGGCTTTGCGTCTCTAGTCCTCAATGACAGCATTTACCTAAGTTCTATCGGGATATATTCAAAACTAGACCTCTCAGGACTACGCCTTACATACCCTACAAAAAACGCTGGGCGTAAAAACCTAAATATCTTCCACCCAATTAACAAAGAAATGTCTTCAGCAATCGAGAAGGCAGTCTTCAAAAAATTTAAAGAAGTAATGAATCATAATGATAGACACAGTAGTACTGATGATACCTAAAGAATCATTCTCTATCCTCAGACCAGAATTTTTTAAACCTGACTGCACTGAGCTGCTAAAACCAGATGCATTTATAGGCGCCCCTTTTACCAAAGCAATCTTAAACCCTTCCAAGAAGGACATTGAAGAAAACAACTATAAACCAAGATTAACCTTGATCAACAGGCTCAAAGGAAGAAATCGAGAAATCTCATTAAAGGTTGAATTTTCAGCTCCCAAGCTTCTATTCGGAAACAACTTCGATGAATTAACAGACACTGACCTGCCTCGACTCGGGCATGCACTAGGCAGAAAACTGAATGAAATGGGAGTTATAGTTTCACCACTCGGAATCGGAAGTTTTCCGGTCACAACAGCCCACTTCTCTAAAAACATCGCACTCACCGATCACACCTCAGCATCAATGATCATTAATCAACTCTACAAAGTTGACCTACCCCAAAGACTAGACCTAGATCGCACATCATTCCGCAATGGTGGTCACTGCCTTCATTACCACGCCAACTCATTTGAAATAGCCATATACGACAAAATCAAAGACCTCCAGCAATCAAAAATCAGTGAAAAAAGAGCCATAGAGGATTCAAATTCATACCAATCGGATCTCTTTGAAATACTCCAATCAAAAAAACCCTTCGAAGTGATCAGAATCGAAGTAAGACTCAACACAAAAAAGAAAATCCAGAACACCATTAACTATTCAGGTACACCAACTCTATCAACAGTATTCTCAGAAAAAACATCTCAAGAAGTACTACTCAGATTCTGGGACAAAATAAATAAAGGTATCAATCTCTTCGCGATGGACTCTCACGACCCAATTCAACTTCTAGAACAAATAAGAAAGCACAAACCCGATATGAAGCCTCAAAAGGTGCTCAAGCTCACTGGAGCAGTCCTAGCGATTCAGAAAGCAGGGGCAAGAAGATTAAGAAGCACCTTGGGACTGGTGACAGAAAAAAGACATATTTGGAGCAGACTAAAACACGAACTGAGAGCGATAGAAGAAATCATCACACCTGAACACTACAAATCGACTCAAAACATCACTAATGCACTTGAAAGCTTCGCACCTTTGAAGCTCAAAGACTTTGATATAGATTAATTTCATAACCCCCATTTAATGAAAGCAGTAATACTAACCAGGGTTTCTACAAAGGAACAAGAAGACGGCAAGTCCCTTCCCGCCCAAATGGAAAGAGCCAAAAACTATTGCAGCCGCAATGATCTCAAACCAATCAAAGCCTTCACAATCATTGAGTCCTCAACCATCGGTGGGCGCAAGAAGTTCAACGAGATGATCGAATACATCAAGAAACAGAATACCAAAATCGCCCTCGTCGCAGATTCCGTCGACAGAGTTCAGCGCAGCTTCAAAGAGTCCACAATTCTCGACGACCTTAGGAAGCAAGACAAAATCGCCATCCACTTCATCAGAGAAGGCCTTACAATTGACAGCAGCTCAGCAGGAACCCAAATCATGATGTGGGACTTCGCAGTAATGGGAGCCAAGGCTTACATCCTCAGCCTAGGAGACAACGTCAAAAGAAGTATCAACTACAAACTCAACAACGGCGAATGGATTGGAAGAGCGCCAACAGGATATCTCAACAGCTCAGACAAATTTGGAAAGAAAACCATAGTCATTGACCCAGAGAGGGGATACCTCGTTCAACAAGCCTTCGAACTTTATTCACGCGGCAGCTACTCAATCAAAGAAATCGCTCGCATCCTAGAAAAAGAAGGGTTAACCAACCCACTGACAAACAAACCGATCGTCCACGCCCAAATCCACAACTTGTTACAAAACCCCTTCTACTATGGAGAGATGAGATGTAAAGGAAAGCTCTACCCACACAATTACGAACCACTAATCAGCAAAGATCTATACGACCGATGCCAAGAAGTCAGAGAACGCTATCACAAAAAGCCTTTTAAATACGCTGCCAAACCCTTCGCTCTTCGTGGCTTAATTCAGTGCGCTCATTG
>CAYGJQ010000017.1:0-2191 GCA_964350285.1 uncultured Candidatus Peribacteria bacterium | reverse complement strand
TAACTGCGGAGCTGTTCGCGTCACTGAAAACGAACTCCTAGATCAAATCGAAGAGCTATTCGAAAAACTCACCATTCCGAGAAACGTACTTCAAGACCTACAGTCGCGACTCCAAGAAAGCCACAAAGCTAAACAACAGTTCCACAAAGCCAACATCAAAAAACTCCGTACCGAATACGACCTGATCCAAAAACAGCTCGGCAAATTGTTAGACCTTCTGTTGCAAGAGAGTATTACTCAGGACGAATACGACAAAAAGGCACACTCACTCAAGTCCAGACAACACGACTTAGACTTCAAATTGAAAGCACACACAGAAGCTGATGAAAAGTTTGCTTTGACCGTTTCCTACCTGTTTGAACTCTCATCACGTGCAGCCGAATTGTTTAAAGTTTCGAAAGTCGACCAAAAACGTGAACTCATCAATTTCGTACTTTCGAACTTAAAACTGAAAGGTCGAAAACTGCTCTACCAAGTCAATCAACCCTTCGCAGCAATCATCGATGCTAACAATAAACAATCTTGGCTCCCCGGACTGGATTCGAACCAGTGACCCTTCGGTTAACAGCCGAATGCTCTACCACGGAGCTACCAGGGAACATGTATTTACTTAGCCTCTGTATCTGAGGCCATTCTAAACTTCCAGACTTCTCTGCCGACCACTTGATCGGGTCGATCGTAAACTAAAGAAGTCTTTTCTTTCAAAAGAGCAGATGAAATATAACCAAGCGCTTCAATTTTTTCAACGCTTTTTTTCATTGGAAAATACTCTTTCTTCCGTCGATAAACTGGAAACGTCACCACAGCCGGCACTTTATCTTTTACAATTTCCTTCAATTGAGCCATTGTTTTGTCCATTAGGCCACTCAAATCGTTCTCCACTTTCTCTCGCACCTGATCAGTTGGAAACTTCGTCATCGGCGGACCGAGATAGGTTTCCGTCACAATCGCCTTCAATCGCGAAAGCATCGCTTCAATCGTCGATTCCAGATCTTCCGGATCAACATTCATACACGCATCCATCAAATCCACTTCATCAATCTCCTGCGCATCCTTCTGGAAAACAAAGAACCTTCTCTCTTTCGTGTGCGGAAAACGCCGCTTCAACCACTGCAAATTCTTTTTCGTATCCTCCACCGCATCTTCACTCAAATCAGAACCAATCACATCAAATCCCATCAACATCGCTTCCATCAACACCGTTCCATTTCCACAAAACGGATCATAAATAATTCCCCGCGACCACCGCTCAATCCCTTGCAGCAAATCTTCCGGCATAAAATCACTATCCAACAAATCATCCTCCCAATCCTCATCTGTTGCCGAAACTTCGTCGACATCAAATTCGTCATCATCCAAAAGATCATTATCAAAATCTGTCGCCAAAAAATCGTCAAACATTTCCTCCTCAATATCTTCATCCACAAAATCATCCTGCATCTCATAAGGCTTCGCTTCATCATCACCATAATTCACCATTTCCCAATCCGATTCCTCAATTTCCGCTTCCACTTTTTTATCGACACCTTGTTCATAAGACTTAATTCCCATCGTATCCGGCCATCGATTCACACCAGACAAATTAATCATGATTTGCGCTAGCTTCGGCGGCAGCATCCCTCGTTTTGGATTACGACGCGGCTTATTAAAATCCCTTTCGCTATAAGCTTCAAAATCCTGAATCGCCACTGTTCGTCCAAACACATATCCCTCTCGCGTTTCTACCATCACCACATCCATTCCTTTCTCGATCAATCCTTCTTTCAACACAGCAACGTTATCCACACTTTTCCACGGTTTGTTGACGAAACGTGAACTAATTCCGTTAATTTTCAAAATTCCCTTCGCATCTTTCAGCAGCTTCTTCAGGACAGATTCATGAGATTGTGAAAAACTATAAAGTCCAACACCGAATAAAGTCTTACCTTTCTGTCCCGCAGTCACTTCCTCAACCTTCCGCGCCACAATTCCCGCCCAATCTTCCTGCGAATCACGTCCTACTTCCTCAAAAACTTCCGCTACCTTCACCGTCCCGCCCAACATATTCAAGAAAAGCTGTGGATCAGAAAGAGGAATCCGCAAATCCACAATCATTACTTCACTTGTTTCCAACTTCACTTCCATCTCCTCGCCAAATACCGCATGCAATTCCGCCCGCGACAACTCTGACTTCCTTCCTAAAACGAAAATA
>CAYGJQ010000016.1:8081-28501 GCA_964350285.1 uncultured Candidatus Peribacteria bacterium | reverse complement strand
ATCTTGTGCGATTTCAATTGCTGTTTGCATTTGTTTTGGCTTTAAGGGCTGGCCAGTAGCAAGCTGCTTCCCAATGTCGAGGATTTGTTTCTTGATGTCAGGTCGTTTTTTGAGTGCTTTTTGAAAAAGTTCGTTGAGACGCATCATCCGGGCTACTTCATTGGCATTGAGATATTCTTTCTTGGTTCCGGTTTCGAGAGTTCGGACGATATTGAAGCTGGTAACTGCAGTTTCAGCGGTAGCACGGAGACTGAGGCGGAGAACTTCCCCCATGTTCAGAATCTTTTCTTTGAGCTGGGTGAGACTTTCAGTGGATCCACGGGTAATGGCTAAGGCCTTCTCATAAGTAGAATTGGTTTTGTTGCGAAGCTGATTCTCGAGCCGTCGGAGTAGCAAATCGAGCGCACGACCGGAGTAGTATGGCAACTTGCCGCGTTTGGCGCCTTGGAGTTTGAAAAGTTTAGCCGAGGCGTCCTTGTAAAGCTGACGCGCATACTGACGAAACCATTCCGCTAAGCCCTTTTTGGGAGACTCCCCTGGTCTACGGGCATAGTTTTTATAATGCTCTCGAGTAAGATTCTCCTGAGTACGAGCGTGACTGCCTGATTGTGATGGGCGGCGTCGGACCATGATTAGAGCTTAAGTGTACGAATGAGAGTATCGACAAAACCTTCTTCTTTGCCTTCAAGTTCAGGGATTTGATGACAGAGGTAATTGCGGAGTTCCGCTGGATCTTGATCTTCGAGTTGAATCACAACTTCTGGCATCACACGTTTGTTGGTCATAATGTGGAGCTGTTTGACAAACGGTGGATGATAAATAATCCAGAAATGCTTAATGCTGCTGTAAGGGTAGTAATGCTTGCCTTCTTTGATGCCGATTTCGGAAATGATAATTTTTTCAGTGTTTGGTTCTTTGCTGTGGAAGTAAACGTAAACGTAGCAGTAAGCCAGGAGGGCCACGGCGAAGGTGTAGGCTTCGGTGTAAATGGCATAGCCAATGAGGATGAGCATAAATAAACCAGCGGAGATATACCAACGCTTGGTTTTTTCGTGATAGCGGTAGAGATGGGCGGTCCAAGAAAAGATCCCTTGGTTGAAGGCGTTCTTCTCTTCAGGCGTGAGTTCCTGCTTTTTTGGCTTTTTGTCTTGGTTTCCCATGTTGTTTGTTTTGTTTTTTAAAATCTTAAAATTTTAGCACAAAATCATTTTTTTTACAATAATAGTAAGCCGTGCTGGAGATAGCAGTGATGATCGAATGATTCGAAGCGGCGGTGAGTGAAGCGGTGAGTAGAGGCACGCACCAGGGCACACCGAAAACAACAAAACTCGGATTAATGCTTCAAATTAAGGGCCTGCGAGGTTTAGTGCAAAAAAGTATTGACGGTGAGTTTTTGCTCACCTAAAATGCAATCAGAAGTTTAGAAAATATATCTTTTACCCCACTCTTATGGAAGCACTTACAGCAAAACAGGAGGCGGTATTAAATTTTATCGAAGAGTACCAGTTGGAATTTGGTAAATCGCCAACAATTAAAGAGATGCGCGAGCATTTCCAGGTCAGTTCGGATAACAGTATTTTGAAACATTTGAAAGCTTTAGTTCAGAAAGGCTATATCGAAAAAGATGATACTCCGCGTGGAATTAGTTTACTGCAAAGTGTTAAAGAAAAACTTTCTTCCAATGATGTGAGATTGCCAGTATTGGGATTTATCCCTGCTGGTGGACCGGTGTTTAGCGAAGAATTTGTGCAAGAATGGCGTTCTGTTGGGGAAGATACGGTGAGAAATCCAAAGAAGTCATTCTTACTGCAAGTAACCGGTGACAGTATGAAAAATGCCGGAATTTTAGAGGGAGATTTGCTGATTGTTGATTCGTCACTTGAGCCAAAACCATCAGATATTGTGGTGGGACTTGTTGATAATCAAAATACGGTAAAACGCTTTATGAAAGACAAGAATGGTCAGTTCTTCCTGAAGCCTGAGAATGAAAATTATGAAAATATTTACCCTACTAGTGATCTGCAGATTCAAGGAGTGGTGATCTCGTTGATCAGGCAATACAAATAGAACTTTGAACTAAGCGCTTAAAATTTAAAATCTAGTTTTGATTATTTGTTGATTCTTTTGGTCAAATTCCTTTGACCAGGTGTTTTTCTTAACCCTACTTACCATGAAAACTCGTAAAAAAATCACTAATAAAAATGAATTTATCCATAACTTAAGCAATAAGTATGTGCGTAATAAACTCCGAAGACCTTTAATGATTCGGATGAGAGGTCGGATGAAATTGGTGAAACATTATCTTTTTCATCATAAATGTTGTTATCGACTTAATGGGCGGCTAGTAATGCTATGATTTCTAGCCGCCAAAATTTTTGGAACGGACTTTTAACGAGACTCTATGCAATGCAATACTCAACAAAACAAAAAGTTGTTTGGCCGCGGGCAGTGCTGCACATCGATGCTGATGCATTCTTTGCATCGGTGGAAGAAGTTTTGAATCCGCGTTTGAAAGGTAAGCCGGTGATAGTGGGTGGTTCGTCGATGCGACGGGGCGTGGTGTCTAGTGCGAATTATCTGGCGCGGCAATATGGTGTGAGATCGGCGATGAGTATGAGGGAAGCATTGAGGTTGTGTCCGAAAGGCATTGTGGTTTGTTCAGGATTTAAGCACTATAAATCGTTTTCACGTCGGATGTTTGAGATCTTTGGCCGCTTTACTCCGATGGTGCAACCGACCTCAGTAGATGAAGGATACTTGGATCTATCTGGCACTGAGATGATGCATGGAAAATCGATGAGAGAAGTGGCGAAGGAAATTCTCTGCACGGTGAATAATGAACTGGGGATTTCAGTGTCAGGCGGCTTAGCAACAAATAAAACAATTGCGAAGATTGCATCGGGACTAAATAAGCCACATGCACTCACAACAGTAACACCGGGGAAAGAAGCAATGTTTCTTGCGCCGCTGCCGGTGGAGAAAATGCCTGGAATTGGACCGAAAACTAAATCAGCGCTTTATACGTACGGTTTTACGAAACTGGGAGATATCGCTAGATTATCGTTTGAAGAGGCTTATCAGAAGCTAGGACGATCAGGGGTAGGATTGTGGAAGAAGGCACGTGGGGTCGATAATCGTGATGTACATGTGGACTGTGGTCCGCCGAAATCGATTTCGAAAGAACGAACTTTTAGCAGTGATCATTCCAATAAAGATTTCCTGACCAATGTCTTAAAAAAACTATCGAATGAAGTGCTATTTTCACTGCGAAAGAAGCGGTTAATGGCACATGTGATTAATCTAAAAATTCGCTACTCAGATTTTAAGACTTATACAATTAGCAAAACTTTATTAGGTCCCAGTGATTCTGATTTTGAAATATACCCGTTGGCTAAAACTCTTTTTTTAGAGCGCTTAGATCCGAATCGACGAGTACGACTTGTGGGGTTTGGGGTCTCAGATTTGCGGTCGGAATATAATCTCTCACTGTTCTCGGGAATTCAAAATGATCAGACGAAAGTGATTCACTTGGGCGATGTGTTGCGAAAGAAATATGGAATGAAAATTGTATCTTATGGGCTTGATGGATGATTTTCTGGTATAATTAACAAATCTAACTCATCTCACTGATGCCGGAACAGAAAGAAATTGACCCCAATCAGATAATTCCTGAAGAATATAATTTCTCAGAGAAAGTTTATAATTTCTTCCAACAGATCGCTTTTCTTAGACGATCTGATGAAGAAAAAGAAGAGATGTCGCTGCAGATTGTGCAGGACTCTACTGGTGATCGCTTGTATTGGACGGAAATATTTCTTTCAGCGATCATTGTGACTTTTGGATTGTTGCAGAATTCAGTAGCAGTGATTATCGGGGCAATGGTGATTGCGCCTCTACTGAGGCCAATTAAAGGTCTGGCGTTTGCGATTGCTTCAGGGCAAGCAGCGCGTTTCTGGAAATCTTTCAAACTTTTGCTATTGAGCATGGTGGTGGTAATTGGGCTGAGTTACCTATTTTCAGTGATGATTCCGTTGAAAATTGAAACCAATGAAATTGCCGCGCGAACAGCACCAAACCTATTGGATCTTTTTATTGCGATTGCCTCAGGGATTATTGCGCTACTGGCGATGTCGTTCACAAGACTTTCAGAGGGTGTTGCCGGGGTAGCGATGGCGGCGGCGCTATTGCCTCCGTTGTCAGTAGTAGGAATTGAATTGGCCCTGGGAAACTATGAATCGTCGCTAGGCAGCCTGCTTTTGTTTGTGACCAATATCCTGGCAATTATTTTTGTGGGAACGATTATCTTTATTTTATTTGGATTTGCGCCACATCAGAAAGAATCACAAAAGAGAACATTTGAAAACCTACTGATTCTACTGGGCCTGACCGTCTTGATTTCGATTCCGCTTTTCTCATCGTTGCTGCAAATTGCTGATCGGATTTCAGTGCAACAAAAAGCGAATGAGTTTCTCTCCACGACGATTGAAGATTTCTATGCGCAAGCGAATGTTAGTGAAATCAATGTAATAAACCTTGATCAAGACAAAGTCCACCTGCTGGGGGTGATTAATCTGCCGGAGGGGGTGCAATTCTTCGAAGAAACCCAATCGACGATCCGAGATCAATTGGGAGATGAATTAGGAAGGGATGTGCAGTTTGATGTGGAAATTATTAGAACAGCGAGAATTCAATCTCGGGAAGATAGTCAGAAAAATGATCAGCCGCCATTTAAAGAAACTCTGAAAGCTAAGATGAGAGAAGTAATTGCAGCCAAACAAACGGAATCCACAGTATTGAATATTGAAGTAAGTGAGATTGTGGTGCCAGAAGTGGAGAAGATATCAACGGTAGAAACTATGCCAACAACAAAAAAAACTGAAAGAGAAGAAGAACCCAAATGGACTGTAAAAAGCGTAATTTCTTTGCCAACCGGGGTGGCACTGAGCGACGAGTCAAAGAAGATAATGGAGACTGAAATGCGCCAGCACTTTGAAGGGAAAAAACTAAGTTTCTTCTGGGTCAATTTGTCTCAAGCTGCTCCTCCAATTTTAGAAGAAGGGCCAAGTCCACGGGAAGAATTTTATGAGGAAGTTAACTTAAAATGGGCAGCCTTTATTAATGAGACGCTGCCTAGTGATGCAAGCTTTGAAAACCTTGAAGTGACCTGGGAATTAACTGATGATTTTACTTTAGAGGCAGAGAAAGATTTCTCACCGGATCAAATTGGACGATTCTTGGTGAAATTTGATTTATTCCTGTCGCAAGGGGCGGCGGAATGGATTCCAGATCTACGAGCAGCGACTCAAAACTTTGCAATTGAGGCTTTTGATCGGCCAGCTGACATTGAAATTAGAACTTTTGATTACTCCATCGAGAAAATTTCTTCAGATATGAGTTTGAAGACTGCCGAGGGAGCAGCTGATGTAAAAGCCGATAACGTAGAAGCCCAATAGAATAATTTGACTTTGATTGCGGTTTCTGACTTTCTAGAAACACTTGTCCCCGTAGTTCAATGGATAGAACGAGGGCCTCCTAAGCTCTAGATACAGGTTCGATTCCTGTCGGGGACACCACGTCGAAATAGAAGGCCTATCACTACAAATCCCGCTCCGCGGGCTTTTTCGTTGTCGGCCTTCTATTTCTCCTCTTCCCCAAAAATTGCTGCGCAATTCCCGGGGGCCCCTGCTCGCCTAGTCCTCAACTCGCTCCGCTTGTTTCCGGCTGGCTGCGCTCTAGAGTCATACGTTTTCTACACTGCTATGGTAGGTTTTAGGATAATGAAAAACGCCCCGTAACGGGGCGTTTGGTTTTACTTGGTGAGGATGACGTATTCTGTTCTGTCGTCCGGGAGGGTGGAGCGGTTTTTAGTTTCGTAGCTGCTGGTGGGTTCGGGGTTTTGGATGCTCATTTCTTTGATGAAATTTTGGATGCTTTCGTCTCCTGGCTCGAAACCCATGGGAATTACCACTCTTGGCTCGATTTGTTCGATGATTTCGTGGGCTTGCTTGGCACTTAAAGTGGAGCCGTTGTTGACTGGCACTAGTAAGACATCGGTTTCAGAGATTTCTTGGATCATTTCGGAAGTAAGATTTGGTCCGCAGTTACCGAGGTGACATACTTTGATGCGGTCGATTTCGAAGTAAAAAATGAGATTGTCCTTTTCGTCAGCAGTTTTTCCTTGGAAGGCAGTAATGTTTACTCCTTTTACTTCGTATTCTCCGGGCCAATCGAGAATTTTGGCGTGTTCTGGCTCTTTGCGGCTGTCGTCGAAATTAGAGTAGAAATAGACATCGGCTTTGGTTGAGGTTTCGTGGTCGATAGCGACGGTGGCTTTTTTACCAGATAGAGTACATTTTGTAGATCCTTGCCATTGAATTTTCATAGGTTTTCGTCATTAAAAAGTGCTTTGCAGCTGCAATCCTAAAGGAATCAGCAGAAAAAGTACAGGTAGTAATTGGGAGAAATGGCTACATTACAACTTCGACAGTAACGTCACCTGTAACCTTGGCTTGGCAGCCAAGTCGAATATTACCTTCATCTGGGAGCATCATTTGCTTTTCGGCTTCAGTCATGTCGTTGAGGTTTTCTTGATTTTCTTTTACTTCGACCATACAGGTAGTGCAGCAACCGTTGCCGCCGCAAGCGTGACGGAGAGGAACATCATTGTTTTGAGCGGCGGTGAGGATAGATTTACCAGCTTCGGCTTCAACAGTAGTTGTTCCTTCAGAGGTGACAAAAGTTACTTTAGGCATGTTTAGTTCGTTAAATATTGGCTTTCGGACGTTAGCTTAGCAGATTTTTGGAGAATGGTTGATTGATTTAAAAAGACGTGAGAAAATAGTTATGTAAAATAGTTATGTAAAATAAATTCTATGGCTACAGTAAGACAAAATCAGCTCAAGAGTTGTCAGAGGGTGACATTTTCTTTGCCGAAAGAAGTGGCAGCAGAATTAACAACTTTGGTTCCTAAGAGTAAACGTAGTGCATTTGTTGTGAGATGGTTAAAGATTGGTATTAGGCAAGAAAAAGAAGTTGTACAGGAAAAAGAAGACTTCTTTTCTTCATGGAAACGCTTCCGAGAAGAAAACCCTCCTAAAGAAACTGGCAAGACTATTGTTGAAATGATCAGAGAAGATAGACAATCACATTAATTATTTCATATGGAAAAATATGTAGTTGATAATTCGGTAGTGATTAAACACGTCTATGAGGAAGAAAAAAGTTTTGAAGCGGATAAACTATTTCATGATGCTTATAATTTTATGGCATCAATGTTTGTGCCAGAAATTTTTACCTTTGAATACTTTAATATTGCTAGTCGACGTATTGGCTACTCGGCTGCGTATAAGGCCTTTAAAGATTTCACTGAGAGACAGTTCTCAATTGTAAAACTTGATGCCTACGGTTTAAGGCAAGCAAATATGATTATGGAAGACCTTGCTAACAAAATTTCTTTTTATGATGCCTCCTATCACGCCCTCGCATTCCAAATGGACGCAACGTTTGTGACTGCAGATGAACGTTATTACAAAATGGCAAAAAAGATTGGTCGAATTGAACTACTGTGAGTTTTCGCTGATTTTTCGGTTTGATTTCAAGATCGATGATCGATTAGTTTTGAAGCAAGTATTTTCCAAACTCCTTTCATTATGGCCTCAATTAAAAAAATTATGGCGCGGTAACCCGACAGTTGAAGTAGATCTATATACGGAAACACAGATGGCACGAGCGATTGTGCCTTCAGGGGCGTCGACGGGGGTGCATGAAGCTTTGGAAATGCGTGACGGTGATAAAGACCGTTATTTGGGGAAAGGAGTGATGAATGCGGTGGAAAATGTAAATGGGGCTTTGGCTGAGCATTTGAACGGATTGTCGGTTTTGGAACAGGAAGTTGTGGATAAGGCGATGCTGGATTTGGATGGGACGGAAAATAAGTCGAAACTGGGAGCTAACGCGATTTTGGGAGTTTCAATGGCGGTGGCGAAAGCAGCGGCTTTGGAAAAAGGAGTTTCTTTATATGAAAGCATTGGCGGGGAAAATGCGGCAATTTTGCCAGTACCTTTGATGAATATCATGAACGGCGGTCAGCATGCTGACAGTGGCTTGGATATTCAAGAATTTATGATTGCGCCAGTGGGCGCACCGACTTTTCGAGAAGCATTACGCATGGGGGCAGAAGTTTTCCACTCCTTGAAGGGTATTTTAAAAAATCATGGATTAAGCACAGCCGTTGGGGATGAGGGTGGCTTTGCGCCGAATCTTCCTTACAATGAAAAGGCGTTTGAATTTATTTCGGAAGCGGTTGAAAAGGCTGGGTATAAATTAGGTGAAGATGTGCTTTTTGCAATTGATGCGGCGGCTTCGGAATTTTATAAAGATGGAAAATACCACATCAAAGTGAATGGTGAGCAGTCGGAGCTAACGAATAAAGAGATGGTGGAGTTTTATGCGAAATTGGCTGATAAATTTCCGTTGATTTCGATTGAAGATGGACACTCAGAAGATGACTGGGATGGCTGGGCAATGATGGAAAAAAGGCTTGGCAGAACAATGCAGATTGTCGGTGACGATCTGCTTGTAACTAATGTGAAACGCTTAAATAAGGCGATTGAAATGGGAGCGGCTAATTCAATCTTGATTAAGCTAAATCAAATTGGATCGATTACAGAAACGATCGAAGCGATTAAGATGGCGGAAGCGGCAAACTGGACTTCAGTGGTATCGCATCGGAGCGGTGAGACAGAAGATACGACGATTGCGGACTTCTGTGTCGGAATGAATACTGGGCAGATAAAAACTGGTTCACTATGTCGTACCGATCGAGTGGCAAAGTATAATCAGCTATTGAGAATTGAGGAAGAACTGGGAGATAAAGCTCAATACCTCGGTGTTGAAGTATTTACTCATATGAGAGGCTAGGAATTTTTGGAGATTAACTGAGCTATTGACTTTTTAGTGATATTTGCTATAGTTTTTGTCCTAAAATTTTTTAGCAAAATCATGACATCAGCAGAAGCAAGCTATGACTTAACACAGGCAGAGCTGCAACAGGCCTACCTTGAAGAGGAGCAACAGATTGATCAAGAACTTGAAGAATATGAGGTAGCGGAGCAAGGATTGGGAATGACGCGAAGATCTTTCAATGGACTTGTTGGTCTAACTCTAGGTTGGATCGGGGCTTCAGCGATTGGACTGACGGGCTGTAAAAAGCAGGAAAAAGTCGATCCAGTGAAGGCCTGTAAAAAAGGAAAAGAAGTTGATCTTGATGTCACCCAAAACCCAGCATTAGAAAAAGCGCTGAAACCGTTGATTGACAGCTATAATCAGCGACTTGATAAGCCTGCTGGAAAAGCTGCTTTAAACGCTGCATTTACGCGGTTGGCGCCGTTTCACAATGAATATGCGGAAATTTTGAAGAAAAAATGTGTGCCAGATGAATTGATTGCACAACTAATAGTGGAATGGAATTTACACCCAGGAGTGAGATCATGGGCCGGCGCTCATGGGCTGGCGCAAATCATGCCGGAAACAGCGACCAAAGATTTAGGAATGCATATTTCTAATGGCCTGGAGGTTGATGATGATTCTTTCCCTATCATGCAGGTAAAACGAACGAGAACTAGTGGCGGTAAAAAAGAAATGATTTTAGGAAACTACCCGGAACGGAATTACTATGACGAGCGCGATAATCCATTTTCTTCGGTGGAAGCGATGGGGCAGTATATGTCGACTTTGCATCGTCAATTTCAAGACTGGCACATGGCGATTTGTGCCTACAACTGTGGCCCGGGCTTGATGAGAAAACGTTTACGATTGATTAAAAAGAGACTAAAGAAAAAAGGGATTAAACGGCAGCCAACAATGGTTGATTATGTGGAGTACTTGAAAGAACGAATTTTGAAGCGCAAATGTAGGGCAACCAAGGAAAACCTTGGATACATTGTGAAGTATATTGCTACTGAAGAACGACTGAAACAGTGGCGAAAAGATAAGCTGACTGAGGAGACGCAAATTAATGTTGATTCGCGAAAGGTGGAGTACCAAAAAACGGCAACCTATCCCCATGGTCGGGAATATACGGTGAAAAGCGGCGATTGCCCAGGGGCGATTGCACAAAAACTTGGAGTGTCACTGTCTGAATTGCGAAAAGCGAATCCAGAAATCAGCAGACGCCGAGGTAAGATTTTTCCGAACCAAAAGCTAAATGTGCCTGCCTTGATCGAGCACAGTGCACCGATTACTCCGGAAAATATTCGCCAAGGAATCAATCGATTACATCCGAAAGACCAAATTTCGGTGACTGATTTCTATGGCACTTATAATCCCCATGCGGCTAATCCGTACCGGATTTATCTAGAGAATGAGGTAAATGAAGGTCAATTGGATCGAACGACGAAACGGATTATGAGAAATGCTAAAAGACGAAAACGGATGTCGGCAACGGATTACCAGAAAGTGGTGAGGTTTAATCTTGCCAACCAACCGGCGATTCCTGCTGATTATCCGATTTACTTGCCGGAGAAATATATCCCAGCCTTAGAAACTGTGTTGGGAGAATTGAAAACGAAAAAACGCACCTAATCGTGTTAGAATCGGATAGATCTTAAGCTGAAGTGTTTATGGAGCGAGGTCGTAGGAGTGTTGATATAGGCGATATTTTGGACCGGGTAACTGTCCCGGATGTTTTGCATCAACTAGGAGACAACCGAGTTTTGGGATCAATCAGGGGAGATGGCGAACAGCGACGATGCTTGAGTCCGTTTCGAGAAGAAAAAAAACCGAGTTTCTTTTTTAAGGAAAATGTCTGGTATGACCACGGTGGTATGCCCTATGATCCGGATCGGAATAAGCCGTATATTGGCAATGCGATTGGATTGTTTATGGCGCTGACCAGGCAAGGCTTGCAAGATGCGCTGCGGGAGATGAATGATATTTTTTGTGGTGGCCGAATCGGTGATTTACCACCAGTGGTGAGACCGGAACCAAAGATTAGTGAACCGGGGACGCTGGGAGATGAAGAATGGGAACCGCGGATGATTAGGCAGGAAAAATTGAATCCGTTTCATCAGTTCTTAGATAAATATGGGATTTATCCGGAGACAGCAATTGAAGCGGGGGCAGGAGTTTGTTTCGATGAAAAAGATCCGATGCACGGCTATTTGGTGTGGGAAGTGCGCGATCCAGTACGACGACATCTTCATGGTTATACCGGAAGGGCGGTGGATGACTGGCGCTATTTGCAGCATCGGGTGGATAAAGGTTTGAAGAAAACTAAATATCTTTATAATTATGAAAATCTGTATCGCTCGGCTTTAGTAAGTGAATTGATTCGGCGCTATGGAATTATTGTGGTGGAGGGAGCGGCCGATGCAGAGAAATTGAAGCAAGAAGGATTTCCGCATGTGGTAGCGCTTTATGGATGTCAGATGAGCCAGGAACAGGCGAATTTTCTGCGGAACTGGAAAGTGAATGTTCATCCAGAAATGCGGATTACTTTGTTTTTTGATCGGGATCGACAGTCCAATCCGCAAGTGAATCATTTGGTGGAGGAAGCACGAAGATTACTGGAAAGCCCATGTGAAGCAGATGGACGATATTACGCAGCAGCAAAGGATATTCGGGAAGTTGATTACTCAACTGTGCCGGCAGGAACTTATGACAATGAACAAGATGATCCGGCCTGTTTTACGATGGAATGGTTGGAAGTGATGTTGGAGATGCCGTCGATTTATTCGTATTCGTATGATGGTTTGGTGGAAGAATTGAGGCCAAGGGTGAGGAGGGAGGTGCCACGGTGGTTGTAGGGGGGCAGGAAGCTAGGAAGCTAGGAAGCTAGGAAGCTAGGAAGCTAGGAGGCTAGGAAGCTAGGATGCTAGGAGGCTAGGAAGCTAGGAGGCTAGGAGGCTAGGAGGCTAGGAGGCTAGGAAGCTAGGATGCTAGGATGCTAGGAGGCTAGGAGGCTAGGAGGCTAGGGAGGATCGGCTTTGGCCTCTTTTTTGGGGAATCGAAAAGCCCTCGCACTTTTTGGGGTGCGAGGGGTTGGGGTGAAAGGAATTGGTGAGGCTATTTACAGACCCACCTCGTGGCTCTGTTGTCCGGTTCAACTGCCTGGCAGGTCATGCCAGTGGGGCATTTGACCTCGTCTCCCGCACTGGAGCCGGCAGGTCGGCAGGGGGATCCGCACCAGCCATTCTGGCAGACGCCAGTGGCGGTGGATGGGCAATCTCCATCACTCAAGCATTCGTGCCACGGCACTGGGCCGCAGGCGACGAACATGATAGAGGAAGCGAGCAACACTATGGCCATGACTTTTTTCATGGTATCTATCCTTTCTTATAAAGTTTTGGCGCAGAACCACAGAATTGTGACTCAGCACACTGAACTTTTGAACGCGCATACCCTACAATATTTTCTCTGAAAAGTCAATGGGTTTGCTTTCGATGGAGCGATCCCCTTTGTTATGATTTTGGCGCTTAACTAACTACTATTTATGTCGATCAAACAACTGGCGATGAAGGCGCGAGAAGCGTCGCGGAAATTGGCTACCTTAACCACGGAACAAAAAAATGCGGCGTTAAAAGCGATTATTGATGCAATTCATGATGAGAAAGACTTTATCTTGGCGGCAAATAATGAGGATTATGTTTTGGGTGAAGAAGCAGGCCTGGGAACGATGCTGGACCGACTAAAGCTTGATGAGAAGCGGCTGGCAGGGATTTGTGGTGAAATTGAGAGTGTAATTGGACTGAATGATCCAGTAGGTGAAATTATGGAAGATCGTAATGTACCTAGTGGACTTGATATCCAAAGAGTTCGCACACCGATTGGGGTAATTGGGATGATTTATGAATCACGACCGAATGTGACGATTGATGCAACGGTTTTGGCGATCAAGAGTGGAAATGCGATTGTCCTACGTGGAGGATCTGACATTATTCATTCGAACAAAGCGATTGTGAACGCGATCAAGAAAGGTCTAGAAAAATCTGATGTGCCAGCTGATGCGGTGCAACTGGTAGAAGATACTGATCGCGCACTGGTAAAGGAGATGCTGGAGATGAAAGGCGTGATTGATGTGATTATTCCACGTGGAGGGCGCGGGTTGATTAACTTTGTATCAGAAAACTCAATGGTACCAGTAATTGAGACTGGAGCTTCGGTAGTTCACACTTATGTTGATGCAGAATGTGACGTAGAGAAAGCTGTAGAAATCTTAGTAAATGCCAAGTGTCGTCGGGTTTCGATTTGTAATACGCTTGATACGATTTTGATTCACGAACAAGCCGTTGAT
This sequence comes from uncultured Candidatus Peribacteria bacterium, assembly GCA_964350285.1. Classification (GTDB taxonomy): domain Bacteria; phylum Patescibacteriota; class Gracilibacteria; order UBA1369; family CAYGJQ01; genus CAYGJQ01. The sequence goes on along the minus strand of CAYGJQ010000016.1, from coordinate 15,210 downwards.
AAAGTGCTTGGACAAGCTTTTGCGGAAGGAATGGCAAAGCATGACGTGGAAGTGCGAGCTGATGCGAAGAGTTATGAGGTGTTGGCGGCTACTGGCTATGAAAAGTTGGTGAAAGCTGGCGACGATGATTTTGGGAAGGAATTTTTGGATTATATATTATCAATTAAAGTTGTGGCTTCGATGGATGAAGCTTTAGACCATATATATGAGCACAGCTTGAAGCACTCGGAAGCGATCGTAAGTTCGAATAGTGAAAATGTGGAACGGTTTTTGAATGAAGTAGATGCGGCTTGTGTTTACGCCAATGCATCAACCCAATTCAGCGACGGGGCGCAATTTGGTCTCGGGGCGGAGATTGGGATTTCTACTCAGAAATTGCATGTGCGAGGCCCGTTTGCTTTGGAAGGACTTACTTCATACAAGTGGGTGGTGAGAGGTGATGGACATGTAAGAAAGCCGTAACGATGCAAATAATTCCAATCAAAAGTCGGATTATCGAAGAAGGTGATGATTTGCTGGCGGTTTTTCAGGAATCGTTGGAACAGGCCAGAGGAGAATTGAAAGATGGTGATGTCGTAGTGGTGAGTTCGAAGGTGGTGGCGATTTGCGAAGGGAGAGTGGTGAATTTGGCTGAGGTGGAACCGTCTGAGAGAGCGATTGAATTAGCGAAGGAGACTTATGATCGGACGGAGATTGAGGATCCGCGGTTTACGGAGTTGGTTTTGCGAGAAGCGGAGCATGTTTTGCCGGGGGCGTTGCATTTGACGATAAATGAAAGGGTGTTGATTCCAGCAGCAGGAATTGATCGATCGAATATTCCGGAAGGGAAGGTGGTACTGTGGCCGTTGGAGCCGCAACGATCAGCGGATTTATGGCGGGAGGCGTTGAAAGGTGATTCATATAAAAACTTGGGAGTGATCGTAGCCGACTCACATTGTCAGCCGATGAGGAAAGGAGTGATTGGGATTGCTTTGAGCTGGAGTGGATTTGAAGGAATTGAGGATGTGCGGGGGGAGCCGGATATTTATGGCAAAAAACTACAGGTAACCCAAAAAGCCGTGGCTGATAATCTAACCTGTGCTGCAACCGCGGTAATGGGTGAAGGCAATGATTGTGTGCCATTTGTGATTATTCGAGAAGCGCCAGTGAAATTTACTGACGAGCTCCAGGATAATCGTGATAATTTTTTCCCACCACAGACTTGTATCTTCTCGGGGATTTACTCGGATGAGTTTAAAAAAGTGGTGGGAGAGGAATCGATTGAAGGGGATATTTCTTAAGGTGTCGGCAAAACTTTGACACTAAATGTTTGAACTTAGGATTTTGGGGAAGGTGAAAAACATGTCGCAATGGGCATTAGAAAAAATGGACACCTTCTGATAACATACTACCGTCTAAATTCATCAGAAATACTGGTGATTACTGTGATTACAACTTCAAAAATTTCTAAATACTTCAACTGATGTGCAAGATTGAATGCGATCAAGAAAGCAAAGTATTGATGCTAACTCTCAAGAAGGGGAAAAGTGTTGATAGTGAAGTAAAAGGGAATGTGGTCTTGGATTTTGATCCCAAAGGTGAGCTAGTAAGACTTGAAGTAATGGATGTCAATTTAGAAGCTTTTCTAAAGGCAAAAGAAACAGTTAACCAAGCAAACAGATGAATATCGCTGTCCTAGCCTCGACTCGAGGAACTGATCTCCAAGCAATTATCGATGCAATCAATGCTGGTGAACTAACTGGTGTTGATTTGAAAGTAGTGATGAGCAATAAAGCTGATTGCTACGCGCTAGAAAGGGCTAAAGAACAAGGATTTAAGACTGTTTTTGTAGATCCGAGGAATGCTGATGGTTCGAAGAGGGAACGGGAGGATTTTGACCAGGAGATGACAGATGTTTTGAAGCAGGAAGGAGTGGAGCTTGTAGTTTTAGTTGGTTTTATGCGGATTTTGAGTGAACAGTTTGTGCGGGAGTTTGCCGGCAAAATTATCAATGTGCACCCAGCGTTGATTCCGAAGTTCTCGGGGGAGGGTTTCTTTGGGGCGAATGTGCACCAGGCGGTGCTGGATGCTGGGGAAACAGAAACGGGAATGACTATTCACTTAGTGGATGAAGGCTGTGATACTGGGCCGATCGTGATTCAGAAGACTGTGATGATAGAGGAAGATGACACGGTGGAAACTTTGAAAGAAAAGGTTCAAGGACTAGAAAAAAAATGGTATCCGTGGGTGATTCAGCAGTTTGCTGATGGGAAGGTGAAAGTTAGCGATGGAGAAGTAACAATTGAGTAACTATTGGATGCCGGTGAGCACCTGCTGGAAAGTCATCTGGATTTCAGTGACTTGGTGGTTTGGTAATTCTGCTGGCTTGATTAATAGGCAGGCAGATTGATGTTTTGGGTTGCGAATAATGACATACCCGCTAATAGCTCCTACAGATTGCTGCCGCCGAAAATAAACAATATCGGTTTCCAACCTTTGATGGTCAGCTTTTGAATAAACTCCGACCAAGCGGTGACCACTGGACTGGAGAATGTCGACTTGTTCATCGATAAAATCAAAAACATCAGGCGTTTCTTTCATAACTTTCAGTGCTTTTAGGCGTGAGTTTTTTCTTTGGCGGTAACAGTATGATCTTTAGCTTGGTGATCTTTGAGACTTTGGTGCTGGCGATCTGGAGTGACGTATTTACCGTTGTATCGCCATTTCCAGAAATATTTAACGGCGCTGGAAACGTGAATCCAGAAGATCTTTTTGGTAAGCATTTTGAAAAATGAACCTTGGCTCAAACGCTTGTGATAGTGAAGCATTTCCACTTCTGGATAGTAGATTGCTTTATAGCCTTTTTGACGAATTTCACGACAGATATCAAAGTCTTCCATGAAAAGGAAGTAGAGTTTATCGAAGCCCCCTACTTCGTTGTAAACCTTGCGAGGGAAGATGTAGGCGGCGCCGACAAGAAGATCTACCTCTTGGGTTTTGCTATGGTCGAAATCTTCCATCAAATAAGTTTCAAGGCGACGTTTGAAGCCTGGAAGTTTGCGGAGGAAAGTTCTTTTGATGACCAAATCAGTGAAGCCCATTTCGCGGCGGCATGAACGTTGGACTTTTCCGTTGTAGTAGATGAGTTTAGGGCCGAGGACACCAACTTCGGGATTGGCCTCCATGTAGTCGACGATTTTTTGGAGGGAATCTTCACGGACAAAAATATCGGGATTGAGGATGATCACATATTCACCTTTGGCATTGGCAACACCGAGATTGTTACCTTGGCCATAACCGAGATTGGCACCGGACTCAATGAGACGGATGCGGTCTTTCTTCGCTTCTTGGCGAAGGTAGTCAATACTCTCGTCACTTGACTGATTGTCGACAAAAATAATTTCGAAGTCGAAATTGGCTTTAGTCTTGAATAATGCTTCACAACACATCCGGGGAAAGTACTTTCCGTTGTAATTGACGACGATGACTGAGAGTTTCATAGTGGTTGATTAGAACGATGGCATGATAGCAAATGCCGATGGCTTATCAAAGCCAAAGTATGCCTGTATGAGAGCAGGCAATGGACTGTGCTTTCTGGGGCTAGTGCACAAGTGGTGTTTGGACGCAAAAATAGGCAATTTGGTGTAACTATTCGCGTGCGAATAGTTACCGAACCAGATCATGATCTGGTTCGAAATTACCGATATTTTTGCTTACCAAAACGCACTTGCACACTATCCCCGATGTTTCTGTAGTTTTTCTGCTCTCAGAGTCTCGTCAATAATCGAAGAACAATGTGCCATCATTCTAACGGTGGAGGAGGGAGGAGGGGGAGGAGGTTGTTGGAGTGGGGTTGGGGATCTGTTATATTTGAATCCCGAAATTTTGATTACTGTTTTTTATGCGAGCGAAAGCGAAACAAGCGGATAACTATTTAGCACTATTGGTATTTGGTTTGCTGATCTTTGGGTTGGTGATGATTACTAGTATTGGGGTGCCAAAATCGATTGAGTTGTCGGCTCCGGGAGTGCTTTATCCGAACTGTGCTGATGATAGCGTGGATTGCTACTTGTTGTTTAAACGGCATCTATCGCGGCTTTCGGTGAGTATTTTGGCGATGTGGGTTTGTGCGAAAATCCCATTTCGAGTATGGAAACGATTGGCGACGCCTTTCTTGGGAATGATGATGTTTTTACTGTTGATGGTTTTGATTGTGGGGCAGGATCATAATACTTTTGCGCGGAGTTGGTTTACAGTTTTTAATACTTCAGTCCAACCGACTGAGTTCGCAAAACTGGCGCTGATATTTTATTTTGCCCATTGGATGGAGAAAAAGAGTCAGGAAGTGCATACATTTCAATATGGATTTATCCCCTTCTGTGTGGTGCTGGTGATTATGACGCTGCCAGTGATATTGCAGCCGGATCTGGGATCAAGCCTGGTGATTGCCTGTATTTGTGTAGCAATTTATTTCGTGGGTGGTGCGCGGTTTCGACATATTTTCTTAGGAGCGTTTGTGGCTTTACTGCTGGCAATGGTGGTGGTGACAAATGTTGACTATGTGAAGGATCGGGTGAATGTATTGCAGTCGATGGAAGATTGCCGGCTGGATAATTGTTGGCAGTCGGTGCAGGCAAATATTGCGGTGGGGAGTGGTGGTTTTTGGGGGAAAGGCCTGACACAAGGAGTGCAAAAATCTTATTGGTTACCACAGGCTAGTGATGATTTTATTTTCGCGGCGTCGGCGGAAGAACTTGGTTTCTTGCGAATTTCGTTGATTGTGATTGCTTACCTACTTTTTGCGCATCGGGGGTTTAAAATCGCAGCTCATGCGCCGAATAAATTTGGATCTTTGGTGGCGACGGGAATTACCGCCTGGATTATTTCGCAGGCCTTCATTAATATGGCAGTAAATGTTTCGATTTTCCCGGTTACTGGTATTACATTGCCGTTTATCAGTTATGGTGGATCATCGATGTTGGCAACACTTGTTGCTGTCGGAATACTATTGAATATTTCCAAGTATGCACCATCCTATGCGTATAGTTCTAACCGGGGGCGGAACAGGAGGTCATATAATTCCCAATATCGCAGTTATCGAAGAGCTTAGACGTTATGGGAAAAGGAATCAGCTGAAGTTTGAACTGATGTATATTGGTTCGCGGAAAGGAATTGATCGTGCCATGGTGGAAGAGGCGAAAGTGCCTTTTACTGGTATTCACTGCGGAAAGCTACGACGTTATTTTTCATTTGAGAATTTCATCGATTTACTGAAACTGCCAATTGGAATTGCGCAGGCTGTTTGGTATCTGACGAAGATGCAGCCGGATGTAATTTTTAGTAAAGGTGGTTATGTGAGTGTGCCGGTGGTGGTAGCCGGTTGGCTGTTGCGGAAGCGAGTGATTTTGCATGAATCTGATGTGGTGCCGGGATTAGCAAATAAATTGTGTGCGCGGTTGGCTTCGGATGTCTGTGTTTCGTTTCAGGAGTCGGTGAAGTATTTTAAAGTGAAAGCTCCGGTACATGTGGTGGGGAATCCGGTGAGAAAATTTGTGACCTCGGGGCGTCGGAAAGAAGGATTTAAGATGACGGGTTTCAGCCGAGAATTGCCGATTGTGCTGGTGATGGGAGGAAGTCAGGGGGCGCAGCAGGTGAATAAGTTGGTATGGCGGAATTTGAAACGGTTGTTGCCGATTTGCCAGGTGGTCCATATTGCTGGGCGAGCGAAACGAGGTGAAGAGCTGGATGCATTGGGGTTGGAGAATTATGTGCAGTATGACTTTGTGAAAGAAGAGTTGCCGCATTTGTATGCGATCGCTGATTTGATTGTGACGCGGGCGGGGGCTAATTCATTGGCGGAAGTGGCGATGTTGAAAAAGCCGAGTGTGTTGGTGCCGTTAGGATTGGAGGCGAGTCGTGGGGATCAGATTCATAATGCAAAAGTGTTTGAGAAAAAGGGTGTGAGTATAGCGTTGAAATCCTCTTTTCTAGATGCGGACACTTTTTTTGGGGCGGTGGAAGAATTGGTGAAATATAAAAGTAAACTGAAGGAGATGAGGAAGAGTTTTGAAGAGTTTCCGGAGAATGATGCGGTGGATGAAATTGTGGAGTTGATTTTGGGGGAGGAGGATAAGGGGGTAGGAGCTAGGAATTAGGAGGCTAGGAAGCTAGGTGGGGATCGGCCTGTGGCCTCTTTTTGGGGGTGGGTGTCGAAGGATTTTCGTCAGTAAATGGTGGAGTTATGTTTGGTTCCTCGGTATACTCCCCCGGCGTCATTTACCCGAGAGCTTTCGCTACGAATCCTCCGATGGAGGCTTCTTCGCTGTCGTATCGGCCGCTCCTTTCCCCAAAAATGCTTCCCATTTCCGGGGCCCCTGCTCAGTCATCCTCAACCTGCGTTGCAGGTTTCCGGTGCCCTGCGCTAGAATGGGGTGGCATGGAGGAGGGCTATTAGGGGCTATAAATTTTTTTAAAGATCTTATGGAAACTACCATCATTATTATCAGCACGATCGTTGTGCTTTTGATTATTTGGGCGATGATTGTGACTCATGCTCATACTTTGCGGTATCATGTGCAACTGGAATGGAAACGGCTTCATGATTTACTGCTGCTGCGACATGATTATTTACCGAATCTGATTGAGACGGTGCGGAGTTTGACTACAGGGCAAGATGCGGTGATTGCAAAAGTGATTGAGAAGCGGGCGACGGCGATGCATATTGATGATGTGAATTCGAGCAAGGTGGTGGCGGAACTAGAATTGGTACAGGCAGCAAATGAAATGATGGGATTGTCGAAGCAGTTTCCGGAATTGGCGAAGCATACAAACTTCTTGGAACTAAAGAGCGATTTGGCTTCGGTGAAAACTTATATTCACCAGCAGACTGATCGTTATAACAATATGGTGCGGAGGTACAATAAGTATGTAAAAAATCCGCTGCTTGCAATCCTGTGTTTGCCGTTTGGGTATCGAAAAGAGCATGTGTTTACAGCGGGGCGGTAAACTTGATTTTAATTGAGGTTTTGGTAATAGTGGGCCACTTAAATGGTGGCCTTTGAAATATTCGTTGGGAGTTACTTCGTTACTTGCCTATCCTACTTCATCAAGAAGTCGGGGTGGAATTATTAATGTGCAGGGAGCAGTAGCG
>CAYGJQ010000016.1:0-8071 GCA_964350285.1 uncultured Candidatus Peribacteria bacterium | reverse complement strand
GTCTCCCTGCGAGGATGTGGCGCTTTGCGCCGTAGAGAAATAGAAAGGAGGCTCGTATGAGCCAGAAAGTAGTGAGAGTGGGGCATATCCTGAAGATGCTGGAAGTATCTTCAGGGGTGATGCCGAATACCGTCGGTGCTGAACTGCTGGTGAAATCGGGACTGACGGATGAGTTGGCGCCAGCTGATCTTCCCGTCAAAGTGCTGTATATCATTCACAAGCTGGCTTTTGGGGTGGAAGATGTAGCCGTGCAACGAATGTTGACTATGTCGCATTCCGCCAATCCAGTGCTGTTCAATGCCCTTAGCTTGGGAAAAATGATCCAGGACAGCCAACCGGCAAATTCCCGCGGCTCGAAGCTGATGAGATTCACGACGTCGATGGGACTGCTGACCTCATTGGTTGGCGCTTATCGCCTTCTCAGTGGTGAGGAATCCAATGCAGGTGGAGCAAAACAGCCTTTTTCCCAGCTGATGAGAAACTCACTGCCGGCGGAAGAGGACAAACCGCTGCTGGATCTGGTCCTGGAGGTACACGAAAGGTACTTCCAGTTACCGGATGAGTGCCTGGGCTGGAGTGTCAGACCATTTCCGGTACCCGAATCCGTGACCCCTGAAGAAGCGGAAGAAATGCTTTTTGAGGCGATGGGTGAGACTACCGGGATGCAAGTGTACAAACGTGCTGATGTCATGATGATGTTGCTCTACCCCGCGATTGCCGAATTTCTGGATATTATCAAGCCAATGAGGAATCGGCTTTCTGTTGCCAACCACCTGCAAGTATTTGATGAACTGGTGACAGGGCTCGATGAATGGCTTGAAGCAATTACCCAAAAACCTACCCCGACTGCAAACGCCTAGCACTCCTCCCTTCTCGAGCAGTCCCGCTCGAATCCCCGCACAGATGAAAAAGACACCTCACTGAAATTCAGATGAGGTGCCTTCGGAGTGTTATTTTTCTGTTTACTGATCTTTGTGGACTCCGCCGCCACCATCGGTAATGACATCTTCATGAACTCCACCACCGCCATCAGTGATAACGTCTTCGTGGACACCTCCAGCCCCGTCGGAGACGACATCATTTTGGACCCCGCCGCCGCCTTCCTCGGTACTTCGGAAGTATCGATGAATTGCAGTGGCAACTTCGTAGCGAGATAATGGAGTGTCGGCGTAAAGCTTGCCGTGGTCTCGATTTGGGAACATCTCATACTTTTCAGCGATACCGGCGTATTTTGAATACCAGTGACTTGAATCAACATCTTGATAATTATGGGGAAGGTTTTCTGGTAGTGCAAAGGCCTTAGTGAACATTTTGAGAAACTCTGCGGCGTTGATGCCATCTGATGGACGGAAAGTACCGTCAGGGTGGCCGTCAATAATTTCGAGGTTTGCCGCAGTAATAATGTATTTTTCATACCACTCATTATCAATTACATCAGGAAAGCGACCATTGTTTTTTACATCGCTAATTGGACGATTGCTTGATAGCAGCAAGAACTTAGCAGCTTCAGCGCGATTAACTGGTAGATCACCTTTGAATTCACCATCGGGAAACCCGTTGATGATTCCTCTTTGAAATAAATCAGCTGCAGCTTGGCCACTTACTTTACCTGGACTGGTATCAGGAAAAGGATTATTAGTTTGGGCGTTAATAATCGCTGCAAAAGATACAGTACTAATTAGTACTGAGAGGAAAATAGAGACAAACAATCTGTACATAGCGATAATAAAAGTTAAGAATTACTATATTCATACTATCAGTTGATTGCTCTGGCAGCGAAAATGAATTCAAATTGAAAGAAGCCACTCAGAGACTGAATGGCTTCTTTACTACTCTTTTCCTATAATTTACATTTTGATACTTACTGTTTCGTCAGTTACATCTACGCCTTGGGCTTCGATGTATTTGATTGCTTGGTAAATTGCGAGAGCAACTTCGTAGCGAGTAAGCTCTTGTTCTGGGTGGAGGTGAGCTTGGCGGTCTGGGAAGAGCTCCATCTTTTCTGCGATACCAGCGTATTTTGCGTACCAGTGATTCTTTGGTACGTCTTTGTATTGGTATGGGAGATTCTGCGGGAGGTTGAAAGTGCGGGCGATCATTTTGATGAATTCAGCGGTGTTCACAGTGTTGTCTGGACGGAAGAGTCCGTCTTTGTAGCCGTGGATGACGTCTTTATGCGCAGCCATCATCACGAATTTGGTGTACCAACGATGATTTGGTACGTCGATGAACTGGTAGTTGTTTTGGAAGTTGGGGATTTGTTTGTAGCGGGTGAGGAGAAGGAATTTGGCAGCTTCAGCACGGTTGACGTTGTTGGCACCTTTGAATTCTCCGTCGGGGTTTCCGTTAACGATGCCACGACGATATAGTTCGGAGGTTGCGGTTCCCCATTTTGAGGTTGGATCTACATCTGGGTATGGGTGGTTGAACTCTTCCCAGTCAGTGATTGTTGAATCAGTATATGAAATGTTGTGGTCGGGAGTGATGTCTTGTTTTCCTTTAGTTGCAACTTCGATACTATTTTCACTGATCTGCGCAATCTCTTGGATTTCAAATTTCCTGATGTCTGTGCCGATTCCGGCTGTACAAGTGAAGTTTGAATACCAATCGAGGTATTTAACGGTGATCGTTTGTTCTTCACTGGCAACGTAAGGAACGATGGCGTTTTCATCAGCAGAAAGATGACAGCTGGCAAAGTACTGTTCGCCTTTTTTGAGAGGGACTTCGTTGACAGTGATTTCCACCCAGTCAATCCCCTGTTTTGATTTGAGGATACGGAGGCGTTCGCCAGTTTTGACTTTAATTTCTTGACTGTCGTAGCTGATGATTTTATCAGCGATTGCGCGGACTAGGCAGTTGTATTCAACATTTGATTTGAGACCTTCGAGAGTGATTTCACGTTCGGTGCTACGTTGAGTTTTTGAAGATGCAGTGAAGGCGCTGGTACCAGATGAACAGCTAACTACAAATTCACCGCCGTCGCCGAGTTTAACGTCGTCGTGGATGTAGAAGGTGATGCTGTCGTGAGTGGCGCTGAAATTTACGCCTTTATTTGGATCCGTAGTTGCGGCGCTTGTAATTGCAGCTGAGGAAAGAAATAAAACCCCAACAATTAGGCTAAGAAATCCTTTGCGCATGTTTTTGAGTTAAAATAAACAGGTTTTGAAATTTAAAACTAATTCGAGACTATGTCAAACTTCTTTTGGAGTTTGGCTTTAACAACCTCAGGTTTAAATGATGTTAAACGATTGGTCTGTGAAGCGACTAGCTGTTGAGAAAAAACTGAATCGGTGAGGATGATATGAATCGCTTCGGCCAGAATCCCGGGATCCTTTAGCTGGGCTTGAAATCCGCTATCTCCCATAGTATTTGGAATGGCAGTGTTGATATAAGCAAGGATTGGAATCTGATAGATCATTGCTTCAACTAAAGGGACACAGAACCCTTCGTGTTCACTCATGGTGATGAAAAGATCGGCGTTACTGTAAAACTGTGAAAGCTTCTGATCGGGGACGCGGCCATGAAAAGTGACTACTTTACTGAGCCCTAATTGGTTAACCAAATCGCGCAATTGCTCTTCGTATAGGTCTTTCCCCAGCGCACCAACGAGGTTTAGCTGGGCAGTTTGACTGTGATGTTTATGGTAGAGAAAGAAGGCTTTAATGATATCTTCAATTTTCTTATGAGGAGCAATTTTCCCCACAAAAAGTAGCTGTTTATCCGATTTGGATGATTTTGATTTAATCCCCTGGTGTTGGCGGTCGAGAAATTTTTGACTGAGAAGGAAAGGGATAGTCTCGATCTGGTCAGGGGCAAAGCCGTGGGAGATCAGTTCATTATGACTGTAATCAGAAATAGCGATGGCCTGATCCGTTACTTCAGCTAGCTGAGGAAGCATTTGACGGCCGCGGTTGCAGATTTCAGCAATCGGCTCGTTGTAGCCGTGGAAAAAATGACTGGGAGTGATGTTGTGATAGATGAAAGTTTTGCTGGCCTTGGCGCGGAAGTAGTATTCGCTGGCTGGGTCGTGGACGGAATATTGATAAATTAAATGGAGATTGGGATCGTCAATATGCTGCTCGAACTCTTGGAGAGGACGAATAGTCGACGATTGAAGGTCAGGCGCTAAATGATTAACGAAAATCTTAGTGTCGACATTGGACTCGCGGAGAAGTTTGTCAATTTCTAGTGTGTAGTTGGAAACCGCGTCATGACGAGAAAGGGCGGAAACTAGTTGGTAAATCTTTTTCATGGCTATTTAGTAGCGATAATCGATAAGTCTTGGTGGCCGAAAAGAGTTTGATTGAGTTTTTCGATATTCTTATTCATTGCTGGATCGGATACTTCATTGAGACGGTCGCCATCAGGTAGCGGCGATGAAGTGAAGATTTCAACGGCTTGGAATCCGAGGTCTTTGAGTACGAATTCAGCGGTTTGCGGATGAACAGGTCGGACATGGGTTGGATCCATGTAGAAACCTTTATTGAAGATGCCAAGCATATTGTTGTTTGGGGTTTCAAGAATCAATTTCCCGCCGGGCTGAAGCTTTTGGTAGCAAAGCTGGAAGAAATTGAGCCAGTCTTCTGGGTGGAGGTGCTCGATCATGTGGAAAGAAGTGATGGCACCAAATCCATTGTCGGGCTGGGATTTAAGGTAGGCGAGGGCGTCTTGGCGAAGCACTTTGTGACCATTTTTCTTGGCGTCTTTCACCACTTCTGGATTGGTATCAATCCCAATAGCGGAAATATTTTGATCTTTGAGTAGCTGTAAGAAAGCGCCACTACCGCAACCAACATCGATGACATTTTGAGTGCCTTCAAGATATTTCAAATATTGAGAATGCTTCTTTTGTAGACTCTCATGATCGCCGTAGAAAGTTTGTTCAAAATCAACGTAATTGAATTGGAGGTGTGGGTATTTGAGACGATTAATTCGATTGTCGAAGGTGGTGGTTAACTTATCGATAGTTTTCCCAATAGAATTGATGGCGGTAGAGAAAAATTCGAGTTTATCATCGGTTTTTTGGGCTTGTTCTTGGTAAGCGGTGAGTTCTTCTTTGGTGGTGTCTACTTTGCGGCGGATGGCGCTGGTGTAATTGAGGAGAGAATTGAGGATGCGGGCAACGCGGGCATCATTTTCTTCGATTTGTGATTGGCTGTGTTGGAGTTGAGCGGCGAGGGCGAGAGTAGTTTCTTCGAGGGAAGAAATTTTTTGGAGTAGTTCTTGTTGACTGGCCAATTGCGACTGTTGCTGTGCAAGAGTTTCTGAAATTGAACTAAGAGTAGAGGCAGTGTCTTTGTTGAATTGCTCCTGCTTATCAATGACAGCTCCGACAAAATGGTGAGTCTCGTAATAAAATTTATTTTTAATACGATCGATCAGCTTTCCGATTAGCTTTCGGGGAGAGACAAAACGACGATAAAAAGGATTGAGGGCGTAGTTTTCCCTGAGTGAATGCGCTTTTTGAGTAACTGCATCAACTGACGCTAATGACTTTGAGCTAGTGGTGGTAGCGGAATTTGCGGCGGAAGAGATGATGCGCTGATTGTTTTGGCGGTCGCTGGCGGAGGGAGACTGCAATGAATGGTTCTTCACTTTTTGATAATCTTGGCGATATTCATTGTTGACTAGCCGCTTTTTGAAACCACTGGTAATCTTGTCGAGAATAGCACGGGTGACAATGGGGGTTTTCTTGAAGTTCATTCGACTTAGGTAATGGCTGGAAAGTATGTCAACGGATCGCTATTGTAGCTGTAAATAAGGGAATAAACAAATATGAGTTTTACTTTTTTTGAAACTAGGACCGAATTGGAATTGTCGTCGAAGAATCGACAACAAATGTTGTATCTTGGCGATAGGGAGTTTTTAGCTCGAGTACTGGGCAAATATGCGATTCACTTAGATGCTGATGACACATCGTTAACGCCGAGCTTAGCGATGGATGGTTTTTGGGAGGCGTGGATTACTCTGGCATTGGGAAGAATGTTGAGGCCAGGGAGCTACTATGTTGATGTGGGAGCCAACTGTGGCTACTATAGCGTCTTAATGGCTGATGCATTACAGGGAGAAGGACGACTGGCGGCGGTGGAGGCAAATCCGCGACTAGCCGGTTTGTTAGAAAAAACGATGAAAGCGAACGGCTTGGATAAAGTGACGAAAGTGGTGCAAAAAGTAGCGACGGACGGAGTACACGGAAATATTAATTTGATCATTCCTGAGGCGACAAATCTGGGTGGAGCGTCGATCTGCCGACAACAGGAAGATGGTGATGCTGTTGTCGAAGTACGGACGACGTCGATTGATGAGTTAACCAAAAGTTGGCCCCGGGTTGATTTGGTGAAGATTGACGCCGAGGGAGCGGAGCCGAATATTTGGCAGGGAATGAAAAAGACAGTTGAGAAGAATGAGAATTTGATCGTGCTGATGGAGTTTAACCAGATGAGATATGACGATGGGAAAGAACTACTGGAGGATATTATTTCCAAGGGATTTCCGCTACGATACATTGATTATGATTCGGAGATTAAAGAAGTTACGATTGATGTATTAATGGATCCAGACGTAAAAAATGACTGGATGTTGTTCTTACAAAAATAACTATGAAAATTGGCATTGATATCAGCTTGCTATGCGTGCCGAAAACGGGGATTGGCCAGTATAAATACAATGTGATTGAGGCAATGCTGGCAATGGAGACCAATCACGAATTTTACCTTTATGGCTTTAAATATCGGGACCGTTTTTTTGATCAACTGCCTTTCTTTCAGCACCCACGTTGTAGAATTGATGTGAAGAAGTTTCCCAACCGGCTGATTTCAGGCTGGTGGAGTTATTTTGGTTGGCCGAAACTAGAACAAGTAGTGGATGAATGCGATGTCTACCAAATGTCGGAGACTTGCTTCCAGCCTAGCAAAAAACCATTAATAGCAACTATCCATGACCTGACGATTGAGAAGTTTCCGGAACTACATTTGAGTGAAAGTATATTTTTTACCAAACGTAGACACCGAAAGCTAGCCGATTCAGACACGAAAATCATTGCGGTTTCGGAGCAGACTAAGGCGGATTACGTTGATTATTATGGGGTTGATCCCGAGCGCGTGAAAGTGATTTATCATGGAGTGAACAAACGCTACCGACCGACTGATTCGGCTGCGGTTGAGGGAAAGTATGGATTAGAAAAACCTTATATTTTATTTGTGGGGACCTTGGAGCCGCGAAAGAATTTGGTGAGACTGGTGGAAGCTTTTTGGCAGCTGAAAGAGCAGGAACGAATTCCCCATCAGCTGGTGATGGTGGGGAAGAATGGATGGGGAATGGATGAACTTGATCGAAAAATTCGGGAAAGAGGCCTGGAAGATCAGATTGTGCGGTTGGGGTATGTGCCGGAAGTAGATAAGCCTAGTTTGATAAGCGGGGCGGATGTTTTTGTGTACCCGTCGCTTTATGAAGGGTTTGGCTTGCCCGTGCTGGAGGCAATGGCCTGTGGAACTCCGGTGGTGACATCCGATGTTTCGGCGTTACCGGAGGTGACAGGGAAGGATGGATCAGTGCTAGTGGATCCTTTGAAGGTTGAGGCGATTGCCGGTGGAATGTGGCGGGTTTTGGAGGATGATGAGTTGAGAGGGAGGCTGCAAGACCTGGGGATGGAGAGGGCGAAGGAATTTAGTTGGGAGAGATGTGCAAAGGAGACGATTGAATTTTTGACATCGAGCTAAACACTACCGGAATCCTTTTTGCTTGGTCATGCTCGCCTCCGGATCCGGCGCCCTGAGCTTAGCTATAGTTGTTGAAAATTTGGGTACTAAGAAAGTCAGGCCTGACATGGAGTTTTCGCGAATAACCGCTTTCCTCCCACCTATCAGTCCCTTCTTAAATATCTGAACTGAGTCTTCTCCTGTAAGACGAAATTTGAAGACTCTCCTTCGTCGAGCTAAACTTCCAGCACTACGAATCTTCCTCCGGAAGCTTCTTCGGCTTACAGTTTAGTGCTCCTCCCTCCCCAAAAATTGCTACGCAATTCCCGGGGGCCCCTGCTCGGTCATCCTCGCCTGCGGCTCCGGTGCCCTGC
>CAYGJQ010000015.1:28301-28541 GCA_964350285.1 uncultured Candidatus Peribacteria bacterium | reverse complement strand
CCCTCCACCAACAGTATCCATCTCGACCGGCTCTAGAACCTTTGGCGAAACCTTGCGATTAACCATCTTCTGCAAAACAATCGATTCAGTTGCCTGCATTTGCATAGCATCTTCGGCTGTGATGGTGAGGTCGTTATCGGTGAGTTCAATGGTGATGTCTGCTGATTTGAGGTCGTAGCGGGTGGAGACTTCTTTTTTCGCTTGTTCAATAGCGTTGCGGAGCTCTTGCATGTCGAATTC
>CAYGJQ010000015.1:0-28291 GCA_964350285.1 uncultured Candidatus Peribacteria bacterium | reverse complement strand
GACGATGTCGAAGGATGCTTCTTTGGCCATGTTTTTAAAGGTTAATACATTTATGTTTGCGATTTTAGCATAATTTAAGATGGCTTTTGATGACGGAAGTTTAGTAGGTTCTCTCAGTGGCCATTGACAAATTTAGTGAAACATGTAAGAATGATGCTCGTCTTTTTGATCATGTGGTTCTCTGCATCGTTCAAAGAGCGGTCTAATTTGACCGCAAGACGTGATCATTGGAAATTAGGAGGAATGAATGGAAAGTACCGCGATGGTGTACTGCAAAGGGCTTAAATATTGAGCTTTCTGCGGTGTACCATCCGGTGCACATAGTCCTCTCAGTCTTCATTCTGAAGTTCTGGGAGCTGGTAACTGTTGGCAGCTAACCTACGAGGTTTTTATCATGAAAAAGCTGCTTATCGTCTTGTTCTTCGCCCTGTCCCTCCCCACCGGTGAAGCGGAAGCCTGCATGACCAACCCCGGCACCAATGTCGGAAAAGTGCGCTCGGTCGTTCGACAGTCTCTCCTCGCCGGAGAGTACGTCCTGTCCTTCAGAGTGACCTGGAAGAAGCGACATGCCAAGGGTGTCTTCTACCAAGGCATCCGCCTGCATCGCCGCATCAAGGTGCTCTCCACTACCGGCCGTACCTTGTCCGTCAAAGCCAAGGGAGCAGCCCCGGCTCACACCGTGGTCGCCTTTAGCCGTGGCACCGCTTGGGTCAACGTCAAGGTTCGCGTTGCCAAGAAAGACCGAAAGGAATTTCTCCGCAACTACAAAAACAAAGACCTGACGATGTGGAGACAAGCTGGTAAGAAAGGGGCAGCCTATGGCGAGCACTTTGCTCCCGGTGATGGCCGCCCCAAAGGTTGTGCCACCCCCGGCTCCCCCAAGTGGATCGCTAAGAAGGCCAAAGCGAAAGCGAGCGACTTCTAGCCCCCCCCTCCATTCCCCTCCTCGCCCACTTCCGGGCAATTCCATACACATCACCGTCTACGGTCAAAGTTTCCCCCGGCTTATCTTCAAGTCCGGGGGTTCTTTGTGTCTGGGGATATTTTGTCGACCACTTTTGGACGACACTAAATGCTTGAAAGCCAGTTTAAAAGCTGTAAAACTTGAGCCAACTTAGTTTTAAGCAAGAGGCATGAACGCTTGACAAAATTGCCTGACAAATGAGATAATTGGCTTGTTAATTGCTAAATCGAGTCGATGGTTATCAAGGTAAACAATCGGGAATTGCTGAGAGATTATAAATCACTTAAGGAAAAACTTATGAAAGGGGAAATCACTGAAATTCAGGTGCAGCAGAAAGGTACTGGGAAAATAATTAAGATTAGTATTGAGAAGGAGAAAACACCGTTTGAAAGACAACTGGAGAGACTTGAAAAGCAGGGTCCGATACAGATTGAAAGGCCGAAGGCTGATTTATTTGATTATCTTGATTAACATGTATCTTCTCGACTCAAACATCGTAATCTACTTCCTCAATCAAAATCAGAAACTAACGGAGTATTTGGTAAGTTTGAGGTCTGATGATTTTGCAATTAGTACGATCTCTAGAATTGAAGTCTTAATGGGGGCTGAGAAACATACTGAATCAATTGATTACACAAAAGAACAACTTGATGATTACCGTCAAATAGGAATTGATGTGAGACTGGCTGATTTTGCTGTGGAAACATATTTCAGAATAAATAAACGATTGAAGTTTAAAGATCTTTTAATTGCAGCCACAGCAAAGCTAAACAATCTCACGCTCGTCACCGCCGACAAAGATTTTCAGAAAATTCCTGGGCTGAAAGTAAAACTTTTTACGCCTTAAATTCATTGGATCAACCTTGCTAGCTGGCAATTCTTATTGTACAAATTGAGACACGTGTAAATTTTCATATGAATCCTGCTACAGCTACGCCGCCGAAAGGCCTCTCGCTTCAAGATGTAAAATTGGGGAATCAGCCGAAAGTGAAATCTTATTACATTCACACCTTCGGTTGTCAGATGAATTATTCTGATAGTGAACGGACGGCGACGTTGCTAGAAAAGATTGGCTATCAACAAGCGGATAAAATGGAAGATGCGGATTTTGTGTTATTCAATACTTGTTCGATTAGACAAAAAGCGGAAGACAAGGTGTTTAGTATGATTCATAAGATGTCGCTGATTCGGAAACACCGGCCAGGGCTGGTGATTGGGGTGACGGGTTGTATGGCACGGATTCCCAGTACGCGGTTTTCGGAAGAGAAAGATGCGATTTTGAAACAGATTTCGAAGTTGGATCTGATTTTTCCGATTAAGGATTTGTTGGAGTTGCCGAAGTTACTCACGGAATTTGATCCGGAGGCGGTGGATTTTGAAGGGCATGTTTCTAGTACCGATAATTATTTTCAGATCAATCCGAAGAATGTGACGAAGTTCCAACGTTTCCTGCCGATTATGAGTGGCTGCGATAAATTTTGTACTTACTGTATTGTTCCCTATTCGCGCGGTCGGGAGTTTAGTCGGTCGATGGATGAGGTGATGGAGGAAGCAGAGAAAATGGTGGCGGATGGGGCATTGGAAATTACGTTGGTGGGGCAGAATGTGAATTCTTATGGGATTACGATTGCGGATAAAAAGAAAGAAGGGGCCTTTGATTATTCGGATATGGAAAACAATCCGCCGTTTGTGCAGTTGATGAAAAAAGTGGATGCGCTGAAAGCCAAAGGGCTGCAACGAGTGCGGTTTACTTCTAGCAATCCATGGAATTTCTCGAAGGCGTTGGTCTATGCAATTCGTGATTTGGAGACTTTGAAACCTTATGTGCACCTGCCTTTGCAAAGTGGGAATGACGCAGTGTTGGCGCGGATGAATCGGAGTCATACGAAAGAGCATTATTTGGAGATTATTGATCTGTTGCGTAAAGAAGTTCCGGGGTGTGTGATTACTACTGATCTGATTGTGGGATTTTGTGGGGAGACGGAGGAAGAATTTATGGATACTTATAATTTGTTTAAAGAAGTGAAGTGGGACATGGCTTATATTGCGCAATATTCGTCGAGGAAAGGGACTGTTGCTACCCGACTAATGGAAGATGATGTGCCGGCGAAAGAGAAACGGCGCCGGTGGCATGCGGTGAATGATTTGATGATGGGGATTTCGCATGAGAAAAACAAAGAGTATGTCGGAAAAATTGTGAAAGTATTGGTTGAGAAAAATGAAAATGGAATCAATAAAGGTCGTACTGAAGACTACAAAGAAGTGTATGTTAATTCCCGCCGAGACTTCACGGGACAAATTATTCCAGTGAAGATTAAACGGGCGAAGGAATGGATTTTGGAAGGGATCCCTTCTGGGCCGCGGGACTAAGAAAAGATGATCAACAACATCCCACCAACGATCACGCTGGAGCCGAGCCAGATCTCTTTGATCCGCTGGGCTTCTTGGAAAAATAGAGCGCCGAAAATGAAGACGAATATAATTTCGATTTGCTTGATGCCTTCGACATAAGCGCCAACAGTTTGGACGTAAGCGATATTGCTGGCAATAGTGGTAACGGCCGCGGCAAGCCCCATCCCCAGGAAAGCGCCGAGGTGCTGGGGAATGATCTTGAAATGTTGGCGGGATTCTTTGAGGACCAGGGGGAACATCATCACGGAAGCAAGGGCGTAATTAACCATGCCGGAAAAGTAACCGTTAGAGAGCTGGGAAGTGGTTTTGAAAAACATCATGGCGGGGGCAACGGTGATGGCGGCGAGAAGGGCGTAGCGCATGCCGCGATCGGTGAACAACAATTTGATCGGCTGAAACCAGGAGACGTGGGCCTTGGAAATATTTAAGAGGTAGACACCAATTAAAACTATGAAGATTCCGATGATACCGAGGAGGCTGGGTTGTTCATCAAGAAAGATGACTCCGAGGATCAAAAAGATAACAATGCCGATTTTCCAAATCGCCGTGGCTTCTGAAATATGGCCGTATTTAAAAGCTTTGGACAAAAGCAATGTAGCGATGGTCACGGAGGAAGCGGCAGCCAACGAATTCAACCAAAAACCAGGCTGGATCTCAGGAAAGCCAACGTACCAGTTGATGAGGAAAGTGAACGGCAATAAAAAAGTAAAGCGGCCCCAGACGTTGATGTATTCATCAAGTTTATGACCGAGGTCTTTCATAAATAAATTACGGCTGGCCTGAGCAAAAGCAGCGAGGATTGAGAGTAATAACCAGCCGTAATTTTCCATTGATTCTATTTCTTACAGTTTTTGCATCCACAGTGACATACGAGCGAATGAATGCCAACTACAATCACCACTACTGGCCAGTATTTGCTAAAGGTGAACTCTGGCCAAATACCAGTAGTGCCAAGGAGAAAAAGCACACCGAAGACAATCATCAAAATGCCGGCGCACATACCAGACATAGTCCAAGAGCAACTTTTCATATATGAAGAGTTAATGATAAAGCTGTTTATTACTATACAATATTCTTGTCGTTTTGGGGAGTTCTTTGTTATAACGAGTTTACTAATCTTAAAGTTTTAATTATGAATCGTTTAAAACTAATAGCGATTGCAATCGTTGCTGTTTTGGCTGTGCCGATGAGTGCGATGGCGGCGTTCAATCGTTTTTCAGACATTAAAGTAACTGATCCGTGGTTTGATGCGGTGAGCTATGTAGAAGGACAAGGAGTGGTAAATGGCTATGCTGACGGGACCTTTAAACCGGGGAACACAATTAATCGGGCGGAATTTACGAAGATTGTTGTGCTGGGTTTCCAAAAAATTCAGTACCAAAACTTTACGGCAAACTACTGTTTTGATGACGTGCCGGAAAAGGCTTGGTTTGCGACATATGTTTGTTTTGCAAACCGCTATGAACTAGTGCAAGGATACCCTGATCTAACTTTTAAACCTGAAAAGAAAATTTCTTTTGTAGAAGCAGCGAAAATTATTGCCAATGCGGCGGAGCTAGAAACAAAAGAAGGTGATGGTCCTTGGTATAAAACCTATGTAAAGGCGCTTGAAGCAAAAAATGCGATCCCAACTTCGGTCCAAAGTTTTGAACACTTAGTAACTCGTGGTGAAATGGCCGAAATGATTTATCGTTTACGATCTGAGAATGAAGAGAAAGCTTCGAAAACCTATGAACAGCTAGGAGGTTAGCTTAAGTTTTTGAACTAAGTTGAGCCAAAACTGCTTAAATCTACCCGGTGAATCGTGAGACTTAAACTCACGGGGCCGGGTAGTTTTTTTAATCGAAGCTGGAGATTTTACTTCGTTGAGCAATTTCTCTACCGGTACTGAATGAGGTGGAGTTTTAGCCAGACGCTGTTGTTTCTGGTCTGGGGTAAGTGCTTTGATAGCATCTTGAGAATCCTTTGACGATGCTTCTTCATCTAGTAGTTGAATGATTGGAAGTTCGGAATTTTCATCTTGCGGTATTTGTTGTTCTAGCTCGATGGCAGAAAGCTCTTCTGTTGCCAATGTCTCGCCGAATATATTGGCATTTGCTTCATCAATATAGTCAGCAACCAGAGCCTGATGTTCCTCACTCAGTTGGTCGGAAATTTCAAGTATCCACTGCCACTTATTGCTGCGAGCAAGATGGTTTAATATCAGTTCATGGCGCTTTCCCCGGTCTGAATATTTGAAAAACTCCTGAGCCCAATAGATATAGGACTCCTTTTTGTTGTGGCGAAGAGTGATATCGAGCATGCGGTAGATGGATTCAGCAAAACTAGCGCACTGTTCGGAATTGGCAGGATCGAGTGAATCCATGCAATCCCAAAGGTAGCCGAAGGCCTGATAGTAGTCTCCTTGGATGAAGGCATAGTCAAATAAAGCAAGATAAGACTGGTATTGATTGATATCTTGTTGAAGGATTGTAGTGGCTAACTCTGCGGCGCGCTTACGATTTCCTTGCTGGATGGCGATTGAAAAATGAGCCTTAGCTAAAATGTCAGCTAGCTGCTCATCGTTCCCTCCATTGTCGGCAAACTCTTTGGCATAGTGGATTACGTATCCGTGAAAACCCAGCTTGTTAGCACAAATTGCTAGCAACTTACTGAGGATAGTTTTCTGCTCCTGGGCATCAGGAAAGCTCTTTTTGCGCATTTTTTTATAAGACTTTGCTCCTAGCTTAAAGGCTAAATTATAATCACCAACGGCAAATGCGGATTGAGCGACCTGAAAATGAACTTCCGAATCGCTGGGCCTAAATTCAGAATGCTTTTTTCCTAATTTAAGAACATGATGGTGGGAATTGGTATGCCCAGCAGCCTCGATGCCAATTTTTAACATCTTGTGATGGCGGTAAGTTAGTTCCTCCAGACCATCGCTTGCATTTTGAATGTAGAGCAAAACCCACTCTAAAATCTCTGCCCAAATTTTAAGTATTAAATCCGAAGTTTCCGCTACTTGATGATTTTGATCTGCTGGTATTTGCTGATATCGCTTCCGAAAACTTTCCATTCTTCCGACGACATCTATTAGCTTACGATGCAACATCGTGAGCGGCTGAGATTGATCTAACTTATTGGTAACGATGTGATACAAAGCATCATAGATCTTGCCAATAGTTCCTTGATCCCTGAAAAGCAACATTTCTTTCCCTTGAGAATGAAGTAACGTCAAATAATTCTCGAGACCGCGAATACAACTCTGCAAATTTCCGTCTAAAGAGCGTTTTGCCTCAGAAACGAGCCACCGCTGGCTCGAAGTGTACGCTTGTTGGTAAACGCCACTATTGGGCTCGAAGGGGTTACCTCCTAGGGCATCATTGATACCTGCTTGAAAATCGCTGTGATCGGGAAAGCCCTCGGCAGTACCATTGGACTCGTTGAAACTTGCCTCCGGAAGAAGATTTTTTTCGGCGCAACTATACTTGTTTTCTAACTTAATCCCTTTCATGGTAAAAACATGTTAGCCCTTTGCGAGACAAAGGTGCAGATAGTACGGTAAAAGCACCCCGTTGTCAAATTAAAACTTTTGTTTTATAACATATCTATGACAAACCAATTTGTGTCCCGAGCAGGAGAAAAATTAGCACACGCCTTAGAGGTCTTTCAAATTGATCTTGAAGGTCTTGTATGTGCGGATTTGGGCTGTAGCACTGGTGGTTTTGTAGATTGTGCCTTGCAAAATGGCGCAACCCGAGTTTTTGCAGTCGATACGGGATATGGCGTTTTGGATTGGAAGCTACGAAATGATGAGCGAGTAGTAGTGAGGGAAAGACAGAATGCGCTGCATGTGGAATTCCCGGAGAAAGTGGACTTTATTTCAATTGATGTGGGGTGGACGAAGCAGAAGCTGATTATTCCCAAAGCATTGGAATTACTGAAAGATAATGGACAGATTGTGACGTTAGTAAAACCCCATTACGAAGCTGGCCGAAGGGCTTTGGTTGATGGAAAAATTCCGGATGAAAAGTTGCCGGAGATTATGGCGCGGGTGGAGGAGGAACTAAAAGATTTGCCGTTGGAAATTAAAGGAACGATTGAATCGCCGATTCTTGGAGGCAAAGGGAAGAATAAGGAGTTTTTGGCTTGGATGAGGGGAAGATAGGAGGTTAGAAATTAAGAGATTGGGAGTTTTGGCCTCAATGCCTATTCTTTTATTTCATCTTTTTTCATAAAAATTTTCGAAAAATTTCATATTTGGTTGGTAGGGTGAAGGTGTTAGCTAACAGCAGAGGCATTTATTAGGTTAGAAATGAAGGATAGGTCTTCTAAATTTGTCAGTAAGGTGGAGGCCAGAATGGAGGGGGATGAAAGGGGCTGAATGGCAGCTAAGGAAGCGGAGATTCGTTTTTCTACTACCATCAGGCCTGTCTTTAACCATGCCCAATGTCTAAACTTTTACTAAAGTCCCCCTCCCTTAGAAGCTAACCGGCATCTTGAAACTGCTCCTCAGTCTTTTCGCCGTAGTAATCGGCTTTTTCTTGGTTGCCGAGTTTTTGGTAGCTTTGTTGAAGTCGGTTGTAGACGTTGCGGTAGGGGGCGCGGATTTCGAGGATTTGAAGATAGAGATCGATGGCTTTTTGGTAACGGCCGGAAGTGTATTCGAATTGGGCGAAATTGTAGAGGTAACGAGGGTTGTTTGGGCCTTTTGCGATGGCTTTTTGGTAATTGGCGGTGGCAGCTTCGTGGTATTTATCATAATTGGCAGGATCGCCGTTGTCGGCGGCGATTTTTAAGAGTTCTTTGTAGGCAATGGCAATGTGATTGTTGAGATAGGGATGAGAATCGTTGATTGATTCAGCCTTAAGGTAAAGTAAAAGGGCACGCTTGATATTGTCTTGAGAGTAAGCGATATCGTCGCTGACTTGGGCTTTTTGGACGAGGAGGTCAGCGTAGTCAGCGTAGTAGCTAAATTCATAAGGGACCAACCAAATGGCGCGTTCATAGTTTTCTTCTTGAGCGCTGAAGCGGGATTTTTCGGCGCGGGATTTGAAGACGTCGGCGGAGTATTGAGTGATTGAGTATAATGTAGCAACAGCAGCAAAAACTAAAATTGTGATGCTGATGGTGGCGATACAGCGTTTGCTTTGATGAAAAGAAGCCTTGGAGGTGATGCCGGTGAGGGCGCCAAGGAAAAGATAGAAAAAGGTGAGTGTAGAGATCACGCCGAAATTAACGAACATGTTGAGGAGATAAATGGAGATTGCGGTTGCAAGAGTGAAAATGAGAATTTTATCTTCGTTTTTGATACGCGGATTGCGGATGTAACGGAAGACTTGAAGGAAAACCCAAAGGATTAGCACAAGATAAGTGAGAAGACCGATGATCCCCTGGGTGGCGAGAAGATTCAAATAATCCATGTGGGCGTAATGGGGGACGGTAATGTCTTGATAGTCTTCTTGAAGAACGTAATCTGTGCGGCGATAACGGTTGTAGGTGTCGGCGAAGGTGGAGAGGCCGTGGCCGAAGATGGGGGCGTCTTTCCACATGGAGATACTGCTATACCACCAGCTTTGGCGGTCGGTGACGTGACCTTTTTGGACTTGGCTGATGGTTTCGTTGAAACGCTTAACCACTGTGAACTCGTTGAAAGTTTGCTTAAGAGGGGTAAAGCAGATGATGGCTAAGATGGCAAGCAGAGCGATGAAAAACCCAATTGTAATATTCTTTTTTCGGCGGCTATTTGATTGATACATAAGCCAAAACACCAAGCCGATTACGGCGATCGCTGTAGCAATGAGGGCTCCTCGACTACCGGTAGTGAAGAGGGCCCAAATCAATAAGAGACTGCTGATATAATAAGGCAATTTTTGATGAAGACTGTTTTTGGGAGTGAGCGCAAAATAAATGGCGATCGGGAGATGCATACCAAGATAGAGAGCAAAATGATTGCTGTGACCGAAGGTAGAAAAGGTCCGAAGCGTCGGGCTAATCCCCCACTGGAAAATGTTGCGAGTGAGCTCTTCGAACCAGATTTGATCTTGGATAATTCCGTAAACGGCGGTGAGGGTTGAGACAATCAGTGAGACTTTGAGAATTGGCCGAAGTTCTTGAGTTTTTTTAAAAGTGTTGAAAGCGAGGAAGGCGAGGATGAAAAAATTGATCATCGTGAAAAGGCCGATAAACCGGCCGTCGATGCCAAGAAGACTGGTGTAGACGAACTCTGAAAAAATAGTCGATAAGAAAGTGGCGGCAGCGTAGCCAAGCAACAATAAATTGAAACGTGATTCGCGAAAAATGAACTGTCGACTAACGAAGACTTGATAGCTAATGAAAGCCAAAGTTGTAAAAGTGATGAGTCGTAAAACTAAAAGTTTTGGTGCGGCGAAAACTGAAGCGTTGATGAAAGGGAGATGGACCAGAGGGATGAGAACTACCAGCAAATAGAAAGGTAGTTTGGGGTAAATTTTGGTAGATGATCGTTTCATGAAGCGAATTAATAAGCGCCTTTTGCATTGATGACAGCTCCGATGGTTTTGAAAAGAATAATGACGTCGAGGAGAAGGGACTGATTGTTAATATAATATATATCGTATTCGAGATTTTCGTGTAAGGGGAGGTCCTTGCGCCCAAGAATTTGCCAGAGTCCGGTGATGCCGGGTTTGGCTTTGAGACGCTGGAGTTGCCATTGATTGTATTCAGCGACGATGAAGGGCATTTCGGGACGGGGACCAACTAGAGACATTTCCCCCTTGAAAACGTTCCAGAGCTGAGGGAGTTCGTCGAGACTGGTACGGCGGAGGAAACTGCCGAATTTGGTAACCCGAGGATCGCCGGCTTGGCGGGGGGCGATGGCTTGTTTTCTGGTATTGGAAGTCATCGTGCGGAATTTGTGGAGGATGAATTTTTTACCGCGATGACCGACGCGTTGATGACTAAAAATGGCCGGGCCTTTGGAATCGAGACGGATGGCAATGGAGATGATGATGAAAATTGGGGAGAGTAGGACTATTAGAATAATGCTGGCGCTGATATCGATGAGACGTTTGGTGGTGAGGTAGAGGATGTTGGGACGGCTGCGGTTGAGATTGATAGCGGGGATGCCTTCGAGGTTGTAGACGTCCATGTGGGGAGTAAGGATGCCGAAAAGATTGGAGATTACTTTGAATGAAGCGTTAGTTTTTTCGCAGGCGGCGATGGTGTTGAGAATTTGTTCGTGGGGAATTTCAGGGTCGGCGAGGTAGACTTCTTGGATTTGTTGGCGGGCAATGATTTGGGGTAAATCATGGAGATTAGTGGGTTTGATTTTAGTGACGACACGGTATCCGAGATGATAAAAACGGGTGAGAGATTTCTCAATTTCAGCAGCGTGATGGCCAGAACCAACAATGGCGATGCGGGTAATCCCTTTCCCCTGCTGGACAATATGCTTTTGGATGGTACGGACAATGATGCGACCGGTATTAATAAAAGTTAAACTGGTAAACCAGAAAATCAGGACAACGCCGCGGGAGTAATCATATTTATTGAGAAAAGAACCGGCCATAATCAGGATGATCACAAAAGTAGTGGCCTTGGTGACGGAGTAGAGTTCGCTGACTGATGTGAGGCGAGTTTTGTTGTAATAGAGACCGTTGAGATAGAAAATGATCAGTAATAGTGCGGCAACGACGGGGAGTGCTTGGGCGTAGATTTCTAATGGTTGGATTTGAGTTGAGAAAAAATTGTTGCGGAGGTAGTAAGCGGCGAAAAAACTGAGGATGAAAGTGGTGAGATCACTGAAAAGAAGACTGAAGACAAGGCTTTTCTGGGAAATCATCGAATTGTGACGGCGGACGACCATGGAAACGACGAAAATTATTTAGCGAAACCATTGTCGCATTTCTGGCGGGGAAATTTTAGTGCTCTTTTTGATTTCACGACGTTTGCTTAGCGCGCCAGGAATTTGGCGGAGGAGATGGGCGACGGACTTGAGGAGACGGGGCTCGCGGAAAATGATATAGCCGAAGATTAGGATTTCTTTGGTGAGGATGGGGATGACGTCGCGGAGAATATTTGGGAACTGTTCGTTTTTGATCTGCATTAAGCGCTGGTTTTTGAAGGCATAGTATTTGGCTAACTGGCTGGAATGACGACGATTCTTGAAAACCGCTTTGTGACTGAATTCTTTGAGTACCCCAGTGCCGCGCCCATGGTAAGCGATGGCAGAGGGGTGATAGAAAATTTTCCAACCGCGGAGACGGAGGCGCCAGGAAATATCGATGTCTTCTTTGTAGAGGAAGAAGTCTTCATCGAAAACTTCGCCGTTGATAGCAGCATCCTGGAGCGCTGCCGTGCGGTAAATTGGGCAGGCGCCGGAGACGCCGAATACTTCGGCTGGTTCGTCGAATTGGCCTTTGTCTTGCTGGCCTTGGCCGTAGTCGACGACGCGCCGGTTGGGGAAACATTTGAGGCCGACGGTATCAATGAGGTTGGTTTTCTGATGAGTGGCCCAGTCGTAGCGGCGGATCTTGCCAGTGAAAGCGGCGATTTTTGAATCTTGTTCGAGGATGGTGATGGCTTTTTCGAGGTAGTCGGGATTGAAGACGATGTCGGGATTGAGAATCATCAAGTATTTGGCGCCGGTGGTGACGGCGAATTCACAAGCTTGGTTGGCGGCGCCGGTGTAGCCGTTATTTTCGGGGTTTTGAGTGATGGTGACTTTGGGATTGTTGGCAAAATTTTGGTTGAGGATGGAGACGGATTCATCGGTGGAGACGTTGTCGATGATGGTGAGGTGGAAGTTTTGGTAAGTTTGAGAAAGGAGTGAGGCGATGCATTTTTTGAGGAATTGGGCGCCGTTGTAATTGATGAGAGTGAGCTGAATTTTGGGGAGCATGCTTTTGGTTTAACTTTTTTTTTGGGGGTGAAGACAAGTGAATGGGGCGGTCTTTCTATCCCTCCTCCTAGCCCCCCGCCCTTTATAGGGGGAGCATACAGGAGAAATTTTGGGTTTGGGAACTGCTGGTTTGGGTTTTGCCCTTACTTAAAGGTTCTTTTGCTCTAATTTTCTGTTGTCCCTTATTTGTCGACAATGTTGCCATATTTCGCATTGATTTCATGCCTTTAAACTGATAAAGTTCCACTCTGAAAATCATTTTCTAAAAGCGCATATCATGGCAAAAAACTACCTCTTCACATCAGAATCAGTTACTGAAGGACATCCAGATAAAATGGCAGATCGAATCTCTGATTCGGTACTTGATGCTATTTTGGCACAGGACCCACGTGGTCGTGTAGCTTGTGAAGTTATTCTAAATACTGGCTTGGTAGTTATTGCTGGTGAAATTACCACTAGTGGATTTGCTGATATGCAGAAAATTGCACGTAATGCGATTAAAGAAGTTGGTTATACAAATTCTGATTATGGCCTTGATTACAAGTCTTGTGCGGTTCTGGTAGCGATTGATGAACAAAGTCCTGATATTGCTCAGGGGGTAAATGAAGGGGAAGGGATTCATGCTGAACAAGGTGCTGGAGACCAAGGGATGATGTTTGGATATGCGATTAAGGAAACTGAGGAACTAATGCCTTTGCCTATTACTTTGGCTCACAAGCTTACAAAACGTTTGGCTGAAGCACGTAAGAGCCATGAAATCACTTTCCTTCGACCTGATGGGAAAGCTCAAGTTACAGTTGAATACGAAAATGATAAACCGAAACGTGTACATACAGTAGTGGTTTCTACTCAACACGATCCTGACGTTGAACATGCGGAAATCAAACAGGAAGTTATTGAAAAAGTTATTAAGCCAGTATGTGGTGAGTATCTTGATGAAAATACGATCTACCACATCAACCCGACTGGTAAATTTATTATTGGCGGGCCACAAGGTGATTGTGGTCTGACTGGACGTAAGATAATTGTAGACACTTATGGTGGAATGGGGCGCCACGGTGGTGGTGCTTTCTCTGGCAAAGACCCTTCAAAAGTAGATCGCTCTGCGGCTTATGCTGCTCGTTACGTAGCAAAAAATATTGTGGCTGCTGATCTGGCTTATAAATGTGAAGTACAGATTGCTTATGCAATTGGGGTACCAGAACCAGTTTCAATTCATGTAAATACGTTTGGAACGGGAACAATTGCTGATGAACAGATTGAACAATTGGTGCGAGCCAACTTTGATCTACGACCGGCAATGATTATCCAAAGCTTAGATCTTCTCCGACCTGTTTACAAAAACACTTCTGCCTATGGCCACTTTGGTCGTTCAGAATTTGCTTGGGAAAAAACTAATAAAGCAGCTGCGTTGAAAGAGGCAGCATCTAGACTGCATTCTAGTGTGGCTGAAAAAACTGCTCCAGCTCAAGAGGCTCCTGCTGAAGCAGCGACGGAATCAGCTCCTTTGATGGAGGAAGGGCCAACAGCTTAATTTAGCTTAAAATCTAGAAAGCGTCAGTCTGATGGCTGGCGCTTTTTTGGTGCATTGAATAATCAGGTTGCATAATCTTGGCTTTCCGATACGATGCAAAGGCATGTTTTAACTATTATTTATGGATACTCAAACTATGACTGATGCGCAGGAGACATCAACAATTTCTGAGGGCAAAGCTCACGGACGTAGCTGCCCAGTAGATTTTTCTGATCCCAATCTTATTGCTCAAGGGAAAAATAATATTGAGCTAGCCGAACGAAATATGTTGGCCTTGATGGAGGTTAAGAAAAGATTTGCTGCCGAAAAACCACTTGAAGGAGTTCGGATCGGGATGGCGCTTCATGTAACTAAGGAAACAGCGGTACTAGTGCGGACTTTGATTGCTGGTGGGGCTGAAGTGGCGATCACTGGTTGTAATCCACTTAGTACTCAAAATGATGTAGCGGCGGCTTTGAAAAATGAAGGCGTTGAAGTATATGGGTACAAAGGGGAATCAAATGAAGAATATTATGAGTACATTCGGGCGATTGTTGATTTCAAACCGCATATCACGATTGATGATGGTTGTGACTTGGTAAGTGAAATTCACCAAAATAATCCAGAATTGATTGCAGATATTATTGGCGGTTGTGAAGAAACAACTACTGGAATTCACCGTCTACATGCGATGGAGAAAGATAATGCTTTGAAATATCCGATGATTGCAGTGAATGATAATAAGACTAAGCACTTGATGGATAACTACTATGGAACTGGACAATCTACTTTGGATGGAATTATCCGTGCTTCAAATATTTTAATTGCTGGTAAAACTGTAGTGGTTGCTGGTTATGGTTCTTGTGGTAAAGGTTGTGCACTTCGAGCCCGAGGAATGGGGGCAGATGTAATCGTAACTGAAGTGGACAATTTTTGTGCATTGCAAGCGCGAATGGATGGTTTCCGGGTAATGAAAATGGAAGATGCTGTGGCAGAAGGTGACATCTATATCACTGTGACTGGAAATAAACATGTGATTCGTCCGGAACATGTGAAGAACATGAAAAACGGTGCGATTCTCTGTAACTCAGGACACTTCGACAATGAGATTGATATGGATGGGCTGGAAGAAACTGCGGATAACAAACGTAGAGTTCGTGATTGGTTTGATGAGTATACTGTTGGTGACAAAGTGGTATTTGTCGCCGGAGAAGGTCGCCTGGTAAATCTTGCAGCGGCTGAAGGTCATCCGAGTGAAGTGATGAGTCTTTCTTTCTGTGGTCAGGCACTTTCTTGTGAATACTTGGTACAAAACAAAGGACAGCTTGAACCGAAAGTACATCTGCTTCCGGAAGAATTGGATGACTTCATTTCCGGACTGCAACTTAAAGCTTTTGGGATTGAGGTTGATGAACTTACTGCTGAGCAGATTGAGTATATGAACAGCTGGCAAGAAGGGACTTAGAATTTTCTTTTAGAACTTGGAAGGGCTGCTTACCTAGGAGGTGGGCAGCCCTTTTTTGGGTATGGGGAAGGTCAGGCCTGATGTGAAAAAGAAAAAATTCTCCCCTCCCCCCTTCAATTCAGCCCCTCTTATTCAAATTTGATTTCCTCCTTATTCGACAAACTTTTGGAAATCGTCCTTCGCTTCTAACCTAATAAAAAACCTCTGCTGTTAGCTAACACGCTAACCCTAACAAACAAATATGAAATTTTTCGAAATTTTTTATGAAGAATTTATGAAGACTACTTACCTTCGAAATCTAATGACTCTGAGTTAATACAATATCTTTTTCCTGTGGGATTAGGTCCATCCTCAAATACATGACCAAGGTGAGATCCACATTTCTTGCAGGTAACTTCGGTGCGGCTCATACCGTGAGATGTATCTTCGTGGTATCCGATTGAGTCTTCGCTAGCTGGCTGGAAAAAGCTAGGCCAGCCGGATCCGGATTCATACTTAGTATCTGATTCGAAGAGTGGTTCACCGCAAGCAACACACTTGTACATACCGTCTTCATGATGATTGTAGTATTTTCCGCTAAAGGGAGCTTCAGTACCTTTTAAGCGGCAAACGCGATATTGCTCAGGAGTGAGCTTCTCTTTCCAATTTTGATCTTCAGTCATTGGGAGGCGATAAATAGTTGAGTAATAATTACTGTACCAAGAGACAGGCTGACGATACCAATGATTCGGCGGAGTTTTCGTGGATGATATTTATTGACGATGAAGGCAGCAATTGGCACAGCGGTGATTCCTCCGATGACTAGGGCGCCAGTGAGTGCCCATTGAGCCTTGGTAAAATGGGAGTTGTAAGCGTAAGCCAGAACGCCAGCAATGGAGACGATCCCCTCCGCCAAGGAAGCAATACCGACAGCTTTAGTACTTTTGACTCCAGAAAATATTTGCCCTCCAACAACTACGGGCCCATATCCTCCACCGGTAAACCCCTTGTTAAAAGCGGCAAAAAACCCAAGTCCGATAATCTTTTTCCAGGAAAACTTGTGCTTAGTTTTGTGATGAATAATTAAAGCAGCACCAACAATAGCTGCTAATAAACCGATGTACCCTTCGATATAAACTTTAGGAACTTGGACTGCCACAATAGTTGCCAAGACGACTCCGATCACACCAAATCCGGATAAGGCAAGCATTACTTTGAGATCACGGCTTTTTTTAGTGAATTTGACGTTGTCGAATTTATGATGAGCAAACCCGGCAGCAATGCCAAATACAACATTTGTAAGCAGCACCGCAGGAATTGCATCTAAGGGGTCGATTCCGATGAGAATCAAAATTGGGATAATGCTGGTGCCGTAGCCCATACCAACGGCCGCATCGAAGAAGGTGAGGGCGAAGGCGATAATAGAAACCAATAGTAACGATTCTGTAACCATACACCTATTTTAAACAAAGTTTTTGCTAATGGCTATTTTCGGATTAGAATGGTCTCAATAATCTGTAATTCATAGGCTATGGAGACTTTGCTAGAATTTTTTCCAATTAGCATTCCATTATTATTTGTTTTGGTGCCGATTTTGATTGCGACAATCCGCCAAGTAAATGAATATGAACGTGGAGTGACTTTTTTGCTGGGTAAATTTCATAAAGCTAAAAAACCAGGTTGGAGACTGGTGATACCGGTTTTTATGAGTATGAGAAAAGTTGATATGCGGGTAAAAGCGGTGGATGTACCGGATCAAGAAGCGATTACCAAAGATAACATCTCGGTAACGATTAATGCGGTTATTTACTATAAAGTTCGTGACGCCGAAAAAGCAGTATTGGCTGTTGAAGACTTCTTCTGGGCGGTAAGCCAATTGGCCCAAACTACTATGCGGAATGCGGTAGGTGAAGTAACTCTTGATGAACTTCTCCGCAACCGTGATGAGATTGCAACCCGGATCGAAGGAATTGTTGATAAACAAAGTGATCCTTGGGGAATCGAGGTAGAATCGGTTGAATTGAAAGACATTGTGCTTCCAGGCGAAATGAAACGGACAATGGCGAAAGAAGCGGAAGCGGAACGGGAACGCCGAGCGGTTATTATTAAAGCGGAAGGAGAAGTAATTGCCGCAGAAAATATGGCGAAAGCTGCTAGTACTTTGAATGCGTCACCAGGTGCACTCCACCTCCGGACTTTGCAATCGGTAAATGATCTTTCATCTGATCAATCAAATACTACGATCTGGATGTTGCCGATTGAAGTATTACGGGCGGTTGAGGAAATTGGTGATTTTGTAAGAAAGAAAAAATAGAAAACGTTGTGATAATAGAACTAAAAAAGACTCGGGTTTGGCTCGGGTCTTTTTTAAGTGTTGACATAACTGGAAAATCACATAGAATGCTCACCTATAAATTTAATCCTACCTTTGTCGAGTCAAAGAAAACTAAATCTAGTCAAACGAATTCCGGAATTGCCGGAAGTAGAGTTGCCATCAGAACATAATGTTGATCCTGCGATCTCGGAGGGGATAAGTGCAGAATTAATACAACAACTGAATGAAGCGCTTAGTGATCCTGGTTTTACTGAATCGATTCCTGAAGCACCGAAATATGTGGGGCCTTACGTTCATGGTTCTGAAGGAGGTCTGGACAATCATGAAATGATGACAATTGATAGTGCTAAACAATTGCAAAGAGGCGGATTGTCTTCAAATCTAAGGGCGATTGAGATTTTTACTAAACTGATGAAGGGACGAGAAAGTGAGAAATTCCTTCAATCACCAGCCCATCTGGGGAAACTTTTGGTGTCACTGAAAAAACTGGCGAATATCTTGGAAGCCCAAAAACACCTTGAACAAGGTGAAACTCCGAAAATGCCGATAGAACTAACACATGAAAACCTGGAGATGGAACGCTTCAACGAAGTAATGAAAAAGCTACATGGTTTATGCCAAGAAAATAATGAAGTTTATTCCCCGGTGGCCACCCGACAAGCGGCAATCATGCATTTATGGCGAGAAATTGCTGACTGGGTGAAATACTACTTTGAGAATACGGATAAAGAACCCCACCATTACTCGGAAAAGCCGACGGTTGTTTATGCACTAACTGCAGCTCGGAGACTGAGAAGGTTCGAAGATATTTTAGACTATGCTTATGAAATTCATGACAACGAGCCTGACTGTCTACTGACAATCATGCATATCGCATCAGCTTATTATAATTTAGGCGACTGGGATAACGCTTTCTACTACAGCAAATTATTTTTAGATAAATCTGATTCTGAAGCGAATCAAAGTTATAATTTCTTTGATCCGGAAGAGCACACGAAACGAGCGGTGATTATTAAGACAGTTTCCGGCTTGAATACTGGAGAGTATAAAGCTGTGGCAGAAGATATCGACTACCTACGAGAGAATTGCTCGGAAAAACCCAGGTTTGTGGAAAGAGTGGCGGCTCGAGCTTATTTTGAGAATGGAGATTTAAAACTAGCGGCTGAATCAGCGGAGTTTTTACTAGAAAGTGAAGATTGTCCCCATAGTGAACTCTTGCTTTGTTTAGCGGTTTTTTCCAAATTACGGGATTACAGCAAAATAAAGAAATGTCTCCTGCGATTAGAAACTGTAGAGCCCGAGCCACCGAAAGAACGCTTTTTGAGTCGATTTACAACTTACTTTATTACTGGGGATCGCGAGATGGCCTTGGAAAATCTAAGAAGATTTATTGAGATTACCAGCCCTGGTGAATTGTCTGAAGATGACACTTACCTGCTGCCTTTGGGCTTAAAACTAAGCGTGGCTCAGGGAAGTACGGAAGGAATGATCCTATTTTCTGAAATTATGATTGAAGAAATCAAAGGCAACTTTAAGTATCGACTAATTTTAAAGGAGTTTCATGCCAGCAAAAATTGGTCAATGTTCCAACGGATTTTTCGACGCTTGAAAATTAGCGAAACTGAAATCGATATTTTGGAAATGGCAGTTGATATGGCGGTTGAGACTGAAGACAATGGATTGAAAAATAAACTCCAGCAGGAAATTGGGGTTCGAACAGGAATGATTGGTCCGGTTTTTGAAGATAAAGAAGAGGAATTGGATGAAGCCGAGAGTGAAGGCTTGGAAATTGAAAAGCAAAAATCTCCACTGAGTATTGCGAATAGACTATTTGGATTATTCGGCAGACGGAGAAACAAGAAAAAAAGCTAGCGATTCTTCTTCAAGAAATCGCTGCCGGCTTCATCATGAGTTTGCGGTTGAGGTGCTGCTTCCTCTGGTTCTTCCTGAACGCCGTAATCAGCGCCGTATTCTGCGGTTGTCAGCAAGAAATCTTTACCCCAAGTAGTGTAAACCCAACGATAAAGAGACTCAACGATGGCCGAACTAAACCCAATACTGGCCCAGATAACTGGCATTGCAGTAAACATAACAATCGTCCAGTTGGCAGTGATTTCGAAGACGAGAAAATTGAGCCCAATGCCAGCGAGGAGAGCAAAAAGTGTACTGTAGATTCCTACGAGGGCGTAGCGCATATTGCTAATGACTTCGAAAATCATCAAGCTAGCGGTGGTGCCCATGATTACGTGGAGGGCACCGATGGAAATAGTCAGATTGGCTGAGGTTGAACTACTGATTGCGTAGAGCGGTAAGAGGAGCAAAAGGATGATGATGTTGAGAGCAAAGATGTGCGTGAGTGCCGTACTTTTGCGTTGGTATTTTTCACGGTGAGCGAGGGAAAATAGCAAAGTGCCGATCATATTGGCACCGAGAGTTGTGAGGAAAATGATCAGAATCACGGCAACCACAAACAATGGATTAGTATCAGTGGTGATGCCCTCGGGATTGAGCACTGGCTGGAGAATGGACGAGGTCGCAAAAAATAGACCTAAGAGAATTCCGGTTGCGGCGATACCACTGGTGATGCCAGCGGCAACTTTCAGCGCAAAAGTGGTAAAAGAGATGTGAGGTGGCTCAAATTGGTCCATAGTCCTTAATTAATTCTCTCTATTTTACCATAAAAGACAATGATAATAAAGGCAGCGCAAGTAATA
Source organism: uncultured Candidatus Peribacteria bacterium (assembly GCA_964350285.1). Classification (GTDB taxonomy): domain Bacteria; phylum Patescibacteriota; class Gracilibacteria; order UBA1369; family CAYGJQ01; genus CAYGJQ01. Next base: position 8,046 of record CAYGJQ010000015.1, on the reverse strand, counting down.
TATGCGTCGGCGAGGTTGAAGATTGGGAAGCTGCCAACAGAAATAAAGTCAATGACATGGCCGAAGATGATACGATCGGCGTAATTGCTGATAGCTCCGGCAAAAATCAGTGAAAAAGCAGCTTGAGTAAGCCGTTTTTGGTAGTTGAAATATTTGATCGAAACATGGACACCGGCGATGAAAAGTAGTGGAATCCCAAGTAGAAGTAGAGTTTGAGGAATTGGAATACTCCAAGCGATCCCAACATTCTCACTGTAGGTGAGGTAAAACCATTGAGGAATCACTTCGATAGGACTGTCACCGAAACTGGTGCGGGCAAAATATTTGGTGAGCTGGTCGAGAATAATCAGATCAATTACGATACTGCTGAAAAATAAAAAACCTTTGGTTGAAGCTATTTTGGGGGAAGTGCTATTCATGGGTTGGATTTAACTTTGGGAGTCAGTAAGCGTCTTTTTTGACTCTGTGCTCTATGTTATAATTATGTGATCGAAAATAAAAACAAAAATCTTGAATATTGAAAATTCAAAAATTGCGTCGAAGCAGATCAAGCATTTGCTGGAGACATTGGAAATTAAGAAACCGGTAAATGGTGATGCGGCGGTGTTTTTTGATATCGATGGCACGGTGAGCCGCAATGATAATTTGGAACTGCTGATTACGGAGATTACGCGGCGAGACCTACTATCTTGTGATAAGGAGGTAATGGTTGAAAGAGCACGTAAACTCTGGAAAAACCGGGAATTAGACTTTAAAGAATATCTGGATGATGTGATTAATCTGATCCCGAGTTTAAAATGTTTTTCATATGAAATTCTCCATAAAATTGCGCAAGATGTGGTGGAAGGACAAGGCGCGAGCTTCTACTTCTTTCCATGGCTGTTGCTGATTAAACTGAAAAATCTTGGCTATAAGCTGATTGCGGTATCTGGAGCGCCGTCGTTTATGGCGCAGATGTATTTAAATAAGATTGGGCTTTTCCCTTGGAAGATCCATAGTTCCGAGTGGATTTTTGAGAATGATGTGTTTACTGGTGATATTGATCTGACGATTTTGAAGCATAAGGGGGCGTTTATTGAAAAGGAGTATGAAAAGCAGTTTGATTTGAAAAAATGTATTGCTCTTGGAGACACGGTTTCCGATGTATCAATGCTAAAAAAGGTAGGAAAATCGATTGTGATTAATCCGACCTATGCGCTGGCGGAGGAAGCAAAGAAGCAAGCGTGGCCGATTGTATTGGAGCGAAAAGATTTATTGCTGGTGTTCCCAGACGGAAAGTTGAATAACTAGTCTTTATTGATTGTGGAATTGGGACTCGACCGTTAAGTTGTTGATGAATATTAGTCGACAATTTTTGCTATGGGAGATATTCGGATTCTTTCGGAACAGCTACGGAATCAAATTGCCGCCGGTGAAGTGGTGGAAAGACCAGCTTCGGTTGCAAAAGAGCTTTTAGAAAATTCGCTGGATGCTGACGCGAAAAGAATTGTATTAGAAATTGCAGTCGGGGGAACGGAGTTGATTCGGGTGACTGATGATGGAAATGGAATGGATAAAGAAGATGCAGAATTGGCTTTAGAAAGACATGCGACGAGTAAAATTGAAGTAGAAGAAGATTTACATCGAATTCGGACGCGGGGGTTTCGTGGGGAAGCGTTAGCAAGTATTGCTTCGGTTTCACAGTTTTGCTTGAAGACGAAAAGACGGGGAGAAGTGGAAGGATATGAATTGGTGTGTGATGGCGGTGAGATCAAGAAATTTGAGGTGGTGGGCTGTCCAGAAGGGACGCAGGTGGAAGTGAAAAACTTATTCTTTAATACGCCGGCGCGGAAGAAATATCTAAAAACGACGGCAACGGAATATCAGCAAATTTTAGCGATTGTGACACAATTGGCATTGGTGAATCCGGGGGTGAGCTTTTCGTTGATCAAAGATGGTCGACAGATCTTTGATGTGCCAGCGACTGCAGAATTATCGGAGCGGATTCAGGCTTTGTTGGGGAGATCGGTGGGAGAGGCTTTGATTCCGGTGTTTTTTGGCGGGGCAGATATTCAACTTGAAGGCTTTGTGGGACATCCGCGGATTTCCCGAAAAAGTAGAAAAGGACAGTATTTATTTGTAAATGGACGGCCGGTGCAGAATTCGGCGATGTCTTATATGGTGAAAGATGCTTTTGGATCTTTGTTGATGGATGGGAAGCAGCCATTTTTTGTGATTTGTTTGGAAATTTCACCGGAACTGGTGGATGTGAATGTGCATCCGCGGAAAACTGAGGTGAGATTTGTGGATCAAAGGGAAGTAAATCGAGTGGTGAGACGGGCTTGCTTAGCGGCGCTGGATACGAATTTGCTGCGACCGCAGATTGCGAAGGGAATGAGTGAAGATGAAATTTTGCCGCAGGGAGTAACGGGGGAGCAAGAAGCGATGACTTTAAGTACTCATGACTTTGGCCCGACGAAAAGATCATTGATGGGAGATGTTGATCCGGTGACTGGGGTAATCGGTGAGGCGAATGGAGGTGCTGTTGACCGGAATCGGTCGACATTCCATCCTAGTGGCGAGAAGACTAATGCTGTCGCCCAGATTTCGTCGACACCACTTCACCAAGGCTTCGAGGGACAAGTCGAAAGGCAGCCCCCTTCACCCGCAAGCAATGCTGTTGCCCCGAATCCGTCGACAATTGATGTTAGTCAAAATATTCAAGCAGATCAAAGCATTGGACGTCCACATGCCCGCCTTGAGGATAATTTAAGTATGAAGCCGATTGTGCAGGTGGCGAATTCGTATATTGTGGCGCAGAATGCCGATGGACTGGTGTTGATTGATCAGCATGCGGCACATGAACGAGTGTTGTTTGCGAAATTCGAGGAGGCCTGGGAGAAAAGGCCCTTGGCTTCGCAGCCGATGTTGATGCCGTTAAATATTGAATTATCGCATCAGGAAATTTCGGTATTGGAGGAGAATATTGAGGTGTTTCAGAAGTTAGGGTTTGAGATTGAAGCGTTTGGAGGCAATACCTTTGCTTTGGGGGCGATTCCAGCAGATGCGCGCAAGGTGAATGTGGAGAAACTGATCATGGGGATTCTGGATGATCTTACGAATGAACGAAAACCGAAAACTGCGGAAGAAAGGAAGATAAAGATATTAGAATATATGGCCTGTCGGACGGCGATTAAATTTGGGGATCCGTTAACCCATGAAGAAATGGTGGGGCTGATCAAAGAAATGGATAAGACTGAAGGAATTGTGACCTGCCCACATGGTCGGCCAACAATGCTGCCTTTGACCTTTGGCGACCTGGAAAAAATGTTTGGGAGGAGAGGTTAATTTCTATTAAGCAAAAACAGAGGAAAAAGAAAATCTGATGACACTCCCCGGAGAAATCAGATTTTGATAATGCCAACTATTGTGGTGTTTTTGCGGCTAAATGACAGGCTTTTGTCAGGAAATATAGAATTTTGTTTGGCCAGATTTTTGTTGGATCGGCAATTGAAAAGCGGTGAAACAGGATGCGAAGGGTTGACAAATTTGACTTTTTGTGTATTCTGTGGCGCGCTAGCAAAAATGTTCTTTGATTTACAGAAATTACGAGAAAGTGAGGGTCCTGGTTGCTTGTGGTCGGTGAGCCCTTGGTGACTCTGGAGAGATTAGCTGTGGCTAATAGATCTGGAGTCATTAAGCGGCTTGCTGCTGAGTGACTAGGACACCTCGCGTTCTCTGGGAAAAAACGTTATGAGGTTACTGAAATGAAGAATTTGATCAAGATGATGAGCGCAATCGTGGTGCTCCAGAAGAAGCAAAATCTGTCTGAAAGTGAGGCGAAGGGGTTGGTATGGATGGCACAACAGGTCTGTAAGGGCCGCATCAAAGGAGTCAGCGTCAAAGGATTTCACTGTCGCCTGAAGGCATCGGCGCAACTCAATGTGCCCGTCAAGGGCCTTGGCTGTGTGGTGCACCAGTTGGAAAACTCCCCACTGCCCCCGTTGTGGCCACTGGAGGTAGTGGAGCAATCGCCGTTCCCCACCTCCCCTGCATTGGCCCCCCACCCCCGTCGCCCCCGGCTCTCGGTGGTGCCTCCGGCACCTCGCATGACCCAAGGTGAGATGGTCGCGCGGCTGCGCCAGACCTACGGGCTCCCCGCCAATGTCCACGTGATCAACGCGCCCGTCAAAATCGCTGCATAGCAGTGTGATTGGCGTTAACTGAAACTGAAAGGAGTGGAGATGAGCTAGTACTGCAATACCAACTCATCTCCGAGGAAAATCATTCCTACCCTCTCGGCTGCAACCGTGGGGTGGAATCGTTGTTAGAGTCAAACCTGGATGGCCTATATGGAGGCTGTCCGTCTGTTCAAAAATCCCAGAGAACGCAGGTTGACCGAACTATTATACTCGGCAAGATGCGAAGAGTCTTTTTCTGGCTGCCCGGGATTTTGGAAATGTGGTGCAACTCTGGGTAATCAGGTTTTGGGTAGGTGGATTTTGGTGTTGGTGTCCGGAAGATGGGTTTTATTGATTATTCGAGAGTGGTTTCGTTTGACGATTTTGAATTGGTGATGTGAGGTAATTTTTTAAGCTGAGAGCCCCGATTTTTCAACTGTTTCAGATGGTAAAAAGCTGGACTTGACATTTTTTTGTTATTTTTTATAATTCCCGCCTCTAGAAATGAAGAATCTGAAATCGGAGGTGATCTTTTACATCAAGAATTTTCCAGAAAACTAGTAGTTCGCTTGGGACGTGATGGTTTTACTGGAGCCTTTTGAGGCAATGAAATTTGTTGCTTCAAAAGGCTCACAGTGGCCTGTTCCGGGCGGACAGCCTGGTTCTCTGGGGAAACAAACTAAATATTCCGAAACACACAAAGAAATGAACTGAAAAGGAGTCTACAGTGAAATTTTCACGACTTTTCCCAATCGCCCTGTTGTTACTCTCTTTTTCCCTGGGTGCGAACAGCGCTCAGGCTGGGGATAGTCAGTCCCCGCTCCGGTGTGGTACGCACCACCGTTCCTCCCAGTACACCGTTGCGCCGACGCGCCTGACCGTGGCTCCTCGCCGGATCCAGATCACCCGTATCGAGCGGCAAACCTACACCGTGATGGTGGTGGGGCGAATCTGGGGATCGAAGATCGATGGACTGCGTCTCAAGCGACAACCCGCCACCGAACCGAAGCGAACCTTCATGGCTTCGTTGACAGCGGTCATCCGACCGATGCGTTCGTTCTGGAACAACTGGCTCGCTGATAAAAAATGGTGGGCCTCATTGTTCCTGGGTTTGATCGCAGCGTTCTTGACCTTCCGCAAGTGGCTGAAGTCTCGACGACTGAAGCTGCGCCAGGAAGAACTCCAGGCCAACGCCGAAGTCGCTCAAATCAGAGAGGGAGAAGAACGGGAGAAGCGCCACCAAGCCGAAGTCAAAACCGCTCGCCTCCAAGGTGAAGTTCGGGCAGCTCGCGCTGAGGGTGAACTGGCCGGATTCAAAGACGGTCTCAACCAAGGCAAAGAGTTGGCGGCACCGGCCCAAGACTGCGAGTGCTCCCAAGGCACCAAATGGACGCCCGGGGCGCTGGAAAAACTCGGAGCCTTTCTCGAGCAACTCTCCGCAAACAGGGACAGCTTCCAAGGCAAGGTCTTCGAGATCACAGTCGCTCCCAATATCTCGATCCACGGCGGCAATGCCCACGTCGAGAGCAGCCCGTCCGCTTCGGCGGAAAGCCAGCCCTTCTTCTCCGGTAACGATGGCCAGAGGATGGAGAGTGTCTTGCCCCCCGTCCAGTCCGCCGATGTTGAAGTGCCGATCCGCCACGTGATGGGATGTCTCAAAACCCACCCCACAACCTGCACCTGCAACGCCTGCAAATCGGGAGCGTGGTGTGTCTGCAGCAACTGCCAAGCCGAAAAGCCGCAGCAGCACCCCGACACCATCGAGACCGAGGCCTTCGTGCCTCCCGTGGAAAAGCAGGAGATCCCGGACTACGAGAAGTTCCACCAGCCGGCTCAATGTAAAGAGCGGCCGCAGGACATGGAGTACTCGAGTAGTGGAAAGGCCTTCTGTCTGATCTGTGGCCGACGAAAGAAATGATGTGTCCTCGGACACATTCTGGAAGAGTTTGTAACCCCCAGAGACCAGGCTCTTTCGTATGAAAATTTTTATAATTCCTTGGCGCGTTGGTTGGCTTTTTGGATGGCGGTGGAGATTGATTCGCCGACATTGCTTTCCACCATGGAATTGATGGCAGCTTCAGTGGTGCCGCCTTTGGAGGTGACTTTTTGGCGGAGAGTAGCGAGATCGTCTTCGGATTGTTCAGCAAGGTGAGCAGCGCCGATGGCGGTTTGGATGGCGAGGTCTTTGGCTTGGGACTCGGTGAGACCGCAGGCGACTCCGCCTTTGATGATGTGTTCGAGGAAATAGAAGAAGTATGCTGGGCCAGAACCAGATACAGCAGTTACAGCGTCGATTAGGGATTCATTTTCGACTTCGACTTCTTGGCCGAAAGATTGGAGGATGGTTTTCACCTGGGCTTTTTGGGCTTCAGTAACTTCGGCTGAGGCGAACCAACCAGATACGCCTTGGTTGATTTGAGCTGGAGTGTTGGGCATTACGCGGACGATTTGTTGATGGTTGAAACCGGTTTGGAAACGTTCGATGGTGACGCCAGCGGCGATAGAAATGATCAGGGCGTTGGTGGGGATTTGGTCTTTTAGTTCGGCGAAAAGGCTGTCGATGTATTGTGGCTTGATGGCGATGATGATGGCGTCGGCGCTGGAGGTGGCTGCTTGGTTGTTGCTGGTGACGGTGGCGCCTTGGGTTTGGAATTCAGCTAGTTTATCTACTGTCGGGTCCGAGATAGTGAGATTGATGTCGGAATTTTTGATGAGGCTGCGAGCGATGGCGGATCCCATGTTGCCGCCGCCGATGATGGTGAGATTCATATTGCGGATTTAAAAGTGGCCTGATTATAACATGGGGGGGGATTGAAGGCGGGTGAGTTTTTATTTTGCCTTTTTGGAGGATTTGCTGTCGGAACGAATGAATACGGGGATCTCTTGATCCGGGTCGTATTGGAACTTGGGGGGGGTAAGTGGCATGCCAAGCTTGAGCCTGGCTTTTTGCACTGTGCTGAGGGCGCCGCCTTGTTTGGCTTTGAGGGCGGCGACCATCTGGTCTTTGCCTACTCGTTGCCGGTGATGCTCTTCAGCCGCAGCCCTTCTGGCCTCTAGGTCTTCCGGGGGAATCTCCTCAGCCTCGAAAATCCCGTCGATGGCAGCGAACTTTGCATCGTCGAGCATAGGTAGGTCCACTGCGGCTGAGCTCACTTCAGAAAGCTGATCCATTGGTATTTGATCGAGAGTTTCTTCTACTCTCGATACTGGCCGCGCCGGTTCAGCTGCTTGTGCTATCGCCTCACGAGTGGGTTGCTGTCCCCTTTTTGCCCGTTCTTGGACATTGGGTTCCTCCTCTGTTTCCTTCTTTCCCCAACCGAAAAAATTACTTAACCATCCCATGGTGCTTTACCTCCTCATGGGAAATTTCCCGCCTTCAAAGAACATCTCTGAAAGCGGGTACGATTAGACTTGATCGTTAATGATACCACTCCATTCAGAGCGATCTTCATCGTATTTGAAATAGAGGCAAAGTCAAGTTAGTCAATCAATCCGATCACCACGCCGAAACGCCCGGTTGGCTGGGATTTGGCGGCGCGATAGGAAAAAAACTCCTCGGTGTGACAGGCGGTGCAGACTGTGGCTACTTCGATATTCTTTGCTTTCACTCCAGCTTTTATGAGCTGGTGCTTTGTCATTTCCCAGAAATCAGCGTGTTTGTTTGGGAGATAGAATTTTTTGAGGGCGCCTTTGAATTGGCTTTCTTCATTCGGATAAGCTGCGCAACAGGGCCCAAGACTTGGTCCAACGCCGACGATACAATGCTCGGGATTGGTGCCGAATTCTCTTTCCATAGTAGCAACAGTTTTGCCGGCAATATTTGCCAGTGACCCGCGCCAACCGGAATGGATATTGGCGATGACGTGGCTGATGGGATCGAAAATCA
>CAYGJQ010000014.1:19548-28746 GCA_964350285.1 uncultured Candidatus Peribacteria bacterium | reverse complement strand
CTTTCAACCGTTTAATATTTTCTTCCAACGTCCGAATCGTTTTCCCAGCGTTCAAGAAAATTTGATCACAGACTCGTCGGGTTTGGGCGTTTTTATCACATTCCCAGAATTCTTTCGCTCGTTTCACTTCTTGTTTCGCATCGCTCACCCATTGCTTCCACATCGAACGCGCTTTATCAATTTCCTGCTTCGTCATCAACGGAATCTTGATCGTAATTTCCTTCGCTTCAATTTGGAGAATCGGCAACGAGTTCAAATAAGTCAGCACTCGCGTCAAACCAGTAATCTCACCCGGCGGCACTTTGCCTTTACCGAGAGTCGAGAAGTCTGGGTAGATAATGTAAATATCTGGCAGATCAGTTAGTTTGCTCACCACTTCTTCCACTTGGCGATCCAGCCAGTTCGTAATCACTGCTGGGAAGCCCGGTACGCGAATATTTGTCGATTGCGAAGCCTTCACACTGCCACCACCAACAGATCCGCTACTAGTCAGCCCCCCCGATTCCGAACGACCAGTTGTTGGATTTGGCGTCGCGGCACCTGATGAAGCGCCGGAAGCTGCCAAGATTGAATTTACTCCAGATTGAGCAAAACTAACTGCTCCTGATACCGCATCGGAAATCGCTCCGTTAATCGCATCACAAACACCACTTACTTGTCCCAGCGGAATCGCTCCCGAGAAACACCATGATGCTCCCGGCACCAGATACGGCCCCACACAAACACTAGTTCCCAGACCAAGAGTGGTAGTAGGGGAGAGGTAGAATCGGAATTGTGAAGCTTGATAAGGACTCGGCGGCCACACCGGCACAATACTCGGCACCCCGGCCGCAAACACTGGCAATCCTGGATCAAAGCCCAAAGGATTACCAAACACATTGAAAGCACCTGGTGTTAAGAAGGAGATATTCACCGGGTTAGCGAGACAGCCACCGCTACACTGCAGCGTGCTCACCACCGAATCAATCCCATCAGCAATTTCATTCAGTCCACTCTCAATCGCGCCTAGCCCGGCATTCAACGTATCCCATGGGTCGGGTAGATCATCGCCATCACTATCGAGCGTATTGGCTGCTTCGGCATCTTTCCGTACTGCTTCCAGTTTTTTCTGCGGATTTTCCTCCGCTGCTTTCGGTTTCGCTTGAGGATGCGCAGCCGGCTTTGGTTTTGGGGTTACATAACGCGTATATTTCACTTCACCATTCGCCGCTTGACCATCGGAGTAGTAGTAAACCATCTGACCACTCGGATTCACTTCTGGCGCCGCACCGATATCCAGAAAATCATCTTGTGGATAACCGGTATCCATATTATTTCCGATCACAATCTTCACTTTCGGCACTTCTTTCACCGTCGCCATATAAGTGATTTGTCTTTGATCCTGGCTCGGCACTGAAATTCCCATCAGCGCAAACGGCCGCAGCGTTTGCCCGGTCTCTACCATCGTTAGTTTATCGCCGTCACAATTCGTACATTTAATCGACGCCGGATCAACATCCAAAATATCTGGCGTCAGATCGCTGATCATCAAATCCTTCACCTCGCGACTACCGTTATTAAAAATCGTAATCGTGTATTTCACCTGATCGCCCGGTTTCAACGATCCACCGTTTTCATCCACGGCTTGTTTCACCGATTTCACCCCCAGCGCCGTATCAGCATCGAGATACAAGAAGTCGATCTTGAAGTCTTTCAACGGTGCATCTTTCACGTATTCAAATCCTTCCGTCTGCGGAATCGTTGGCAGTAAGTCTTTTCCTTCGACTGGCCGCGCCTGATTATTCGCTTTCGAAGATTTTACAAACTCCGGTACCTCACGGTCCGTTGGGATCTGGAGGGTCATTTCTTTGAAGTGCCGATCACCGTTTTGGATATCGGCCCGTTTTGCCATCCCGGTGTAGGCAATCAGTACTTCTTCTTTCAAATTCTTTGATCGACTCACATTCAAGCCGAGGTTGCCGAGCAATTTGCCGGCCGTATCAAATACCGTATCTTCAGATTTCTGATTCCAGAACACTTTGATCTCACCTGCTTCATCAGAAGTCACCACCTCGGCAAATCCATCTTTATTCAAGTCTGCAACTTTGATCATCATCACATGCTCCGCCACATCCAGTCCGAGGTTTTTTCGTTCGAAGAAGCCACCTTTATTGAGATATGCATCCACACAAATGTCGCCTTTCCTACAAGCTTCTTGGGTCGCAATCACGATGTCCGGTTTGCCATCACCATTCACATCACCTTTATCAACACTCAAGATTCCGTTTGCTACATTCATAATCAATCCTTCGTCTTGGTAGCGCGGATAAGAGTTGTGGTTTTCCACCAATTTCACTCGTCCGTCGTCATAAGCCACAAACAAGTCATCGCGGCCATCACCGTTATAATCCATCACAAACAGCTCTTTCACCGGCTCATCACCAGTGACAATTGATTTACCAACATCTTTCGTAAACCCAGTACTAGAAATTCCTTTCGTTCCCAATCTCACCAACGGATCACCCATCAAAATTCCGCTGTCCGCCGCATAAGGAATCATCGATTCCCCAGCCGAATTACCGGCGGCAAATAGCAAGAAGTGTTTATTGTTCCCCACGAACCCGACACCCGGGTTTTCAAATGAATCTTCCAATGAGTCATAGCCAAAGCCAGGAAGCTGATTCGGATCCAATGGCTCTCGTTTATCGGCAAGAACCACACCCGGGAAGTCAGCAGTAGAAGTGCCGACATAAGCTTGTTCAAATTCAAAGTGTTCCAGTTTGGTCAACGGTTTTACTACTACCCCTGGCTGATAAGTCAGCGCTGGATTGAATTCGAAGTCCCGGTTAATCGTCGTCGGTGTGCGTTGTGGAATTACGAACGACACCATCGCAATTTCTTCAACACCTTGGACAAATTTCAAAGTTAGATAAGGATCTGTCGACTGATAATCGACAACAACTGACAGATTATTATCCATCACTGAAATCCGACCATTCTGATCTACCGCCGCCACCGCTGTACCACCACGAGTGATCAACAATCGCTGACTTTCACGCACCGCCTTAAATGTTCCTTCTTGATTCAAGAGTCGCATGAAGATGCCTTCACCCACTGGCACCTGGCCACCAGTTTCCACCAAATGCAACGTCGCATTCTGCGGTGTGAACAAATACATCTCGGCGAGATCCACCCCATCCTGCACATCATTCATCACAATCCGTGTCGGGAAGTTGCTACCGTTCGAAGGCACTACTCGCGCCGTCATCCGTTCATCCGTCCGTTCCACTCGTCCTCGCGGATGAATTCGCACCAACGGCTTACTTCCAGCCGCATCCGCCATCGTCGCCGCTACTGCCAATGTCTTACCGGAGAAGAGGAACGCTTCAGCAATCGAATCACCACTCGCTGTATTCGCAAAGTCCTTACCCAGCAACGACACAAACATCGACTGCGGTTTCATCGCTCTCACGTCATCAGTAGTGATTTCGCTGTAAGTAAAGATTTCTGCCGTCCCGGAGATCATGCCTTGACCACTGGCCACAAATCTCATCGGCCCGGAGAGCTCAGTCGTTTTGATTTTAAATTCAACTTCACCATTCTTCGCTTTGCCAATCGGCGAACCAACCACTTGTCCAAATTTCTTCGTCCCGTCGGTGAGACGGAGGGCAATGTCACTCGATGAGTCAGCATTAGCCAAGTTTCCTTCCCCGTCATAAAGTCGCGCCTTCAACACATATTCCTTCGTCGCATTCAACGGCACCTGTTCCACCTCCGTCGACAACACAATCTTCGCGGCTGTCCCACTAGTCACATTCACGCTGATCGTTCCGGGATCAAAGCCAGTAGTTGTCGCCGAAATTTGGGCAACACCGGTCTTCGCCCCCGGACGGAATCGCACTTGCCCCGTCCCGTTATTCAAGCGAATCTTCGATTCCCCAACAATCTCCCCAATCGCATCATTCAAGACTTTGAAATCAACATCACTCACAAAGTCACTCAGCACCGATCCCTTCGCATCAACCGCCTGCACCACAATCGCAATCGTGTTATCAGCGGTTGTTGCTGAGGTTTCACCAGCTGGGTTGATCTCAACTTTCCCACCAGCAGTCGTTAGTTTCAATTTCAATCCTTCCTGCGAGTTCAAATCAGTCTTCTCCGAAATAGTCACCCGTTTTTCGTCGACAATCACGGCCTCAACTGTTGTCCCATTGGCATCAACACCATTAACCGCCGCCACACCCACTGCCACTGTCGGCGTATCTTCGACAACAGTTTCATCTACTATTGTTGCTAATTGTTCGTCAATTTCACGTTCAATCGCCGCCGTTTCATCTTCTAATAAATCCACCGTCAATGAAGCCGCACCTTCTTTTTCCGTCGAAAGCACCTTGAAGTTAGTCGTCCCACCAACAACCGTTTTTTGGAGCCCTTCAGCTTCAGAGTTCTCGTCTTCTGATTCATCAAACTTCGCTTCTCCATCAACTTTCGCCGTGATGTCATAGATATCATGATCACTGAGGTTTCCAAACTTATCGCGGAGTTCTACCGCGACATTGGTACTAAACAACCCACCGGTTTTTAAAATACTCGAAACCGGATTTACCTTCACTTCTGCTGGCGCTAGGGCATGCACATCAATCGTCTTTTCATCCACCGGCAACGGATCACCGACCCGTTCCACCGTCCAAGTAAAATCACCTTTCACCGTCTTCGACAAGATTCGCGTTTCTGCGACACCTTCTTTCACCCGCACTGTATCAAGCACTACACCGCTTTCACGCACAAAATTCGCATGACGCACGCTGTCACCTTTAGCAATAAAGCGGATCACACTTTGATTGTCTTCAATATCAATATCACCATCATCGCCGATGATTTCGGCCCGCATGAAGAGGAATTCAGTTTCTTCGCTCACCGGCATTTCTTCCACGATCACAATCTTTTCAAGACCCGCCCGTTCACTGTCATCAGCTTCTTCAAAGATAAATTCCGGCGCGGTATTTTTACCAACCACGAATCCACCGCTACTTAAGTCGTAGCCTAGATCATCGTCACCATCATCAGTTGGTGACAGTTTTTTCACAACTTCATCACCATCATTCATTCCGCCTTTATCACTATCCGGATCCCGCGGATCAGTTTCATTTTTATATTCGCCGAGATTAGTGAGTCCATCTTTATCAGCGTCTTGTCCGGCATCAGCCGCATTGTTTGGATTGAGACCATGTTTGATTTCCCATTCATCCGGCATTCCGTCGCCATCACTATCCTGATCAGGACGCACCGTTCCTTCCGGGAAATCATCGCTCGGATCCAACGGATCGCTACCTCGTGCTTCTTCTTCCACATCCGGCACCCCACCGCGATCAGTATCAATCGTCAAGTCGTCATCAGCATTAAACGGATTAGTTTTCTGGAACACTTCCGCCAAATCTTCCACTCCACCGCCATCGGTATCACGGCTAGCCGGGTCAGTCCCAAAATTAAATCTTTCCAAATTATCCGGTAGCCCATCACCATCCTGATCCAAGAGGTAACAATCAGATTTCACCGTAATCTGACTCACCATCATCGCAAACTCCGCCCGGGTAATCGGACCTTGGAGCCAACGATCAATCACCGAATCAGAAATTTCATACTGTCGGCCATACCAATCTCCAAAATCTGTCGGTGACAAACGGTCGACAGTTTCGAAGCGTCCCTGCGGATAAATACCGAGACGTTGCGCTTCGAGGACATAATTGAAATACCAAGGTTTGCCTTCTGGTGCTCCTACTACCTGCGCCACATCCAATCCTGGCAATTGTCTTGCCGTTTCCAAAATCACTTTCGTCGCCTCCGCCCGGCTGATGAAGTTCGCCGGCAAATAGAAGCCACGGTTTGGTTGCCCGGCGTAACCTGAAATAATTCCGCGTTGTTTCCCTTCCGCCACACAGGTCAACAGACTTTCCGTGAAGTTGCTATCCGGGAACGGATCTTTGCCATACTCCGCCAATAGTTTCTCCGCGACCGGCGGATGCATTTGGCTACAGTTGATACAAATCGCCCCTAAATCAATTTTAATAAATTCTTCCCGGGTGATTTGCTGGTCTGGACGGAAAGAGCCATCGCTATATCCACCGAGCACACCACGTCGGTAAAGTCGGATCACATCTTCGTAAGCTTCGTGATCAGTATTCAAATCACTAAATAGTTTTTCATCCGCTTTCACCGGGTTGAACCCTTGCTGTAATTCCACCAAATCATCATAACTATCGCCATCACTATCTTTCTTCAAGCGATCAGTCCCGATGATCCGTTCTTCTAAATCATTCAGTCCATCAGCATCAAGATCGGGGATCGAAGAGCTACCACCAGCATTCGCCGTCCCGGTTGCTTCTTGCGCATAAGCCGTTGGGATCAGAGACAGTTGTCGACCACTTTCCGTCGACAATGCCCCCACTGCCTCAGCCACACCAATCTGTTGACCTTTTTCGGACAACCTCACCCCAAATGTTGCCGCTAGATCCAATCCTTCAAATTCACCTTCCGGCAATTGTTCCACCGCTGCTTCAAAATTCGGTCGCACAAACACTTCAAACCGTGCGCGTTTCGTGTCCTTATCAAAAACTTCAAAAATCATTGGCCGTTCCGTTTGATCACTATCCTTCAGCCGTAAGCCATAAGCATCAGTGAGATAAATCTGACCCCGCTCATCCACCATCCCCACTTTGATCAACAAGCGATCCTTGCCCCGATGCCAGAGATAAGCCCCGTCGATATTTGTTGGTTCATCTTCCGCAAGTTCTACGAACGTTTCATCATTCTCCACCGTATCTTTCACATGGATTCCACGGAGTTCATCAAGATCAGCTACCAAGTCCCGCTCTTTCTCTTCGATCTGCACCTCCAGCTCCCTCCCGAGAATCAATACAAAGCTCCCTACGATTTTGCCACTGTCCTTTTCAATTACGGCCACCCGTAATGGCTTCTTCACTTCTGAAGGGAAGACTTTGATTTCATAACGATTATCGCGGATTGATACTCGGCCGCTGGCAATGTTCACTGCCGCCACCGTCACATCATCTTCATTTTTGATCAAAATGTTGTTCAAACTTCGTCGACTCAACCGTTGCGATTCTGATTCTTCTTCAATCAAATAGCTGAAGGTATTGATTCGTTTCTTCGTTACTTCTACCTGCACTTGATTACTCGTAATTTTCTGCGGTCGGTTCGCTGACACGGCAACTAAATTCGCCAGTCCAGCTTCTTCGCTGGCTTTAATCCTCAACGTTGCCCGTCCTTCGACAACATTCACTGGATTTGCTGAAACCACCGTCACTGTCGACGAACTTTGGTCGACACTGCCCCCGGCACCGGACGTCGCGCCACCAGAAGGCCGCACTTCCAGATTCACCGAAGTAAAGCTATCAGTCGCTACTCGGTTACCATTAGCATCTCGGGCTTCTACACTTACCTCCAGCGAATCACTACCATCAGCAAAGAGTTTATTACGATCAGCACTCAGTCTTAGTACCGTAGTTGCTTCTGCTCCATCTGGCACACCGTTGCCGTTGCTATCAGCATCACCTGGCGTGCGATCTTTGTCATCAGTTACGCCATCGCCATCACTGTCACGTTTGCTTGAGTCTTCCAAAAGCTGTTGGCCTAGTTTAAATCCTGCGCTACAAACCATCGCTACATTGCTGCTGCCCATATAGCTCGGTAGTTTCCCAATCCAATCAGCAATCTCTGGGAACCAGTCCCACAAAATCAAACCATCGCCGCCTACTTGGAAAGCCGGCTCACTTCCTGCTCCCACTGGCCCCGGAGCCGCGGCTTTTTTCTTCGACCCCGTTCCCACTCCACTTTCCGGGTGATTGTATTCTGGATCTTCTTCTTCCACCTCATAGTCAGCATTGAAACGATAAGTCAGACTATTCGGCGTCCCATCAGAAACGATGTACACCATTTCGTAGCCTTTAGTTTTTTCTAATGAACCAAGGAAAGCGTCTTCTTTGTCATTCAAGAATTTCTCCAACACAAACGAGTGCTTCTGATCAACATTCATATCTCGCCATTCCATCGATTGTTTAATCTTTGATTCCAATGGTTTCACTACACTCACCAATTGGCCTTTATAGACATCACCGCCTGGAATCTGCGCTAGTTCCGCCTCCAATGCTTCGATCTTCTTCACCAAGTCATCGTAATCCTGCGCCGCAAAAATATTCGGGTAGACAACCTTCCGATACTTCGGCGCTTCATCGTACTTCCGTGGATCCGCCGCATTCGGCACGCCCTTATCCTGGAACGCCACATATCGCGGGCTATCAATTGGCAGATCAGGTGAGAGGCCATTAGCTTTCAATTGTTCGGCGATTGTGAAATTAGTTGGTTCTTTATGCGTGAAAATACTTGGAATCATTTTCACCACTTTTGGTCTAATCCGCAGGTCAATGCTGTTGATCGCATTAAACGCTGGCATCGGCACATTAAAATTCTGATCAATCGTTGCTGGGTTCGCTAGCAAACTTTGACCAATCGTTGCCCAATCATCAGTGGGGATGTTCATCGTTTTCAGTATCCCTTCCAACGTCAGCAATATTTGACCATTTCTGGTCAACAATACAATGTCTTGCGGTTGTTTGTATTTATTCGTCGGTTTCTGGATTTTTTTCTTCTGTTCTTCATTGTCAGCATTATCAATCTGATTCACATAGTCTGTTACTGCTTGCAGATATTGGTTGAAATTATCTTTTTCCTTGAAGTCAAAACACGCGCGATAGTCAGTGAAACCATCAGGAACATTTTGTTGCGCCACAGCTCCCGCGGCATCAAAAATCGCTGCCTCTGCCCGTTCCGGAAAACAACGATCCGGGTGAAGCGAATTATTCCCAAAACATCCAGCGTACTGTTTATTATCATCTGGTTTACCGGCAGTATTCGGGTTGTATACTCGATTCATCAGCGTCACCACTGAGTCTTGTTGGTTCGACCCTCGGTACAGCGAACACTGCCTTGCATTCTGAATCTCTTCCGCCGGAATCCCATTCACTACCAGTTGCTGTGAAAATGGAAACACGGCCCGCGTCGCATGGTTGGTAAACGTGATCCGCTCCAATGGCGTCGCCCCACCCTGCACCAAATTGGCAGTTCCTTCCAGTACCACTTCTTCCACCAGCGGAATATCACTCTGCAAATTCCCCACAATCCCGTCCACCTTCGTTTCCAGTT
>CAYGJQ010000014.1:18189-19478 GCA_964350285.1 uncultured Candidatus Peribacteria bacterium | reverse complement strand
CATTGATCTCCCGCAGGTAACCAATTGTGAAGATGTCCTTCTTCGCAATAAAGTTCACCGGCGAATCAATGTCGCTCAGTGTTTTCCCTTGTTGGTCTTGATAGTTGGCGCGATAACGTCCGGTGTAATTCACCCAGTCGTTCGTATTTCCGAGGAACTTTTGAAACAGTTCGTAGTATTGGAACGCAAATTTTTCAAACACCCGTTTCGATTGAATATCCGGTAAGTCTTGAAATGGATCAGTCGGAATTCCGGTCGAGGCCAGGTCTTCATCCACCAAGCCATCGCCATCGTTATCGTTGTCGGCGGTGCCATCTTCATCCACTCGGCCATCTTCATCATCATCCGCTGCAAACCCTTCATCGATGTATCGATTCGGATTCGGCGCCGGAGACGAACGTGGAAACGACAAAAATCCCTCCACCGGCGAACTATCCGGATCCAGCGGATCAGTTGGCTGATTCACTCCATTCACCAACGAACCAAATTCTTTTTCGTAACCATTCGAGTACCCATCATCATCAAAATCCAAAGAATCCTGATCATCATCTTGGCCTTTCACCCCCGGCGCTCCATCCCCATTCATATCGCCAGGCCCATCTTCATCTACTTTCTTGTCGCCATCAGCATCGTTGTCTTTGTTGGTATCTTCATCAATTAGTCCATCACGGTCGTTATCAATGCCCAAATACGGATCGCCATTATCTTCATCAATCCCTTCGTCGATCACTCCGTCACCGTCGTTGTCAATCTCATCACTCACTTTGTAGAGTGAGTCGTTGCGTACTTGATAAAAACCATCCACCGGCGCCGTTGCCCCGCCCACCGCACAGTTCACCACTTTCCGCGGCTTCCCCGCATTCCCGCCACAGATTCCCCAGAAACCTTCATCTTCTTCATCGATCTGACCATCGCCATCATTATCTACGCCATCGCTAATCCCATGGAGCGGACTTCCGTCTTCCCCATCACCATCATCATCAAACGTATTTTGCGGATCTTCATCAATCTTCCCATCACCATCATTGTCCTTCTTATCACCGTCTTCCAAGCTACCATTCATTTCTGCATACAGCTTTGTTGCCAGCTCTTTATTGAATCGCAAATAAGCAAAATCTTCCCAATGCTCCACCCAGCGTAAATAATTCGCGAAGGCAAATTTATTCATCTGCCGCCATTCATTCACCAAGTCCGCAAAGAAAACTTTCTGCTCATACGAGGTGAAATCTTTATGACCTTTGTGAAACAAATGACTCTTATCAAGAAACCGCGCCAATTCCGCATTACCT
>CAYGJQ010000014.1:11925-18179 GCA_964350285.1 uncultured Candidatus Peribacteria bacterium | reverse complement strand
TACCTTGAGTTCCTGACTGCACCGGCTTGATCACCCCATGCCATACTTCTGGCTTCGGGGCCGGCACATCACCGTTCGCTTCAAACGCTTTGCTTTCACTGCTGTAGAGATAAGCTTTATCTTCAAAATCCGTATACGGAAAAATACTCGCATAACGATTCCCGTTCTTATTCACCACCGGCAACGGCACATCGCCGATAATCACCAGCCCTTTCAATTTCGCTGCTTGTTGATTCACGCCAGTTACCGCCGGCGCCCCCAGTCCACCATTCGGTAGTCCTGGCACCAGCGCGTCTTCCTGATTGAGATTTAAATTCAACAGTCCTTGGGCAGTCGATTGCTCTTGGCCTTCGAAGTACAGTTTCTCCAGCACCGCCGCGATTCTTTCTGTCGGCTCAGTGGGGGAGACATTCAAAAGCACTGTCTTCGTAAACGGTTCCGCCAGCTGCACATCTTCCGCATAAGTCCGAATCCGCTCCTCCAACGTTGATTTCTTCACTTCACTGTATTGCCCCGAAAGGCCATCATATTCCGTACTGTCATTCACCACACTATCGGCCACCAGTATCGCCACTAGTCCCGCTTCCGGCGTATTGGTCTGTAAACTTTGCGCCTGAGCAGTTTCCACCGCAGTGAAGCCAAATCGCTGAAAAGCATCGATATGCCAGTAGAGTTGATTCTGCACCACAAATACCTGCAAAAGCAGAAATGATACCAAAATCCTTTTTGTGCGCGCGATCAGTTTTTGCATTTTTTGTTTCTGTTTTCACCACCTTTTCTAAAGTGGCTAAAAATCTATATATTTTAGCATAAAAAAGCCCTTTTTTTGAGGTGATATCGGTCACAAATGCTATATCTTATTGACAAAAATGAAACCTCATGTAAAGTATGCTCTCTGCCTCTAGAAATAGCCCGATTTCCGAGTATTTCGCGGCAATTTCCAAGCAGTGATCTTTTACAGGCTGGAAGAAATATCACTTTTGGCGCCCAATCAGTTTATTAGCAATTTAAGAGGCTAGTTGGGCTCCAAAATGGTGTGGAGTAACCAATGACAAATCGGGGCTCACCACCCCAGCTGTTTCGAGGACCTTTAGCAATGAAACAGAAACTGATCTGGTGCATGTTTGGAATTATCGTTGGATTCGGCGCTTCTCACTTCAGTCCCTCAGGGGGCAAGAAAGTGAGCATTGCCACTGCCCAGCGGCTCGCTTCATGTCAAAAGGAGGCAAGAGAGTTGCAGGGGCAATTTAATGCTCTCAAAGAAATCTCTGAGAGAGCAGTCCAAACGATCAAGGACACCGGGCAGAAAGCGATGGCATGGAAGAAAAAGGCTCAAAAGCAGGTAAAAGAAACCCAAAAATGGGCCCAGCGAGCCACAGATCTCCAAGGCGAAGCCAACCGCTGTCTTAAAGGGTTAACGCATACAACGGCAAGCTTGCAAAGCATGACCAAAGAGCTCCAAACCTGCCAACAGCAACTCCGCCGGGGAATCAAGCCCCGCAAGGTACCCACCGCCCTTAGCCACTAGCCCCTACTCTTTTGGCTTCCCTCCATCACCCCTTCCAGCCTCCTTTCCAAGAATCTTCACCTAGTCTTCATGAGGAAAGGTTCACTTTCCCCCCACCACCAAAAAAGCCCCGGCCACATCACGTGACCGAGACTTTCTTTATTTTTGTGTAAACCTACTGAATGACAGCATAGAATTCCCCTCCAGCAGCATTATTAATAGCAGGAACAGCGCTTTTTGATACTGCAGTTGTGGATGTGCCCGAAGCTGTATTCCCAGATGTAGTCTGCTCAACTTTAGACAAAATTGCATAGCTTACACTGTTTGCCTTTCTTGTAGCATCGTCAAAAACTACATACAGATAGTGACAATCGGTTCCATATCCTGTGAATGTCTGAGTATCACCTGTTGGGTCTTTTGGCAAATCCTTATTCGGGAAGTAAGATTCAATAGCAGTGCTCACTTCGCTCAAACATTGGATTTCGCCATCAGCAGCAGCAGTTTTTTGAGGGTACTTCCCCTTAGACCCATTGTAGGCTTCAAGGGCTTGCGTTATCTGACTAATAGCATTTTTCCGTTGCGCATCACGAGCTTGCTGCGGCCCACCAACAATAATTCGTCCAAGTCCCACAGCCAAAATACCAATGATCGCAATCACGATCAGCATCTCAATCAGGGTGAAACCCTTTCGCTCAGCCATTTTCATAAGCTTGAAATTTTACAGAAATAAACTTCTTAGTATTTTACTAGCAGCCCCCCTTTTTGACAATCACATAATTATGCCTCTGAACGTAGTTCTGTCAAAACTTTCACTTCAATTTTCAGTTCTTTCTCAATTTTGCCTGATTCAATTTCCAAGTCGTAATGATTCTGTAGGTTCAGCCAAAATTCAGCTGAAGTTCCAAAATATTTCCCTAATCTCAAAGCGGTATCTGCACTAACTGATCGTTTTCCATGAACAATCTCATTAATTCTCATCGCTGAGACATTGATATCCTTCGCTAATCTATACTGAGATATTCCAAAGGGCTTAATGAATTCTTCCAGCAATATTTCCCCTGGATGAATCGATGCGAGTTTAGCCATATTTATTTAGTTTAGTGATAATCAATTATTTCTAAGTCATAAGCATTATTTCCTTCCCACTTAAAGCATATTCGCCACTGATCATTAATCCGAATACTATACAATCCTTTCTTATTCCCTTTGAGCTGCTCTAAGCGATTAGATGGAGGAATCCGTAAGTCATTAATCGTCACCGCCGCATGAATCATCACTAGTTTCCGCAGCGCAACTTTCTGAATCGTATGAGGAAGTTTAGTCGATTTAACTCGATTAAATATCTTCTCCGTTTCCTTACATTTGAAACTCTTAATCATCAAAAGCATTATCGTCTAACAGTATTATCGTATCACGATAATAGATCGTCGTAAACCACTTTTAAAACCACTTAGGAATGAGTTCATAGACACGGAGATGCATATCGGAGCTCAAATACTCGCCTTTTTGACGTTAACAAGATCATGAGCTTGTGAACGTCAAAAAGGCGTACTTTTGCGCAGATCTGCCTCTCCGGGGCTATCGCATGACTCTAAACATTCCCCGCCACATCCGTAAGCTGCATAATCGGCAACATAATCGCCGCCACCAGTCCCCCCACCATAATCCCAACCACTGTAATCAAAAGTGGCTCCATGATTTTCGTTAACGCTCCCACCTGCGTATCAACTTCATCTTCATAATAATCCGCAATCTTCTTGGTCACCGTTTCCAACTGCGCCGTTTGTTCTCCAACTTCAATCATATTTACCAACATCTTCGAAAAATACTTCGACTCGCGGAGATTTTCCGCCAACGGAATCCCTTTTTTCAAATCTTCCGCCGCAAACATCAAAAGTCGTTTATAAACATCATTACCAATCGCTTTCGAGACAATATTCAAAGACTGCACAATCGAAACTCCACTTCCCAATAGATTCCCTAAAGAACTAGCAAAGCGCGCCAATGCTGTCTTTTTAATAATGTTCCCAAAAATCGGAATATTAAGTTTGATTGTGTGCCATACATACCGTCCTTTCGGCGTTCGGGTCACTGCAACCAAGCCAACAATCACTCCTAAAATTACGGTAATCATCGTCAGTCCATTTTTGACAATGAAGTCACTGGCATTCATCAAAACCCGTGTGATCAACGGCAGTTCCGCTCCAGTTGTGGAAAAAAGTTCCGCCATCTGCGGCAGCACCATCACCATCATCACCACAATCACAATCGCCATAATCGACAGCAGCACAATCGGATAAATCATCGCTCCTTTTACTTTGCTCGTTAATCGCGCACTTCCTTCAGCTTCTTTCGCCAGATCCAGCAAAATCATATTCAATTGCCCGGTAACTTCTCCCGATTGCACCATTCCCAATTGCGCTTCGGAAAACACATCTTGATAGGTCAACATTCCTTCAGAAAGACTTTTCCCTTGCTCCACCCCACGAGCCAAATCAAACACAACTTTCTTTAGTTTCGGACTTTTCTCAGATTGAATTGCCAAAGTATCCAATGATTTAATCAACGGCACCCCGGCATTTAGCATGATCGCCAACAGCCGGAAAAACGTCGCAATATCGCGAGTCTTAATCGGCGAATGATCTACCAGGTAGTCATTTAGTTTATTCCAATTATCGAGGAAAACATTCCCAGTTAGTTTAGTGTAAACCCGTTGGCGCACGAGTCTTACTTTTTCTGAGCTTTTGCCGATATCAAAAAACATCGCATCTTTCGCCTCAGCAGCTTTCTTTTTTTCTTCCTCAATTTGTTTTAGCTCGAAGCGCTCCGTTCCCGAAAACGCAAAATCGCCGGCTTTTTTCGGCATAAACTAGGGGATTAATCGTATTCTTCAATTACCCGGGCCACGCGGTAAACTTCTTCTAGGCTGGTTTCGCCTTTCAAAGCTTTTAGCACACCAGCTTGTTCCAATGTCACCATTCCTTCCTTGATCGCCGCCTTTTCAATTTCCAGCGCCGACTTCCGATCCAAAATCATTCGGCGAATATTATTTGTCAGCCGCATCACTTCATACAGCCCCACCCGTCCACGATAACCAATGTCGTCACATTCCGGACAACCAGGGCTTTCATAGAATTCCAATCCCTGAAGTAGCGCTTCATCCAAATGTTCCCGTTTCCCCAAGTGTTCAATTGCTCGTTTCGCCATTTCATAAAATTTGCCGCCTTGCTCCGCTTTTTTCTTACAGTGCGGGCAAATCCGGCGTACCAGACGTTGGGCAATAATTACTTCCAAAGTTGATGACATCAAAAACGGCGGCACGCCCATGTTATCGATACGTGTAATCGTTTCAATTGCACTATTGGTGTGAATAGTCGAAAGCACCAAGTGACCAGTCAGTGAGGCTTCGATCGCCGTATTAATCGTTTCTCGATCCCGGATTTCCCCCACCATAATAATGTCCGGATCCTGACGCAACGCCGAGCGCAGACCAGTGGCAAATGTATAATCAATATCCGGATGCACCTGACTTTGATTCAAACCTTCCAGCGCAATTTCCACCGGATCTTCAATCGTTAAAATATTCACTCCCACTGTATTCAAGCGCGTCAACGCCGAGTACAGAGTAGTAGTTTTCCCGGAACCAGTCGGCCCGGTGGTAAGAATAATTCCGTTTGGTTGAGCCAAGCCTTCTTCAATATATTTCAGGCTCAGTCCTTCGATTCCCAGCTCCGGCAAATCCGGAATCTTCCGCGATTTGTCTTGGAGACGCATTACAATTTTTTCCCCATTTACTGATGGCAACGTTGAAACCCGCAAATCCATCTCCCGGTTATCCCCAGTAGTCACCCCACAACGACCATCCTGCGGAATCCGTTGTTCATCAATTTTCAAATTCGACATAATCTTAATCCGCGACACTACTGCCGGATGCAGATTCGGCGGATATTCCACAATTTGACGCAATACTCCATCTACGCGATACCGCAGACGGACAGTATTTTTCAATGGTTCGATATGAATATCACTGGAGCGTAATTCCAAGGCGTAACTGATCATAATCAGTACCATTTGCGGGACATTACCGCTAAGGATTGCTTCTTGGAGTTGTTTTAATTGTTCTTCGCGGCGCTTTTGCGCTTCCGGATCCATCACTGAGGCCGGTTTCTTTTCTTCTTTTTTCACTTCATCAGCTGATACATCTTTCAGCGTTGCTTCCTGAGCACTTGGAGTATGTGGTTCAGGCTTTGTCATTGGTGTTTCTGTTTGGGCAGGTGCAGCTTGTACCGGCTGTTGACCAGTTTTCGTCGACATTGGACTTGGCTGAATAGGTTGAGCTGGGGGCACTGGCTGTTGTCCATTTCCGGTCGACGCTGCCCCCATACCAGTAGTCGATTGTGGATTGGCAGTTGAATTTGCCGGAGTTGTCGGTTGGGTTAGCATTGGCGTATTCATCCCTGCCGACATCGGCGCACCAGCACCACCAGCATTGGCTGGAGTTTGCGGCGTCATTCCCTGATTGTCTTGGGGAGAATTAGTCATTCCAATTAATTATTTTTGAAAATAAGCCTTCATGCTCACCGTGAAGTTGATATTAAATTCATTCACCTGCGCTTCCGACGGCTCAATAAAGTTGATCTGAATCGATTCGATCGACATCAACCGTGTATTAGATCCAATTGTTCCTGATTCTTCAACGTGCTCTAAGAAACGATCAAAATTATCGCGTGAACTTTGAATCGACATC
>CAYGJQ010000014.1:3832-11915 GCA_964350285.1 uncultured Candidatus Peribacteria bacterium | reverse complement strand
AATACAAAATAGCCGCCATCTTCCGATTCGCTAGCATCATCAAACCGCAGATTATTGTGCACAATCGGTGGATTAGCTGAATTTAAATCAAAGAAAAACTGATCCAGCTGACGAGTAAGTTCCGTGTAGGCTTCAGTTTTCGGGAAGACCACTTCTAAATCCTTCAAGACTGCATTTCGTTGAGACTCAAAAGCCTCTGATTCTACCTTGAATTGAGCTTGTGCTGCTTTCAGCGTCACATTTTGAGTAGCAATAGTCCCTTCATTCGTTGCTACCACTTGGCTAATCTGACTATATTGCAGAAATTGATAATAAGTGTAGAGAATCAATCCTGCCGCCAGCAGTACATTGATCACCACAAACACCTGAATCCGCGTCGCCAATTTACGACGTTCCTGTTCTTTTTGCAGGTTTTTCTTTTTGTTCTTTTTCAGTCCAAGTTTTCCTAAGATTTCTGCCATTGCAGTAAATTAGTTGTTATCAGTATTAGTGAAGTCTTCATCCGCAATCAGTTCTTCTTGAATTGCAAACTCAATTCGGAAATTTGATTCATAGCCTTCTTCATCCGAGCCACTTTTCGCGAAAGAGCGATAGTTCACATCAGTAAATTTTGATGAAGCTGAGATGCTTTCAATTAAATTAGCCATCGTCGTAAATGTTTTTTCATCTGGTGTTTTCAGTGTCCCCGAAATTGAAACCACGGCATTCGCCGCATTCAAAGTATAGTTCGAGTAAAGGATTGCCGCAGTTCCGCCAGCTTGATAAAGATTCATCTGTAGTAGTCCTTCATTAGCTACAATCAGCCCTTCTTCAGCTTGTTTCGTGCTGTTGATAATGTCTGTCAAAAGTTCATGCCAATTCACTCGTTTCGCCTTCAAAGTATTTACAATCGAAAATTCATTCTTCACTTGTTCGTTTACTGTTTTAATCAAGGTATCTAGTTGTGCGGGTTCCTGAGTGAGGGCATTGACGTCGGCATTAGCAATCGCCTGAGTTAGGGCTTTATTCCCTACTAGGTCTGCTGCGGCCTTATATAGTCCAGCCTCTTCGCCTTCGCGGATGCTGAGTTTCGTCCGTGTCCGAGTTTCCATGTCGACTGGATTCTCTACAAATTGCAGCTGATCACGATCAAAAGTTGGAGCTGTAATTTTTCTTTTCAAGATTTTTTGTAGCTCAGAAACATCCGCCAACAGTTGTTCACGTAGTTCCGCAATCTGCGTTTGGAGTGACTGCTTCGCTGGTTCTGGCGTTCGCGGTGATTCAAGTTGAGCAATAAAGTCTTGGTACTGATTGCTGCGGAAGGCAAAAGCATTTAGCCGCATTTGTGCCGTGAGATACATCGATTCATTTACATCAGTTTGCACCGCAATAATTTCTTGGTTCGTGCTATCAATTCGTTGCACTGGATTAGCTCCCAGCATCGTAAAATCTGGCGATAGCTGAGTATAGAAAAATCCAAAGCTCACTGCGAAGAGCAGCAAAATTGCCGCAAACACTCCATAGAGCATCTTCAGACGTCGTTTCATCATGAACGATTGACCAATAATTGCTGCATCCAGTTTAGGCACATCGCCTAGAATTGGTTTTTTCTGCTTGGTATCAGTGGTCAATTTCACAATATCTTTCGCAAAGCCGCCTTGATCATCCTTCTTTTTTTCCTTGTCAAAAAACGACAAATCAGCTGGTTTATTTGCCTCAGTCGTTGTCGGCGGAGGAGCCGGTGCAGCTGGCGCAATTGGCGGAGCTGGGGGCGTTGGTTTTGCCGCTTCCGGAGTCGGTGCAGCACCACCATTGCCAATGGCTTCCAGCGGGTTTGTCGGTGCTGGATTGCCGGTGTTTATTTTGATTTCTGTTTTTTTGTCTGGAGATTCCATTAGTCCCAGTTGTCGAAATAATCTTCATATTATACCAGAAAAGCCTTTTCTAAGAAACTCTAAAATAGCCTCAGTCCAATTGCCCCCAGATTGTCAGCCTCCAGCAGGTGAAAACTACTTAAAAATCAGTAGCCTCGCCTTTCTTTACATCCAGCAGCAAATCCGCTGCTCTTTCGTGTTTCAAAGTCACGCCGTAGGTCGCACTAAAGTAATAATCCACCGGCCCCGTGCCTACGCCGATCGTATCCGTATGAATAATTTTCGTATCTTTCAATAGCTGCAACATCTCTTTTCCTTTTCCTTCCACCAAAATATTTTCTCGCACTACACTCATGACATCGTCACTATTTACCGCACTCACTCGAGGCTTATCAACAAATTCAATGCTATTAATCATCGCTTCAATCACAGCATTTTCCCGATACGAAGCCGAGTCCGAATTCAAATGAATAAAGGCCACCAATACTTGCTGATTCGGTAAATAGAAATACCATTTTGTCCGTGTGCCATCAGGGAAAATTTGTTGGAAGTAGGGGAGGTTACCTAGCTTTCCTTCACCTTTCTTCGTCCCATCCGGCACCTCCAACTTTTTTAGTTGATCAAAATATTGGGCTTGAGACAGGCCTTGCTCGTTCTCATCTTGGAATACGGCCAAATAGCTCGACGAATCTGATTGTTGAGCAAAGAATCGTTCATTCCCTTGACGGTCTTCTTTCCAAAAAACAGTGGTGTCTTCATATTGTTGTGCCGCCCAGTCACTAGGCTTCTTTACCGCAAAATTGTCCCGTGGGTGTTCAAATTTCGGCCAGTTACTTGAAACATCAAACGGCTGGAAATTATCAGCCGTCACCGAGTGCAATCGATAAATAATCTCCGCCAACTGTCCCCGCGTGATTTTTCTCATCGGTTCCAGGTTTCCATCAAGTCTCCCAATCACAATATTTTTTGACTGGGCATAATTTACATATTGCGCATACCAAGCATCTTTTGGCACATCCTTAAACGCCGGTGTTTCACCTGCAAATGACTTAGTATCAATCTCATGCGCCTCCAATAAAATTTTTAAAGCCTCCACCAAAGCTAAGTCCTGAGCTGGTTTAAAAGTTCCATCGGTATAGCCTTTTACCACCTCAATTTCACTAGCTTTCATCACATATGGATAAAACCACTGCTTCACATCAACATCACTATATTTTGCAATCGCCTTCACATCATCAATCGGCACTTCCGCTGATTCCAAAATCATTTTCAATGCCTCGGCTCTAATTATCGGCTGGTTGGGCTTGAATAGCGGCTGTCCTTCTTTCTGCTTATAACCTTCCACAATCTCTTTTTCCTTTACATACTCAATGGCGTTAAAATGCGGAAATTTGTCATCAACATCAGCAAAACTCGCCGCCCATACTGCCGGCACCTGGGTAAATAAAATACCAGTAGTTATCGCTACAACTTGAGCTTTCCGAAGGTTCATTGATTTATTGTTAAAACCGCAAACACTTAAACGACTATACCACAAATCCTGTTACACCAAAAAAACCTTTAAAAGTCCACCTCTCCTAGCTCCCTGACCTAATAAAGAATCTCCCCAGGAGAATATTTATCCAGCGTTCCTTCCCCAAGCTTTTCAATCAAACGTGGAATCGCTTCTTCAAATGGCACAATTTCTTGTGTCCCCACCGCCATATCACGGATGATAATCGTCCCATCGCGTACCTCAGTAAGTCCGAGAATCAGCGTGTAAGGCACCTTGAATTGTTCCGCAATCGAAAGCTGGTGACGAATCGCTCCTTTCCCCATTGCTCCCATTGTTTTAATTCCATGATCACGCAGGTCTCTGATCAACCCAAGACATTTCTTTTTCGCTTCTTTACTAAGCTGCGCCACAAATACATGCAGATTGTCTTTTGAAGGTGGTTTAACTTTTTCGCGTTTCATTAGCGCCGTAATTCTCTCCATTCCCGCAGCAAAACCGAGTGCAGGAGTTGGTTCGCCGCCCATTTCTTCTACTAGACTGTCATAGTGACCACCGCCTCCAACATCGATACCGTTTTTCTTGTCTTCACTAAATTCAAACACCACGCCATTGTAGAAATCAAAGTTCCGCACCAATTTTGGATTAACAGTATACTCGATCCCAATTTCATCTAAATATTCTTGGACCTCTGCAAAATATTGCTTTTCTTCATCACTTAAAAATAGATCAATCGTAGGTGCCAGTTCTGAAAGGATCATCAGATCTTCATTTTTCGAATTTAAAAGCCGCATTGGATTCACCTCAAGATCATTTTTCATTTGATCAGTGAGGTAGCGTTCTTTACCAAAAAAGAAGTCTTTCAAAGCTTCGTTATATTTCTCTTTTGCCTCAGCATCACCCAGCATATTGATTTCCAATTTGATTCCTTTCGCGATCCCTAAATCTTCAAAAACAATTTGCGACATTTGAATCAACTGCGCATCCAACGCTGCATCATGTTCCCCTATAATTTCATAACCAAACTGCCAGAAATGATTGTACTGACCTTTTCCTAGCTCCGGCTCCTGACGAAAGTGTGGATCAATGTAAAAAAGTTCCACCGGCTTCGGCCATTCTTGCATGTGCTGAACATAAGCCCGCACCGCGCCCGCCGTACTTTCTGGTTTTAGCGCAAATCGTTTCCCATCCATGTCTTCAAAACGGTAGGTTTGACTCATCATCTCTGAGTCCTCACCGTAAGCTTTTTTAAACAACGCCTCTTGTTCAAACATTGGAGTAGTCACCCGACGAAAACCCGCTTGACGACACCGATGACGAATCACCTTCTTAATATAAGTCTGGTACTCATGATCTTTCGGCAAAATATCTGGCAAAGACCGCGGATTTGTAAATTGGTCGCTACTACTCATAAAAAGGCGAGGTAAAGGAAAAAATTAGTAAAGTTAAAATAACATGTTTTTGGTAAAAAATCAAGGTCTCACTTTTTCCTCCTTTTCACAATCAAGCAACATGTCTCTAATCATCTTACAGCCAAAAGTTGAGGCATGAGCCATGCCAATCAGTACAAATACCAGATCTTTCAGTCTAATAATCAGCACAAATGCAAAGGCATTGATCGCTACTCCCAGCATGCTGAAGACCACCGCATGAGTTTGCTCCAACGCCCCCAAAGCTCCTGGAATCGGAATGATATAAGAGGCCCCGGGAATCGTCCCTGCCACAAATGATTGTTTCAGATCCAAAAAAACACCGAGGTAATAAGCAATCAACCAGTGCTCAAAAACCATAAATGCCAGAGTAAGAGCCGTAATAAAAATCACCAATGCCAGCTGAGTCCAGTGGCCGCGATAAAAATGTGCCATTTGATTTTCTACCTTCACCACTTTTTTTACAAATTTTTTCACCTGATTTACCTTCGTCAAACCTAGGCCTTTCAAGATCGTGCTCAAAAAACCAATATCCTTAATCGTCGCATAATAAAACCAACTAATCAGCAAGAAGAGCCCGATCGCACTCCCCACAATCACCGTTCCACCATAGTCGGGGAACGATCCATTCAAAATTGCAAACACCCCACCGGCAACAATAAACACAAACAGCCCTGATAGTTCCAAAATCTTATCAATCACCGTCGCAGAAGTCGCTTCTGCTAGCGGCACTTTGTCTTGTTGTAAAAAATAGATTCGCACCGGCTCTCCCCCTGTCAAAGCTGCCGGAGTCAAATAGCTCACCGCATAAGCCGACACCCGATGTAACCACAATCGAAAGAAAGGGATTTTCTCACCTTGGTGATGATGATGAAGAATGATATCCCAACGCAAAGTATGCAGACACATGTTAATGAAAAATGCGATCAAATATAGACCAAAGCTCCAAATACTCACCGATTTCACCGCGTCCCAAATAGTTTCTACTCCTGTTGTTAAAACTTGGTCGACAAACAGCCAAACCCCGAGGGCAAATAATCCAAAGAAAATAATCAGTCTCTTCATGAACAAATCATCAATTTCAAATCCCGTCCATTATACACAAAACCCCCTGCCCTTGCTCATCTAAAATCTTGGGTCCGCCACGCAGTTCTCCCATTGTTGGTAATTTTCCGGGTTTTTTTGAAATTGGAAATAAGCAGCTCCCGCAATCATCGCTGCATTATCGGTGCAATACTTAATATTGGCTGGGTAACGGAAAGTGATCTCTCGATCCAGTTCGCCAAAAAACTTTTCTAGTCCTGCTCTCAGCTGCTTATTCGCTGAAACACCTCCCGTCAAATGCACTTCCTTCACTTCCGGATACTTCGCCAATGCCCGTTCCACCTTCCTCACAAAAGTCTCCACCACCACCCGCTGAAAAGAAGCACACATATCCTTCACCAGGCCTCCCCCCATATCCTCCCTATTTCCTAAGCCCTGGTCCCTAGCGCTTAGTACCTCATTCCTCACCGCCGTCTTTAAGCCAGAGAAACTAAAATCCAAGCTGTCTTTTTCTAGCAAAACCACTGGCAAATCAAAGCGCTGAGCATCACCATCTTCCGCCATTTTTGAAATAATCGGTCCACCGGGATAGCTTAGCCCCAGCATTCGGGCCACTTTATCAAAAGCCTCTCCTGCCGCATCATCCAACGTTTCACCCAGCATTTCAAATTCTCCATAGTCCTTCATCAAATAAATCTCATTGTGTCCACCAGAAACGGTCAACACTAGCAGCGGAAACTGAAATTCTTCCGCCTCTCTCTCCAGCCAATTCGCCATAATATGCGCCTGAATATGATGCACAGGAATCAACGGCTTATCCGCCGCCAACGCCAAAGTAGAAGCTGCCGTCGTCCCAATCAAAAGCGAACTCACTAGTCCCGGCCCCTTAGTGACAGCCACCGCATCAATCATCTTCATTCCTTCACCTAACCCCTGCCCCCTAACCCCTAATCCCTGCCTCAAAGCCTTCTCAATCACATAGTTAATCTTCAGCATATGTTCCCGCGCAGCCACTTCCGGTACTACGCCCCCAGTTTCTGCATGAATATCAATTTGCGAGGCAATCACATTCGACAGCACTTCACGTCCATCGCGCACTACCGCCGCTGCGGTTTCATCACAAGATGTTTCGATTCCGAGGATTAACATATTTACAAATTTTCTATTCGATAATGGCCAGTAATCGGCGCCGGCCAATCCGCCAACATGTCATCTTCTACCACGCCAGCTCCATAATTGTGAATCAATAGTGGCCTGCCATCGGCATTTTTGCGATCAGAAACCACTGCAATATGCCACAGGCTACCCGGTATTTGATCATAGGTCACAATATCTCCTGCTTGCCATTGATCCCAGTTATTTAGTTCTTCCGGCAACGAGGTGGCCTGTCGATCGAGAAAAATCTTCACATTCCTCACCCGTCGAAAATTGATATTCGGATCAGAGTCATGCGGGTATGCAGCTGGAAATTGCGCCATATCGGCATCAATTTTCGTCTTCAAATCATAACCAGCTTTTCTCAACGCCTGTTCCACTACATCCGTACACGCCCCCCGACCTTCTGGTGGATAACCGCCGCTGTAATATCCTGTGTCATAAGCCGTCACCACCCCGATTTGCGCTCGTGCTGCTGCAACTACCGGCGGACTTGGTTGATGAAAAATCGATATCTGCGTCTCTGGTTGACTAAGGCCGGCACTACAGCCCACAGTTGCCACCGTCAGCAGGGCCAGGCCTAATTTTATTAGCTTTTTCATTATTCAATTACTTACGTTGCCAAAATCCTACCTCACCACTTCTGAAAACGGCAAATCCTAGTGCAAAAACCACGATTTTCCGGTATAATATCTAGATTTTAAA
Organism: uncultured Candidatus Peribacteria bacterium; assembly: GCA_964350285.1. Classification (GTDB taxonomy): domain Bacteria; phylum Patescibacteriota; class Gracilibacteria; order UBA1369; family CAYGJQ01; genus CAYGJQ01. The sequence continues at coordinate 4,236 of CAYGJQ010000014.1, read as the reverse complement.
AACCAAAATGAAAAAAGGGTCCGAAGGTCTTAAGCAGAAAACAAATTTAAAAAAGACCACTGAAAAACAGGCTAAAGTTCCTTCGCTCAAGCAACAGCTTGTGAAAACTAAAGAGCAGCTGGTCCGCGCAAACTCTCAGCTCAAGTTGGCTAAGCTCCAAAACAAAGTCACTAACGAGAGCCAAGAAATCCGTAAAAAGCAGCTTTCCCTTTCTGAGTTCTTCGCCCTCCAGCGCCCAGACGGTCGCATCCACTACATTACTGGCCTCAAGCCCAAAGAAATTGTCAGTGGTGCTGAATGTAAAATCAATCTCCCTACCGCTCAGCTTCAATATCAGATTGGTGCTCGTGAATTCCCACCGAAGGTCCGTACTCTTTACATCAATGGTCACCTCTGCCGTCGCC
>CAYGJQ010000014.1:0-3822 GCA_964350285.1 uncultured Candidatus Peribacteria bacterium | reverse complement strand
ACAGGGGAATTTTTACGACATGCAAACCGGTCGCTACCAAATCATTCTCAACGATTATAGTTGCCGCATCGGCAAGGTCGCTGATGGTGCCGAACTCAAGCAAATCCGTGAACTTTCTCGCAAACGTGAAAATGAAGTAATGGACATGATCGGGGCTAAAAAAGTGAAGGGTAAAGACAAGAAGGAAAAGCTAAAACTCCGTAAAGGATCCGAAGCTGCCAAGTTTGTAGCTCAGCTTCGTCAGGAAGGTCTTAGTTCAGCCCAGGCGATGACCGAATTAAGCCTAATCATCCGCGAAGCCCGCGACCAAAACATCGATCCAATGATTTTTATGGTCCGTCGTTTTAGTGGTAACTTCCCCAAAAATAATCCCGAGGCTGGCTACAATCTTTTCGGCCGCTACCTCGCAAGCGCCATTCACGCCTATCGCGTTAATCATCTTCAGCGCGCTCAGAAAAAAGGAGTCAAACTGCCAGCGATTATTCAAAACGGCCGTTTCACCAAAGAGGGATTGGTCTTCATCAGCCACCGTCTCAGTTTTGACGGTGTCCCCGTATCAACCGACGGCTTTAATCTCCAAAAGGCTCTCAAGCTCTACGGTTACCGCCTCACTCCACGCGACGCCGAAGAAATCAACAAGAAATTCCAGCCTTTCGACTATCAGCCAAGCTACAGCAGTCGCGATGTCCCGCCGATCGATGTCAACAAAGTGCCTTATGATTCAGCGGTCGGAAAAATGCTAGTGGTTACCGCCAAGAAGATGCGTGAAACTGGCTACAGCGCTGCTCATTGCTGGGCCTGGGTAGTCGAAGTCTACAAAAATGCCGGTGTGCTGCCACCGCATGCCCGCGAAGTTTCTTTCAATAAAGTCCGTTCTGTCTTCCGCAGTCGTTTCTATCTCAAGCATTGGTCTCAGGCTCGCAAAATCGGCCGTCCCACCTTCATGTCTCCAAACGATATGGGAGCTTTGAAAGCAGGGGACATGGTCACCATCGCCCACAATAAATACACTTACTTCGACGCTAATAACCAACGCCAAATCCAGCACCGCAACCACGCTATTGGCCACACCTTCCTATTTGTAAAATGGGAAAACCCCGCCACCAAAGAAGTAGCCATCGTCTACGATCACTCAAACGGCCGCCCCCGTCGCAATCGCATCCGCGTCGTCTACAACTACACCGACAACAACGGCAACACCAAAAGAGGTTCGAATATCACTTGGGTGATTCGCCCCCGCGCCACCGGAGGACAGATGTTGGCTTAGTATTTCTTCGTCCGTGTTAGAATCAAATCATGCCCAAACCAACCTCTCTCGAAATCATCCAGATTCTCAAGAACTCTGGCCACGAAGCCTACTGGGCCGGCGGTTGCGTTCGCGATATGCTACTTGGTATTGAACCAAAAGATTTCGACATCGTTACTTCCGCGAAACCTGATCAAATCGAAGATCTCCTCGAGAAAACTATTCCTGTGGGCAAGGAATTCGGTGTCATCATTGCCGAAAAAAACGATCACCATTTCGAAGTCGCCACTTTCCGCTCCGATTCCGGCTACTCCGACGGCCGCCGCCCTGATGCAGTAGAATTCACTAACGCCGAAGAAGACGCCAAACGCCGCGACTTCACCATTAACGGCCTCTTCTACGATCCCGACTCCGACCAAGTAATCGATTACATCCAAGGCCAAGCCGATCTCGACGCCAAGCTAATCCGTTTCATCGGCGATCCCCATGAACGTATCAAAGAAGACCACCTTCGCATTCTTCGCGCCATTCGTTTCAAAAATACCCTCGATTTTCAATTCCATCCCGACACCTACAACGCCATCATCAAGCACGCCGACCTAATCAAAAAAGTTTCCGGCGAACGCATCCGCGACGAACTCAACAAAATGATCCTCCACGAAAACAACACCAAGGCCTTCAACGACATGGAAGACCTTGGCATCCTCAAGGCCATCCTTCCTGAACTCCAAGCCATGAAAGGAGTTGCCCAGCCCCACAAGTACCACCAAGAAGGCGACGTCTGGACTCACTCGATGGATGCGCTTGAAGCCCTCCCAATCAGCGCCACTCTTCAGCAACGTTGGGCTACACTGCTTCACGATGTCGGCAAACCGCCCACCTTCAAAGTCGCCGAACGCATTCGCTTCGACGGTCACGCCAGTAAATCCGCTGAACTAGCTGAGGTGATCCTTCGCCGCCTGAAGTTTCCCAAAAAGGACATCGAAAAAATTGCCTGGTGTTGCGAAAAACATATGATGATGGTTCCACTGGTAGAAATGAACAAAGGCCGTCAACGTCACTGGTTTCTCAATCCTCATTTCAAAGACCTCCTAATGGTAATGTACGCCGACGCCATGGGGACGACTCCTCAAGACACCGAACTATACGAGCAAATTCTCGCTGAATACCGCAAATGCCTTAAAGAAATGCCTAAAGAACCAGACCGTTTACTCGACGGGACAGAAATCATGGAACTCACCGGCATCAAGCCCGGCGCCCAGCTCGGCCAAATCCTCGACGACCTCCGCCACGAACAATTGGAGGGTAATCTTAAAACCAAAGACCAAGCCATCGAGTGGCTGAGACTTTACAAGCACGAGAAAAAGTTGTAAAAAATCTCCCTGCAACTTTTTAGAACTTTATGGAAAACATTGGCGAAAAACCAGCTCTGCACGAGGAAAGAGAGCAAAGCTTTATCGATCTGGTTTTGAAAAACTCTGATTTCGTTTGCCCTTACGCTAATGGGATTGAGCAAACTCAATTCGCTCATCTCTTGCCTTTTGACTTTAACAATCTCGCCCCGCTCAATAATCAACTAGCCGAGATTCTTAAAGATTATGTGCAAAATTCCAATCAAAAGAAGCACCTGGTGTTATTTTATGACTATGACTGCCCTCATCATGATGTAGCCAGGCTAATAGCCACTTATCATTTCATTGAGATGTCCGTTGCTGGAGCCAGAATATGCGAACACAATGACCTGTCACTCGATACGATCCGCCAGGCTTTTATTTATCGCAATTTCGAGGCCGCCAACGATCCTACTCGAACAGTTCTCAACTCATACATCGATTTGCCAGAAGGTCAGGCCCTATTTTCTTTCGCCATGGGACCATTATTCCCTTACAACAATGGTCATAACCCTCATCCGCGTCATTTGCCATTTCATGCCATGGTTTGCACGAACGCTGCTGAAATCACCAAGGTTCACGCACAGAACCCCTTAGAAATTTCTAAGATCAAATCCGATACCATCGTTCGCATGTTATACGCACTTAACCCTCAGCTGAAAACGCAGGCCGGGCGTCATTTGCTCCCCAACCCAGGGAATGAAGCCAACCTTGGCGAGCTCATCTCCACTTTACCCACTGAAGACCTTTCGCGAATGAGCCTCGTTCATAACCAACGAACTGAAATCGGCCTCTACCCTGAAGAAACCTGGGTCACAGTATTTAATCCCGATAACTAATCATCATGGAAAAATTATCCGAAAAACCAGCTCTCCACGAAGAGCGAGAAGAAAACTTCATCCATCAGGTCCTCAACAATACTGAATGCCCTTACGCCAATGGTGTCGAGCAAACTCAGTTCGTTCATTTGCCCAAATACGACTATGAAGATCCATATCCATTCATTGAGGCCGCAACTATAGGATTGTCCGAATATATTTCTTCTCCTCAAAAAAAACACATCGTCCTATTCCACGATAATCATCCTGAAACACATGATCAGGCACGTCTTCTATCTTCACATATGTTTACAGAGATATCCGCCGCTGCTACGAAAATGTTATTGCCAAGAATGCCAGTAGATGG
>CAYGJQ010000013.1:12728-29556 GCA_964350285.1 uncultured Candidatus Peribacteria bacterium | reverse complement strand
TGGCCAGAGTGAAAGATCGGTGGGCGCTGGGGTTTTTGCGATTCGATCCGTTGGAGATGCTTCAGAATCCAATCAGCTTTTTGCTGAGCAAAGTTAATCCCCTGTTTTTTGGCGGTCCAACGAGGAACAGTAACAGTGACTTCACCGTCATGATTGATGCGCAAACTGATTCGGCGGGCGCGGGCGCTTTTGCGAATGTTCAGTGGAATCTCCTGGTTTTGGAGGACGATTGTAGACATCGCGGATTATTCGATTGCTTCAGCTAGAGGTTCTTCAACCATTTCGCGAGCGCTGGGTTCTTCGGCCTGAGAAAGCTCGAGGAAAGTGAAGGTCCAAACAGCAACGGCCAAAACGTTGATAGTGGCAGTAAGATAAACGGCAAACAATAAAAGTACCACCCCAATTCCCAGCCCAATGAATACACCAACATTAGCAAGAGCGACAGTGGCAAAGTAGCCAGTGAGGACAATAACAATTGCCGGGATCAAAAGAATGGTGAGAATTTGAAGAATGATTCGAATTCCAATAATGAACATTAAAATTCCGATCAAGAAAGTCATCTGCCAGTGAGAAACTACCAGCGAACAACTTTTAGAAATGGAAGGGAAAACGTCTTCAGCATCAATTACTACATAGAATTCGGCATAGGTAAAAAGCAAGTTCAGAATTAATGCGATGACGAGGAAGATTGAAAAGATCCCAATCAAAAATGGCAAAGCGCCGACACCAAAAGTACGGAGAAACATGGCAGCAGGAGCTAAGATTGTGACCATACTGAGCCCGCGGGTCATGAGTTGGAATTTGAAAAGACGGAGAAAGCTTAGTAATCCGTACTTCACTCCTTCGATGTTGCGGACTTGTTGGCCGTTGCGGCGGCGGGCGATAATTTGGATAATGGCGCCCTGGGTAATTGCGGGGAGAGTGAGATAGAGAAGACCGAGGATGGCGGCAGTAATGATGAAAGGGATGGCGGTTTCAGTATCTTCGACGATAAAACGGAAAATAAAATTTACAACTTCAGCAAAAAAGGAACGCTCCCAACCTTCAAAGACTGCGGAACTTTTGAAAGCATAAAATTGATAGAGGGCATAGAGGATACCGTAAAGGGTTCCCAGTAGTGTTGGCAAAAATGAATACCAACGAATTAGCGGTTTATTTTCCTGAGTAAAAACCCAGGCATCGTGAATAATCTCTCTATATTTCATGACCAGGATTTTAGCATAGCGGCAGAAAACTAGGAACTTTACACATCGACGCCTTATCAGTAAAATAATTATGTTCTGATTTCTAAATGCCGGCGCCGATGGTTAAATCGCGTGAACAAATGGAGGTTTTGAAATATAAAAAACTGCAATGGATCAACATTGTGGATGTTGAAGATGAGCATTTAGAGTTTTTGAGAAAGAAGTTTAAGTTTCATGAGCTGGATCTGGAAGATTGCATGTCAGAGATTCAGCGGCCGAAGATTGATGAATATGACAAGTATTTATTTTTGGTACTTCATTTCCCCTACTTCGATAACCGAAGAAAAGAAATTCGGATGATTGAGGTAGATGCATTTGTGGGGCCGAATTTTTTTATTACGATTCATGACGATTATAAAGCGCTGCAGAAAACATTTGCGCGGTGCCAAGAAAAGCTAAAGCTGAAAAAGGAGTATATGAGTAAAGGAAGTGGATACCTTTTATATATGGTGCTGGATGATTTGTTTCAGAGTTGTTTTCCCATTCTGGACAAAATGTCGTTAAAGATTAATGGTTTGGAGCGAGATGTGTTTGATCTAGTGGCGCAAAAGGATATGCTGAAGGGAATTTTGCGATTGAAAAAAGATATTATTAACTTCCGTCGGATTATTATTCCGCAGCGGTCGTTGATTGTGCAGCTGGAACATCGGATTAAGAAATTTAAAATTGAGGATTTGGAAGTTTATTTTGATGACATTGTGGATAAGGTGGAAAAAATCTGGGGAACTTTGGAAAATTACAAAGAGTTGATTAATTCATTGCAAGACACACATGAGTCCTTGATCTCATATCGAACAAACCATGTGATTCGGATTTTGACAGTTTTCTCAGTGATTATGTTGCCTTTGACATTTATCACTGGATTTTACGGAATGAATATTGATGGATTACCGCTGGCGCATACAGCACATTCAACTGAGTCGGTGACGCTGTTAATGCTGTCGGTGACGATGCTGATGTTGATTTATTTCAAGATTAAGAAGTGGTTATAATTTCCTGGGAGGCGCTTTATCTTCAACTTTCTCTTGATCGATAATGGAAATTTTGTTAATTTGTTTTTTGCGTGATTTTATATTTTACAAAATTGACACATCTCTCCAATGAAAAGAGACAAAAAAAAGAAAGTAATTAAAGATTTTTCTGCCCACCAAAAGGATACTGGCTCTCCACAAGTACAAGTGGCAATTCTAACTAAAAGAATTGAAGAGCTTTCTCAGCATCTTGAGGAGCACCCAAAAGACAATCACTCTCGTCGTGGTCTACTCATGATGGTTGGAAAACGTCGTAAATTGCTCAACTACCTCAGACTTCACAAGAAATCTGAATACGAAACAATTTTGGAGAAATTGAAATTGCGTAAGTAATTGATCTTTCACAAGAAGGTACAAAAGCGAGAACGGATTAACAGTTCAAAAATGAATTCGTTAGGAGGCTAGGATCTAGGAAACTAGGAGCTAGTCTTTTAATTATTTCGTTTGTGGACTGTTTCTTCGCTTAGAAGAATAATTTTCAATAAAGGCAACCTTGCCCGATATGGGTTTTTACATATCTGGTTAAGGATAATTTTAAATACTTTTTAATATAATAGTATGGATAAAAAAACATACGAACTCCAGATTGCTGGAAGAACGATGAAGGTTACTCCGTTCGAGTTTGCTGAGCAAGCTTCTGGATCAGCTACGGTGTCTATTGGTGATACTGTAATCATGGCGGCAGCGACAATGTCGGATAAAGGCCGCGATGGAATTGATTTCTTTCCGTTGGTAGTTGATTTCCAAGAAAATCACTATGCTGCTGGAAAAATTAAAGGAAGCCGTTTTGTGAAACGTGGTGGCCGTCCTAGTGAAAAGGCTACTTTGACTTCACGTTTGATTGACCGTCCAGTGCGTCCCCTATTCCCAAAAGGAATTACTAATGAAGTACAAGTGATCTGTCATACGCTTTCAATTGAGAAAGATGTAGATGCTGGTGTGGTGGCGATGAATGCGGCATCTGTAGCGCTTTGCCTTTCAGGGATGCCATTCCAAGGGCCACTTGGTGCAGTAAGAATGGGACTTGTTGGTGAAGACCTTGTTGTTAATCCGACGCCAGAACAAATTGAAGGTGGACGTCTTGATCTAGTGGTTGCTGGGACAGAAGATGCGATCATGATGGTGGAGTCTGATGCGAAAGAAGTTTCACAGGATAAAATGCTTGAAGCTTTGGATCGAGCTCATCAGGAAATCAAGAAAATCTGTGCTTTCCAGAAAAAAATCATGGGTGAGTGTGCTCGTCCAGCAATGGAATATACGATGCGTGAGAAAAATGAAGAGTTAATTGAAGCAGTGAAAGGATTCGCTAATGATGCAATGCTCGACAGTGTAACCGGCACGAATAAACAAGAAGTTAAAGCTGCTAAAAAAGCTGTTGAGAAAAAACTCCTTGAACACTTTGCGGCCCAAATTGAAGATGAAACTTATAGTGAAGGTGAATTGAAAGGCGCGTTTGGAGACTTGATTGATAAACGGATGCGCCAAAACATTCTCGAAAAAGAAGTGCGGGTTGATGGACGTAAACTCGATGAAGTTCGTCCAATTGAAGTACGTACTGGTTTCTTGCCAAGCACTCATGGCTCAGGAATGTTTAAGCGTGGTGAAACTCAAATTGTTTCGATCTGTACTCTCGGTGCTCCTGGTGATGCACAGGTAATTGAAACAATGGATGAAGACTATGAAAAACGTTATTTCCACCATTACAGCTTCCCACCATATTCAGTAGGTGAAGTACGACCACTTCGCAGCCCAGGTCGTCGGGAGATTGGTCATGGTTTCCTTGCGGAACGCGCGTTGATGCATATGATTCCGTCGAAAGAAGAATTCCCGTATACAATTTGGGTTGCTTCAGAAGTATTTGCTTGTAATGGTTCTAGTTCGATGGCTTCAGTTTGTGGTTCGACTTTGAGTTTGATGGATGCCGGTGTGCCGATTAAACGGCCAGTATCTGGTGTGGCAATGGGTCTGGTGACCGATGGTGAAGGCGGATATAAAATTCTCACTGATATCCAAGGTCTCGAAGATTTTGCTGGTGACATGGATTTCAAAGTTTCTGGTACTAGTGAAGGCATCACTTCGCTGCAAATGGATATCAAAGTAAAAGGTATTTCCATCGAACTAATGCGTGAATCGTTGGATCGGGCAAAGGTTGCCCGCTCACATATACTTGATGAAATGGTGAAAGTAATTGCCCGACCAAATGACCTCGCTGCAAACGCACCAATGATTACCTCACTGAATATTGATCCAGATATGATCAAAGTAGTGATCGGTAAGGGAGGTGAAACGATTCAAGCGATTACGAAAGAATGTGAAGTTTCAATTGATATCGATGATGCTGGTCTAGTGATGATCACCGCTCCGGATCAAGAAAAAGGAGACCGCGCGATTAAATGGATTAAAGATCTTACTTATGTGCCAGTAGTTGGTGATACTTTTGATGCGAAGGTTGTGAAGATAATGGAATTTGGATGTTTCGTGAAGATCCCTTCTGGCCAAGAAGGTCTCGTGCACATCTCAGAATTGGCGAAAGAACGAGTGAACCGGGTGGAAGATGTAGTGAAAGAAGGTGATCCAATTAAAGTGAAATTGATGAAGATTGATGATCGGGGAAGACTGAACTTCTCGCATAAGGCGACGTTGTAGGAAGCTAGGAAGCTTCCTACTTCGCCAAGGCTTCGAAGGACAAGAAGAAGCTAGGAAAAGCCGCCCGGTGGGGCGGCTTTTTGAATGGATCAATATAATTGACTTCTTTTTTAAATAAATTTATAACTGGTCTACTCTAATGATGTTTATGAAAAAGACTAGGCCAAAGGCGATACTTTTTATTGAGTATAAGCTGAAAAACGATACGATTGAATCGGCTAAAGACTTGGGATATCGGGTGGTGCTGATTACGCAGAAGGCCACCGATAGGACATTGGAACTTTTTGATGAGGTGATTGAAATTGATATTACCGACCGGGAGGCAATCGATGAAAAAGCGACCTTTTTGAAGAAGAAGTACAACGTTAAATGTATCATCAGTAACTATGAGGATTTTGTGGTGCAACGTTCTTACCTGTCAGAGTTATTTTCTCTGCCTTCTTGCTCGGTATATAGCGCTTGCTGCACTAGAAATAAGATTATGCAAAGGCATGCGCTGAAGTTTATGAAGGAAAATATTTCTCATCGGATCATAAAGTCAGAAAAAAGTGCGCTGCGGGCATTCAAGGCGTTGGGAGAGGATATATTCATCAAGTCAATTGCAGGAGTTAAAAGCAAATTTATCTTCCATGTAAAAACCCAGGAAGAGCTTTCACAGGCCTTTGCAAAACTCGATAAGGCGTCGTTGAAAATTAATCCTGACTTGTATTCAGATTTCGCCTACTGTGATTTCAATTTTACTTACCCCGACCCGAACACTACATTTTTGGCTGAAAAAGCGGAATATGGAGATATGGTTAGTGTGGAGTCATTGATTGATAGTTATCGAATTTGGCACGCCCCATCAATGTGTGACAATTACACGGCGAGACAGATTGGTCGCGATGATTCTTTTATTGCGTTTCGGATTTTGCCGTCTAAATTTTCGGCGGTACTAGATAAACGAGTGAAGGATGTAGTAGAAACGGCGGTGCGGATTCTCGGAATGCGTTTCTGTGCGGCGCATACTGAGCTCTTTATTACAAAAAATGGTGAAATCAAAATCATCGAAACCGGTAGTCGTTTGGGGGGATATCGGCCACTGATGTACCAAGAAGCTTACGGCATTAATCTTTCGACTAAACTGCTTTATGCCGCGCTTAATAAAAAAATATCGTCGAATAAACGCAGAAAAAAGTTTGTGTCGTTAATGGAAATATTTCCCGAGGAAAGTGGTCAATTTAGGGCCGTTGATGGGATGGAAGAATTGAAGACAGATGATCGGGTGAGCCACTTGAAGCAGAAAGATATTGGATTTGAAGTAGGCCTAGCTCGCGATGGTTTTCCGCCAGTGCTGAGCTTTTTGATTTCGGCGGACTCGTATGAGGAAGCTTATGAAAAAAGCTGTTATTATCAAAAAAGGCTTAAAGTTGTTACTTCTTAGTTCTGATCAAAATGGAAAAAGCGGTACTGTTTACCGGATTTAAGGTGAAGCCAGACTGTATCAGCCAGGCAAAACAAAGAGGGTATCAGGTAGTCTTGCTGAGCCCAACTACGGTTGAGGGAGCGAAAGATGTTTTTGATGAAATTTTTGTGTTTGACTTCAATAGTGTAGAGGAAATTGAAGCCGCGTTGAGAAAAATTAATGAAAAGTATATCTCCCAAGGAATAATTAGTAATTACGATGATTTTGTAGTTTCGCGTTCGTACTTGGCGCAAAAGTTAAAGCTCAATGCTTGCCCTGTTTACAACGCTTGCCTTAGTCGTAACAAAGCACTACAGCGAATAGCTTTGAAAGAATTACCTGAGAATATTGATTTTCGAGTGGTTCGGGATTCACAGCAAGGTTTTCAAGCTTTTAAGGATTTAGGAGAAGACGTTTATGTGAAGTCAATTTCGGGAGTGAAGAGTAAGTTTGTTTTTCACGTTGATAGCAATGATCTATTCCAACGTTCGATGAAAGAAATTGCAGAAGCGCCAACGCGGATGAGTTCGCAAATGTACTCGAATTTTGAAGCCTATGGTTTTGATTTTGATTACCCTGATCCGGCAAAAAACTTTTTGGTTGAGAAAGCTGAATATGGCCAACAAGTTACGACGTTGGCTATTGTTGGGGGTGATGGTGAAATCTGGCATGGACCGTCGATTTGTGACATTTACACTGCAGAAGATATTGGTTTTCAAGATTCGTTTCTGGCATTTCGGATTTTGCCCTCGAAGCAGCCGCTGGAGATAATTGAAAAGGCGCATTTGTTGACGGAAAAGGTCGTGAGTAAACTAGGGCAAAGCCATTGTGCCGTGCATACAGAGTTTTTGTTGAATGAAAATCAGCAATTTAAAATTATTGAAAGCTCCAGTAGGATGGCGGGATATCGGCCTTTGATGTATCAGCAAGTTTATGGAGTAGATGTTTCTGAGATTGCCTTGGATGCGGCGCTGGGCAATGCTTTTTCCCAGAAAACGACGGAGGCTCAATGCTATATGTCAGTATCGGAAATTTTACCGAGAGAGACAGGAATCTTGCGGGGAATTGAGGGAATTGAGGAACTGAAAAAGGATCCAGCAGTAAAGATCCTGCGTGACCGCTGTATCAGTGGTAGCCAGGTGGGACCAGCTCAAGAAAATTATAAGGCGCTTTTGATCTTTTCCTACACTGGCGAAACTTATGAAGAAGTTTATGAGAAAAGTCTTTATTACCAAAAAACTTTGAAAGCGATTGTTGATTAGAATGGCTTAATTGAGCTGCTGGTGTTTAGCTTGAAGTAGGCAGTATTTCGTTTATTGATGCCAAAAGGCTCTTTTGATTTAGTTGATCAATAAACCAAGGCAGATGCTGTGGAGGATTGAGGTGACCGTCTTGGATCAAGCGGGAAACTAGGGGCGCATCGGCAATTGAAATTTTCCCAGCATAAAGAAGTTTGATGTCGCCGTTTTGAAGCAGATAGTCCTTGATCTTTTCGAAGCCACAAAAGTAAATATGATCCTTGGCAAAACCGCCACCACGATAAACTCGAGCAACAATATCGTAGGTATCTTCGCTGGAAAAGCAGCTATAGCCGGCGAGTCGCTGAAAAGTCGCGAAAAATGATAGCCCCTGATGAAGTGATGCCACAGCCACAACTCTACCGGCGAAGCGAGAAAGTTTGGCCGAGCTGAGTTTGCCAACCAGCAACTCGGAAGTTGAAGCCAGCCCCTCTTCGGTTTCAGAGTACCCGTGTAATGCTTGGCTAAAAATTTTTAATGGTTGGACTATGCCGTTTGCACCACGAAGAGCATGAACACCGACTTCATGATTGATCAGCTCTTTAACTCTTTGGGCTGAATACAGACCATCCGCGGGAACAAAAATTTTTCCATCTACTGAAGTGATGACTCCAGTAGCACGGGATGAAATTTCAACTTCCCAGTTTGTAGGGAGCTGGAGTTTGGAAAAAATATCTTTGATCTCAGACTTTAAATATTTGGCATCGAAATCAGCGATATCTGTTTTATCTTGAGGTAAATCTGAGGACTCGAGGATTTGAATAGCGGCAGATACTTGAGATTGATTTGGCTCACCATAGAGCTCCTTGCTTAATTTTGTGATGACTTCAGTATTTCCGATGTTTTGGATAATTTGGTTTTCCAAAATCAGCCGAGTTTTGAATCGATCAAAAATCTGAAAAAAGTCCTGGTGATAATTGGGGATGGTGAGTTGTAACAACTGATTATTAACCTTAGAACTGTCATATTCTGGCTGGGGATAGTGGAAGTCTGGAGCTGAGACTTCCCCATTTAAAAACTTTTGTTTCTCTTCAGCTGAGTTGAGGGGATTCACAAACTTCAAAGGCCTAATCTTTTGCTTGAGAGCGAATAGTACTTGATCGAGGTGGGCGTAATCAGAGCTGATCATTTGGGGTTTAATTTAACCAATCTACTCAGAGGTTAAGCCAATTTTCTTCAGAAATCTAGTAACCTTCATGTAATATCGGGCTATATAACTAATTTTGAGCTATGCAGGCAATTTTGATCAAAAATGCTTTGATTCATCTTTTACTGGTACCGTTTTACTGGTTTACGGCAAAAGAAGTGGCGTTAATGCCGGTGGATAAATTGGATACGCTGCTGCTTTTTGTGGGACTGATTGTGATTGCGCCGATTACGAGTAATTTTATCTATAATTACAAGAATGCTGAGACTAATGCCGCGATAAGATGGGGGCATGTGACGACTTTTTTCTCAATGTTGGTGATTGGAATGCTGTTTGTGACTCTAGATGTTTTGCTGGTTTTGATGGTGGGGAATGTGTTGGTGTTCAGATTGGCGATTGTGTTTTTCTGGTTGGCAGTGGTGAGTTTTGATTTTGCGGATTTTCTGACGAAGACTGATGGGGAGGGTTGAATCGAATTAACGAATGCACAATCAGATTCTGCTATTTGTAAGTCGACTTGATCACCGAATGGAAATTGATCCATTTGGCAGATGTGCTTTAAATTGCAATTTAGCTAAAAAAGAGTTGAAAAGCTGGAAAGGAGGTATTAAATTGATACAGCTGATCAACCGAGCAGGTATCGTATAATGGCTATTATGTCGCCTTGCCATGGCGGAGATACGAGTTCGATTCTCGTTACCTGCTCCACACAATGAACTAAACTCCGAAAGGGGTTTTTGTGAATCGGATGGAGGTTAATGCTCCTGAGTGTTAACCTGATCCAGATAAACTCTTTTTTGGTGTTTTGGGCTGGAGATTGCTTTTAAAGATGATTACTACACCTCATCAATCAAACCTTCAGACTCCGCAATTGGTTGGAGATCGGTGATTTGGAATTTTTTAGGGGAGATGGAGTTCCAGAGGACAAAGAGGATTGTGAAGCCGACGACTGCGAGATTGAGGCTGATGAGGACGGTGGATAGGCAGGTCCCCAGAACAATGATGATTCTGAGAGGCTTGTTTTGAGCGGAAGAATAAATGAGGTTTTTGATGGCAGTGAAATCGGCGACGTCGTAGGCGATTTTTAGGATTACTCCGCCGAATACGGCTAATGGCACGTATTGGATTAAATTGGAGAAGATAAAAGTGAAAGCGATACAGAAAAAAGCGAGAAGTAGCTTTGTGTAGCGGTGATGACCGCCTTCTTGCAGCAACATCATTGAAGGGACAGTTGACTGGGCGCCGGGGATACCGCCGATGATGCTGACTCCGAATAGGGAAATCCCCTGTCCTGTGAGTTCGCGGCTGAGTTGAGTTTTTCGGCCGGACTTTTTGTCCATGATTAAGGCGGTAAGCAAAGTGTCGAGGAGGGCGATGAGGGCCAATTCAAATGCTAGTGGAAAGATGATAAAAAAAGTTTCGAAATTGATTGCTGCCAATGGTGGCAAATCTAGTGTGAAGGAGTTGAAGCTGCTTTCTAATGTGAGATAGGAAAATTCGAAGGGGATGAAAAGGGCGATAATGCTCATTAGCACGATTACTGAAAGTGAACTGGCGATGATCCGGGTAACTAAGTGAGTAAATTTCTGGCTGAATTGATGAACGATGAGGGCGACGAGCAAGGTAACCAGCATCAATCCGATGTCTGAGTTAGTTTTGATGGCTTTGAATTGGGCGAGGATGATAAGGAGGGCGATACCATTAACAAAGCCGGAGACTACGAGATTGGGGACGAGCTTTACTAGTTTGTGGACCCGAAGAAGAACGAGAAAAAGCAGAATGAGGCCGGAAATGATTAGCGTGAGATTGAGAAGGGCGTTGTGGTCGAAGGTTGAGTGGTGGGTTTGGAGCCATTGTTGGTCCATTAATAAGATCACGGCGATGGCGGCGGTCATGGGGCCGGTGGGAGAACTGACGCCGTAGCGGGAGCCGCCGACTAGGGCGGTAATCAGGGTAATGACTGAAGTGGAGACCATGCCGATAAAGGCGCCACGCCCGGAAAGCACACCAAAGGCGGCTCCCAACGTGATCACCACGATGCTAACGCTGAGAGGGGCAATAATGTTTAAACGGTCTTTTCGGGGCAATTCTATTGAGTAAATCAAATAGTTTTTTAGCGAATAGTCTATAGATTACAGCTGGAATTGCAATCGATTTGTGAAAACCTGAGGCTTGTGCTGGTGGAGAAAAACGTGGTTTGATGAAACGGTCCTACCCCAATTAAAATGGAAATCAGCCGGGAACAAGGTGTTTTGATTCGAGGAATCGCAATTCTGATGATTGTGGCTTACCACTTCCAATACGATATGTTTGGAGGGACTTTTTTAATTGATCGGGGGCAAGGTTTGGCGGGGTGGTTTAATGATTGGGGGCTTTATCTTCAGCAAGAACCTAGTGCCTGGCTGGGGACTCTGCTTTCGCTTTGTTTTGTGGGAGTGAATGTGTTTTTTGTGCTGTCGGGGTATTCATTAGTAAAAAAATATCGGGAAAGGAAAAAAGTGAAAATGAGTGATATGGCGAAACAGATCATGAAGATACTGATTCCGTTTTGGATAGCTCACCCTGTGATTCATGTGGTGGATTGGGTTTTGAAAAATTTGCAGTATCAATTTGGCCTTATTAATTATGAAACTTACTTTGCCGGCATGCATAGTATTGGGCAATACGTCGAGAGTATGTTGGTGATTCCGCGGTGGTTTAGTGAAGAAGGAGCGTTGTCATTTGTGGGGACTTGGTGGTTTGTGGGAGTGATTGTGCAGTTTTATTTGTTGTTTCCACTGATATTGAAGTTATTTAAGAAAATGACGCCTTTAAGAGCATTATCAATCTGCGTCGTGACGGGGCTGGTTTATAGATATTTGGTGACAGTTTTTACAGGATATTCGCCAGTAGGAATTAATGAAGCGGATATTTTGCTGTTTATCTCTTTCCCGGCGAGACTACCGGAATTCGCGCTGGGAATGTATGTGGCCTGGCAATCGGATTCGCTAAAAAGAATGAATAAGTCTTGGATTGGGCTGGTGTTATTGGCTCTGGGATTTGTGTTGCTGAGCTATGAGCAAACGATGTTTTTAAGTGACTTTATTTTTGGGCTTGGCGGGATAATCTTGCTGTACTCAATCACTAAGATAATGAGAGGACCGTTGAAAAAGGCTGTTTCGATAATTGGGAAAAAATCTTATGGAATTTATCTCTATCATGAGCCGACGATGAAACTGATCCTGAAGTTTATTTTTCCAAACTGGATAAATTCTTAAGAATACATGTTTATTACTGGCAATAGCCATTTGCCATGCATGCCTTTGTTTGTTAGGTTTCGCACACATTGCGTGGGGTTGTTCTTTGTTTTGAAATAACAAATGGACAATTCCCTTTTGACAATTAGGCACTCAAACAACTGGAGATAAAAAATGAACTTGTTTCGAATTATCCTGCTCGCTTCTTTCTTTTGTCTGACAATTTCCGCTGTGGGTTGCGACTGTGGCACTAAACCTCCTCCCCTGCCCGATGGTTTTGAATTTGGTGGAGATGGTGGTGTAGGCAAAGACTCATACACTGATTCAACTGATAGTTCTGAACAAGCAGATGAACCAGTGGTAGAAAATCCCGACCTGGAAATTACTGACAAAAAAGAGAGAATTCCGGAAACCCCGATCAAAGAAGTCCAGATCGAACCGGACAAACCGCTCGACTGCACCTTCCACCCGCAATACGGCGAAAGCTGTGAAGTGGGAATTGGCGAATGCGTGACAGTGGGACGACGGACGATCTGCGACGGAAAAGGTGGCGTGAAATGCGACGCCAAAGCCCGCGAACCAACACCCGAAGTCTGTGATGGCGTTGACAATAACTGTGACGGCCAAATCGACAACGGATTGACGGCGCCCCTCTGCAACAACCAAAACGGCGTTTGCAAAGGACTGCGCCAAACCTGTGCTGGTGACCGTGGTTGGTTGCCTTGCACTCCCGAGGATTTCAAAGCTAAAGCACCGGGTTTCGAAGAAAAAGAAACCAAGTGTGATGGCCAAGACAACGACTGCGATGGCCAAGTGGACAACCTGAGCAACGCCCCCAAATGCGCGAAGCAACTGGGGGTGTGCAAAGGATCGGTGCAGAAATGCAACGGCTCGCTGGGCTGGCAAGTCTGTGATGCGTCGATCTATACCGCTTATTCCAAAGACTACCAACCTTTGGAAACCAAGTGCGATCAACTAGACAATGACTGCGATGGCAGCGTGGATCTTGGCTGTAAATGTACGCCGGGAACCTCACGGCCATGCGGTGATCACAAAACTGCACCTTGTAAGCAAGGAACTCAAGCCTGCAACCAAGCAGGCCAATGGGAACTTTGCCAACGAGCGATCAACCCGAAGACAGAAATCTGCGACGGCATCGACAACGACTGCAATGGTCAAGTAGACGACAACCTCCAACCACCACTCTGCAAAAACCAAGCTGGGTCCTGCAAGGGATCGAAAGCTTCGGTGTGCGAGGGGATGAATGGCTGGAAGAAATGTTCTGCTACCGACTTCGCCAAGGATACAGATTTCGAGCAAACCGAAACCAAATGCGACGGAAAGGACAATGATTGCAATGGCAAAATCGACGACATTACGACTCCCCCTCTCTGCAAATTGCAATCCGGCGTTTGCAGAGGAGCCCGAAGAATATGTAGTGGTACCAGTGGTTGGACCACTTGCGCCGCCGCTGTATACGCTGCTCATTCCGTTGACTATTCCGTGCGGGAGAATGCTTGCGACGGAAAAGACAACGACTGCAACGGGAAAGTGGATGATATCGCCACCGCTCCCAGCTGCGCCAATCAAAACGGCGTTTGCAAAGGGGCTAAACGAACTTGTCTCGGCGAAAAGGGCTGGGCTCAGTGCTCAGATCAAACCTTCGCACAACACTCCTCTGCGTTTCAAACTGCGGAAGTGAAATGCGATAAGCTGGACAATGACTGCGATGGCACTATCGATGAAGGCTGTGGCGGTTGCACGCCGCAAGACACCCGGAAATGCGGTGCGCATACCACCGCCCCCTGCAAACAAGGCACCCAGACCTGCCTAGCAAATGGGACCTGGGACGCCTGCAAAGGGTCAATCACCCCGACAACTGAAACATGTGATGGCATCGACAACGACTGCAACGGCAAAATCGATGACATCGCGCAAACCAACTACCAACGCTGCACGAAGCAGAAAGGAGTTTGCACCAACGCGCTGAAACGTTGCGATGGGAAGAACGGCTGGGCGGCCTGCACGGCTGCCGACTACGGCAACCATTCCCAGAACTACGAACAGAGCGAGACCCGCTGCGATGGCGTCGACAACGACTGTGATGGTCAGATCGATAACATCGCTAGTCCGCCGAGTTGCGCGAAGCAGAGCGGAGCTTGTAAAGGTTCCGTGAAAACCTGCAACGGCAAACAAGGCTGGGCGGCCTGCACAATCACTGACTACCAACGGCAATCACCGAGCTACGAACAAAGCGAAACCAGCTGTGACGGCATCGACAATGACTGTAATGGTCAAATCGATGACATCGCTGCTAAACCGCTTTGTGCGAAGCAAACCGGCGTCTGCCAAGGTGCACGTAAAAGCTGTAAAGGTATTCAAGGCTGGGCTCCCTGCACAGCTACTGAGTACACCTCCAACTCATCAGACTTCCAAGCGTCGGAAACCAAATGTGACAACAAAGACAACGACTGCAACGGAAGCACCGATGAAGGCTGCGGCGGCTGCACGCCAGGCACCAAGCGCTCCTGTGGAACTCACTCCACTCCCCCCTGTACATTAGGCACTCAAACTTGTCTGTCGGACAAAACTTGGGGTTCTTGTACCGGGGCGGTAGTTCCGAAACAAGAAACCTGCAACGGTATCGATGATGACTGCAATGGCCAAATTGACGATATCCCGGCAACCGCTTTCCCCCTCTGTCCACGACAGAAAGGGGTTTGCAAAGGAAGTCGGAAAATCTGCGTCAACGGCCAGACCGGTCTCTGCACCACCGCGACGTATCAGGCGCACAGCACCGCCTACCAGGTAAACGAAACCAAGTGCGACAACCTGGACAATGACTGCGACGGTGTGACTGACGAAAACTGCTCCCCATAACCTCCTACCTTAGCGATATTCTTCGCTTTTGAGTGCCTCCCCCCCCGATTGGTGTTTTGAGATTTGCGTGCTAGATTCAGGTTGTTCCTTCCAATATCTGTAAATCTATCCCCAATGTTGAAACGATTTTTCAATTTCCTAGCCCTGACAACATTAGTCTTTAATGCTCTTCTGCAGCCAATAACGGCGAGTGCGCAGTTTGAAGAATTTTTGATTCCGGAAGAGGAGTTTATTTACACTGATGACTTTGAATTATACCCCGGGGAGGGAGAAGACAATCAGTTTGAGCTAGCGGAATTTCCTGACGAAACAATGACATTTGGAGAAGAAGTTGCTTTTGAAGAAGCGACAGATCTTGGTGAGGAAATTGTGGAGATGCGGGATCAATTTGCGAAAGTTTATCCGGGGGAAGAGGAAGAATTTATGGCGGAGGTTAGTTTGGAGCCGCGACATTTTTTGGAGGGCGAGACTTGGCAGGATATTGAAAATAATTGGCAACCGGAAGGTGAAGGGAGATTTTTTAATGATCGCAATGAGGTGATTGCAACGGTGGGGTCGTTTGCAGGTGGGCCGTTGGAGATGAATTTGATGCGGAGAACTGATGAAGCTAATGTGCAGATTAATTCTATGGCGACCGGTATTGGGAATGAAGAAGGAGAAATAATGATGCCGTTTGAGTTTGGGATGCTGGAACAAAGTAGTGAAGATCAATTGGTGCGAACTAGTTTTGATGGATCTGAAAGTAATGTTCGAATCAGTAACTCCGGGATTGTCCAATCAGTAAATTTGACGGAAGAAATGCTGGGGGCAGGAGATTTCTTGATTGAAGAGATTGAAATCTTAGGTGAAGTAGAATTGAAATTGGAAGGAAGAGAAGTGCCGAGGAATGAATCTTTTTATGGAGCGGTACAACTTTATGATCGTGAAGGGAAAAGACTAGCGACGATCACGGCACCAAGTATTGGGAGTGATGCAACAATAGAATTTGCCGAACCGATTTCGGGGACTTTGAAGGTGTTACAAAATGATGGTGGGGTGACAGTGATTCAAAAATCATTGCCGTTATCGAATTTAAATAATGTCTTCCCATTTGCGGCGTTTTCAAATTACTTTTATCCGTCATTTAATTATCAAAATGGTTATGCGACGAGTATTACTAGCTTGTCGAGCACAAAACACATCAATGGTCCGATTACGACAGGGCTGAATCTTTTTGATCATTATCGAGGCTGGATGCATTGGAATCTTTCGATGATTCCGGGCAATGTGCAGTCGGTTTCTGATCCTACCTTGAAGGTGTGGCCATCGCGGGTGGCGCCAAAATCGGGAAATAGTGTTTCAATGAAACTGTATTCGATGGAGAAAGATCCTACTTCAGTGACGGTTTCGGCGAGCGATATTTTACAAGATGCCCAGGATGGGACGCTGTATAAAACTATCAGTGTAAATAAGACTGCGACTTCGATTTCTGCTGATCTCACTGGGGCTGGCAGCAAAATTAAAACAGCACGAGCAGCTGGGAAATCTTGGTTTGCCGTCGGGACAAAGATTGATGATCTGCAAACGTTTGTTGATTTCGAAAGTTATGCCCAAAACACCTCATCGAAACACCGACCAGAACTACTGATTGGTTTTAGCACTTCTCCGACGGGAGGAAATCAACCACCAGCAAAACCGAGTCTGACTTATCCCTCAAGTGGGGCGATAATTTCGACAACTACCCCAACGTTAACAGCAAATATCTCCGATCCTGACGGCGATAAAATGACGGCGCGGTTTTTCTTGAGTACGACGCCGGATCCATTTAATTACGGTTCTGTTTGTTCGCCTTCCGGGCAAAGCAATGGTTCGGTGGGGTGTCAGGTTTCTTTGGCGAAGGGGACGAAACATTATTGGGGAGTA
>CAYGJQ010000013.1:0-12718 GCA_964350285.1 uncultured Candidatus Peribacteria bacterium | reverse complement strand
AAGTGTGAATGATGGCAATTCAGCCGATGTGCAATCGCAGGTTTATTCGTTTACGACTTCAACTGGGGCGCAGCCAGGACCGAATCCAAACCCGAATCCGGGGAATTCAGCGCCTTATGCCAATGCCAGCTCACCGCTGGATGGTGCTTCGATTTATGGTTCACAAGTGGAATTAAAGGCGTTGATTAATGATGCTGATGGCGATCGGATGAGTGGATCGTTTTATATGACTGATTCTGGTGGTGATCCGTTTGCTACTGGTCAGAAATGTGCGTTTTCAAATGAACCGAATGGCGCCGTGGTTTGTCAGCAATCGATTACGAATGGGAAGACTTATAAATGGGGGGTGAAAATCAAAGATGGACAGAGCAGTTTGCAGTCGTCGAAAGTGTTTACCTTTACTGCGAGTTCAACGCCGATTAAAAATCCACCAGCAGCGCCGACGATTCTTTCGCCGAGCAATAGTTCGAGTTTCAATCAGCCACAAGTGGAATTGAGATGGAAAACTTTTGATCAGGATGGCGATAAAATGAAGAGCTTCGTGTATATCAGCACGACCAACGATCCTTTCAATAACTCTGTTGGTTATTATCCAATTTCAACACCATCGGAAAATGGCGGCAACAAAAGCCATACAGCTGTGAATCTCCAACCAGGAACTTACTATTGGGGTGTAGTGGCGCTTGATGATACGGGGAACCAATCTTCGCAATCCGCGATAAATAAGTTTACGATTAATGATCGAAGCACGTCGCCAAATAGTCGGCGGCAAGGAGTGCAGCTTTATGGAGCGCGGGAATATCAGGTGGCGACTTTGGCTCACCGCGGTGATCCGGTGACGCTCCACAGTGGTGAATTTACTTATACATTGCCGGTGTTTAATCTGCCGGGAAATAATTTGCCGTTGAATTTCAATATTCACTATCGCAGTCAGACAAATTTTGCTGGAGTTTTTGGTCATAACTGGGATCATAGTTTCAATAAACGCATCGTCGATGATGGCCTTAGCGCTACTGTTTACGATGGGATGGGGACGCAGATGAAGTTTGTGCAAAATGCCGATGGCAGTTATCAAACGCCGAAAGGTTATTTCGATAAACTCACTAAATCTACGACTGGATATAAAGTTGAAAAGCCCGGAAAAGTGGCTTGGGATTTTGATTTGGATGGAAACTTTACCAAGTATAGTGATCGTTATGGTAATAATCTGACCTTCCAATACGATGCTCAAGGAAAACTAGTTTCGGTGACGGAAACACGAGGGAAAAAAATTACTTTTGGCTACGACCAACTAGATCGAATTAATCGCGCTACTGATTGGAGTGGTCGAGCTTTTAGTTTTAGCTACGACAATAACGGCGACATGACCGCAATCACTACGCCAACAACGCCGGAATTCCCACAAGGCCTCACAACGAAATTCACGTATTCAGCTGGAAACGGATCTGATAAAGAAAAGTTGAATCACAACATCCTGACGGTAACTGATCCGAAAGGGCAGGTGTTTGTGAAGAATACTTACAACGCAGAGGATCGCGTATCGCAACAAGTGAACGGGACGGGGACGATTAAATACGCCTACACTTTGAATTCTTCCGATCAGGAAGTAGATGTGAATACGGTGACTGATGCCAACGGAAACGTCACGAAGTTTACTTTTGATCGGATTGGTCACATTACAAAAAAGGAAACGATCACTCGGGGTTTGCAAACTGGCGCGCCGGCTTCTTACATCACAACTTATAAATACAACGACGACGGGAACATGATCGAGCGGCGGAATCAGCGGGGGAATGGTTTCCGTTATACCTATGACACTGCTAATCCACAGCCTCATCTGCGGGGGAATATGATCGAGGCGAGACAGATGAAGAATGTCGATGTGGCGGCGAATGACACCAATGATTTGGTGACGAAATTTGTGTATGACCCGGTGTATAGTCAGTTGATCAAAATCACAGATGCCAAAGGAAATACAATTACGAATACCTTGGATAGCAAAGGGAACGTGATCAAGAGTGTACTCCCCTCTGCTACAAACGGTGATGGTTCGGCGAAACAACTCACGATCACCAGAACTTTTGATGCCAACGGGAAACTGACGAATGTAAAAGATTCGACTGGTCGGGAAACGAAGTATGTTTACAATTCCGATCATCTGTTATCGCAAACGATTGAAGACCCAGCGGCGACGAAGAGAACGACCACTTACACTTACGATCAAATTGGCAATATCAAAACCGTTACTGATCCCACCGGAAAGACGACTACTTTCGAAGTGGATAATTTGAATTTGATTAAAGCGATCAAGACCAACAAGCCGTTTAATTACGAAGTGCGAAACTCTTACGATAAAGCGATGAACTTGGTGAAAACTCAGGTGAAGAATATCGATGAAAACGGAAATCATGTAAGCACTCATCCGTGGATTAACACGACTTTTGAATACGATATCCTCAATCGCCCAACGAAAACGCTGCAAGAAATGGAAGCTGGGGAACAGCCGTTGAAAAACGAAATCCAATACGACGGCAACGGTAACGTGGTGAAAATGATCGAAGGTGGCCTAGTAACTACCGATCTTAAATATGATGAACGCGATCTCCCGATTGAGATTACGAAAGCTGTTGGTAAGCCAGAAGCGACTACATCAAAGGTTTTCTATGATGTTGATGGAAAAATTGTGAAAACGATTGATCCGCGGGGGAATGTGGCGGACTTGCACTACGATCTCTTCAATCGAAATATCGGGGCAGTTGATGCGCTTGGAAATGTGATGCGTTATGAGTTGGATAAAAATGGAAACATTACGCGAGCGGAATCAGTGGAAGGGCAAGGTGGAAAGAATACTAATCGGGAACTGCGGCCAGCTAGTGGTGTGCTCCTGAAAGATGTGAAATTTAAGTACAACCAAAATGATCAGTTGATTCAGAAGGATGAAAAATTCTTTACCAATGTCGGATTGAAGACAATTGTCGATGGTCCGTTGACGCCGAATGATGGATATGTGACGACGCAGATTTCTTACAACGAACAAGGTGAAGTGATCAAAACGGTGGATGATAAAAAGAACACCGCTACTTTCACTTACGACAACCTCGGCCAATTGAAGAAGAAAACTGATGCCGCTGGAAATATTAGTGAACTCACTTACGATGCTGCCGGTCGGGTGACGAGTAAAAAGGATACTGAGAAGAAATATCCAAGTGGAACGGAAGTGTTTACGAATACTTTCACTTACGATGAAGCGAATCGTTTATTGAGTTCGATGAATTCGTTGAATGAGAAAACGAGTTGGAAGTATGACAGCCGTGGGAACCGGACGCTACAAGTGGATGCGGAAGGAAATATTAAGAAGTATGAATATGATCCAGCTTCGCGATTGACCAGCGAGATTGTGGAGTATCGCCAAGGCGGTGTGGGTAGCGGAGCGCTGCTCGATAAATCGGTGACGAATTTCTTTTACGGTCCGACTTCGAGATTGGAAGCGGTGGAGGATCCAAATGGTTTGATGACGAATAATGTTTACGATCGTTTGAATCGGGTGGTGAAAACTGTCGATGCGCTCGGTGGGGAAACGTTGGTGAAATACGATAAGAGTGGGAATACTACCGAAATCACGCAACCGACGGGGACGAAGATTTTTAATACTTTTGATCAATTGAACCGGTTGACTAAACGGACGGTGACTCAGGGAACCGATGTGAAAGGGCATGTGAGTGAGACGTTTGAATATGATGGGACGGGACGAATGGTGAAGGCGGATAATAGCGCGGCGGCAATGCGGCTGGGTTATGATTCGATGAGTAACATCGTCCAAGAAAAAGGCGGCGCTCAAGATATGGATGCAATTTTTGATGGACTGGGAAATGAAGTGGAGACGATCTATCCAGGAAAGAATTCGATCTACCATCAGTACGATGCCTTGAATCGGCTGACGTCTAGTAAGTTGAACAATACGAACTTGGTGAGCCAGTACTTCAACGGAACCAATCGTTTCAATGCAAAGATTTTCAAGAATGGTGTGGCTTCAACTTATAGCTACGACCAAGCGAAACGTCTCACCGGAATTGGTCATTATGTGGGAACGACTTTGTCGCAAGGCTTTGGTTATGAATACAACAAAGTAGGAATCGTAACTTCAGAAACCTTCTCCCACAAATCAAATAAAGGTAATCGTTATGAATACGACAGCGCCTATCAATTGGCAAAAGCCTACGAAATGGCAACTGATCCAACGCAGTCGGGAGCTGGCGCGGTGGAGACTTACGAATGGAGTTATGACAAAAACAACAACCGGAAAACCCAGAAAATTGGTAGCACGACGAACACTTATCAAATCAATGAATTGAATGCCTATAAAGCCGTTGATCAAACAACGCACAATGTAGACGCCAACGGAAACCTCCATGATGATGAGCAGTTCACCTACTACTACAACTTCCTCAATCAATTAGTAGAAGTTTACGACAAAACCGCAAAACGAACGGTGGCGAGTTTTGAATACGATGCGCTCGGCCGCCGAGTGAAAAAGACTTCCCACGGCGACACCGCCGCAACCACGAAAGTCCATGAATATACCTACAAAGGGAACCGAGTGATGTACGAAGAAACTTATGTAAACGGAACCCGCACCGAGTATCGCTACAACTACTACACCCAAGGCATCGACAGCCTCTACATGTACAACAGCAACAACAAGGAATACACCCTCACGACGAACAATCTAGGATCGATCGTGGGTGTGCATGATAGTACCGGGAAACTGGTAGAAAGATATGAGTACACCCCATTTGGTGAAGTAAAAGCGTTTGATGCCGCCGGGAAATCGATCACACCGGGATCGGTGAGTGGCAACCGTCGCTTCTTCAACGGAAAGGAATACGATGAAGAGATCGGGCTATATTATTACCAAGCACGTTATTACTCACCGAAGCTGGGACGCTTCATCCAGCGTGATCCTCTCGGGTTTGCGGATGGGATGAATCCGTTTGCTTATGTAGGGAATAGTCCGTTGAGTTTTGTCGATCCGTTGGGGTTGGAGAAGATTTTGGTGGCGAGGAGTCCAGTAAAAAGCAGTCACCTAGTAGCGTTTGTATTCCCTCCGATTGTAGATACTGGAATTTACGACTTCCAATTTGATAGTGGGATAGTTGAAGAGATACCAAGAAAGGATGATGATGGTTTTGAATTGAGCTTTGGTGATCAGTTGTCACAGGTGATAGATACTTTGGGGCAAGTTGACTGGTTTAAATTTGGAGAAGGAGTAACCCAAATGGGGATGGGAGTTGGCACTGGATTTGCAGGTTGTACTGCTAGCGCTGCCATCTGTGAAGGATCGGGATTAATGTTTGCCCCGGCAACTGGCGGCTCCTCAATGATTCCAGCCCAGGCGTGTTTTGTTTCTGGGTGCGGCGCTAGTGCTACGGCTGGAGGAGCTTTGTATTATCAAGGATCACAGAACTTTAAAAAAGCCTTTGAAGGAGTTGGAAGTTCAAGTGGTGGCGGAAGTAGTGGGAGGTCTTACAACATGGATCATATTAAGGAAGGCCACTGGCATAACAGTAATATAGCTGACAAAAGTAAATTTTTTGATGATATGACTGAGGATCTGCTAATAGATATGATTGAAGATACAATATCCAATGGGTCCAATTATGGGTCAATTCTTGATAGAACTGTCTATGAATATGATTTTGGTAGAGATATTGGAGTAGATCGAAGTGGAGGTAATGCTACAAGGCTTAGGGTGATTCTGGATAAATTTGGAGATGTTGTATCGTCGTTCCCAATTAAATAAAATCTAAGGTCATGATTAAAATTAGCTATGAATATGCCCCAAAGGCACTTGAAAAAATGAACGATGCTAAGTGGTTTGATTTAAGAAGAATAGAATTAGATTTCTATTACTTTGCTGGAGATGTGACGCTTATTCTTAATGGAACTGATCTTAGTGATTCCACACGTTATATAACAATTTTTGATTTTATTGCTCAGTTAAATTGGGTTTCCAATGACATAGAAAAGAAGAAGGAAATGAAAATTTGCCAAACCGAGTCTGATTTTGAGTTTTATTTTCAGCTTGATGGTGATGAACTAAAGATATCCAATAACTATGACGATAGAATAGCTAATGCAAATCTTGAGGATCTAAAGCTAGCTACAAAAAAAGTAACGAAGTTTTTCATTGAAGATGTTAAAAAGCGATGGCCAGATTTGATGAAGAACGTTGCTTTTCAGGAGGAAATTGCGAAGTGGGATATTGGTGATTGAAACCATGACTTGTCGATGATTCTTCGACACTAAATGCTTGCACCAAAGCTAAACCTAAGGGTTAATAGGTTGAATTATTCATTAACTAAAAACTGTGATTGATGATTCATCATGGAAACTAGGTTATGCAACATCAATAGGAAGAAATTTTCAATGGATGCTGCTCTACGAGTTCGAAATCAATGACGAAATGTTCTTTGAAGAAGACGATAAAGCGACTGTCGAAAAATTGATTAATACTGAGATTCTTAATCGAAGTCTTTACCATGAAGGACTAGAAGATGTAGATATTGAGATTTCAATGGAGTTTCTAAAAAATGGTGTCGGTCGGCCATTCAACATTGAAAACACCTTAATAGAAGACTTTACCTACCATGAGTCACAGGCTGAATTTGAAGAATGGATAGAGAAATTTCTAAATGATCCTTCCTGGAAGGATGATGTTAAAGATGCAAAGTTTGTCTTGGATGCTGCTAAAAAGGAGATCTCTAAACGAACTGATCTTAGAAATGGTTTATGGCATTTAAGTAAAGATCTGATGAAGAAAAAGGATAATAAAATTCTCGATCCGGCTGAAGTTTATTCTTATTATGAGACTTTCGTAGAAGTGGATAAGGATCGTAAGATTATTAGGACTTACGATTTTGGATATGATTAGAACTTCTAAGTAGGCCTATAGCTAAACATTATGAAAAAACTGACACTTATAGTACTGGGAACGGCAACAATGGTTCTCTTTATTGCTGCCACCTACCTAACACTTGGCCTCCCTACCACAACCTACGAACTGTATGTGGGTGACACCGAAGCTAGTGATGGCTCTGAACTTCATCGGTTGGTGAATAGTGGTGGTGAGAACTATCTTCTAGAGTTTGAAGGGATTCACTACTTCATCTTCATGGATCAAGAAAAAATTTCTGTGCCTTCAAGTGAGTTGATTGATAATCGATCTTTTTTGGGGCTGAAGGTTTTGGGTAAGTCTGAATTGGAACAAGGGGTGCGTCTTGGGGGGAAGGCTTCTGGTGAGGTGATTTAGTTTGATGAGAGTGGAGTTAGTTTTGTCGATGCTCGTAGTGGTGAGGTGGTGAAGGTTGAGTTTAATTAACTTAAGATTATGTCAGAATACGATCCGATTCCTAAATTGCTGGCAATAGTTTTCTTAAGTTGGGTGATGATTAACTTTGCTAGTTTTTTGCTCATACCTTTCACAAGACCAGATTTAACTAACACTAACTTGGCAAGTGGTGAATTGAGTTGGGTGAAGGATGTATCTAATCCCAAGGCTGATGAATGGGCGGCTTTTAGTGAGGTGAACTTGATGAAATCTAAGAGTGAAAAAGAAATAATGTTGATAGAGGCTTTTGATGGTGTTTTTTTGCCGAACACCATGGATTTAAGAGTTTTCTCTCAAGGGCAGGATTTACTTTATGCCAATAATCATCGGCTTCAGAATATTGTTTCTTTTGAAATACCTTTTGATAGATGTGAATTTGTTTTTGTTGATAGAGAAGGTGGTGGGTGGTTTGAGTTGGTGGAATCTGAAGGCAAGATTATTGAATCGAAAACTTGGCTGGCGTGGGTAATGACATTTTTGAAACTTTTGATTCCATTAGGTGGCTATTCTTTTTTCATCTATTTGGTTGGCGCAATCGCCTTTTTGGTTTCGATTGTGACCAGTTGTCGAATTTGTCTCGACACTAAATTCTTTGAGGAACACTTCAAGTAAGGTTAGTCTTAATTGGTAATTTCATAACTCAATCTAATGAAAGCATCGAAAGCTCAGTTAGCTATTTTGGTACTTGCGGCTTTGGCCTCTGTGATGGTGTTGTCCCCTGTCACCTCAGCGAATAAGACCTATACTGATATCCCTGAGGATCATCCGTTGAAGACGGAAATTGATTACCTCAGTAAAGATGGGACGATTCAAGGGTATCCGGATGGGAGTTTTAAGCCGGAGCAGATCATGAATCGGGCGGAGTTTTTGAAGATGGCGGCGATTGATTATGGACGGAATATGCCACCGGAGTTTATTGAGCAGAATTGTTTTGATGATATTGAGATTGTTTGGTACACGCCGTATGTGTGTTATGGAAAGGCATTGGAATGGGTGCAGGGCTATCCAGGAACGAATGAATTTCGACCAACAAATCCGGTGAATTTGGCAGAGGCTTTGAAAATGGTTTTTGAGGTGAATGAGATTGCTTATGACAAAAACAAAGGTGTTTGGTATCAGGACTTAATTGATCAGGCTTATGATTTGAAGATGTTGGAGTCTGGGGATAATTTGCAGCCGGATTCGAAACTGACGCGTGGTGACTTTGTGAAAATCCTGGCGCGACTTTATATGAATCATCCAAGTAAAAGGGTGGAGCTTTCTTCTCGGTCGACAGAAGATTATTGGCGGTTTGTTGGGGATGGAAGTAGTAGTGAAGATGTGCCTGATGAAATTGAGACTCGTCCGAAGGTTTCTGGTTTAGAGAAGTTGACTCCGCGGTTTTATACGCCGACTGGGAAGCCTTATATCGAAGACTTGGATGCTTGCTTGGAAAAAGAAAATAATGGGGATTTTTTTAATTCTGATGAGGCCTACTTCATTGATCATGGGGGTAAGTGGGGACTTACTGAGGGCAAGAGTGCTTGTTTGCCAGAAGCGACAATGAGTTATCTGAACTATTATGAATCAGGTATCTTCAATGTGGAGACAAAGCGACCAATGCCCTATTACGGTTCCACTTGTAGGTACTTAAAAGTTCTAATACTTGTAGTTGATACACCAGAGAATAGAAAGGAGATGTTAAATGGTGATATGACCGATAAAGAAAAAGAGTTAGTTGAAAAAGGAAAGACCCAAGAAGCGATGGTTAGTTATGCTAGAAGGGAATTAAAGGATGACAAAGTTTATCAGGGAGTACTGGAAAGCAGTGCTGGATTTGAGCCCGATATGCCTTATGATCTATGGGTTCTAGCAACTGAAAATAGAGAGTTCATGGAACATGATGTAATAATTCCGGGACAAGATTACTACATGAAAAAGGGGGAGAAATTTAAATGGATTAATGAGGGAACAATTTTTCCGTTGTATGATGCTGTTGTCTTTCTTGACTTAAAACCATTTGAAGGGAAAACAGCTGTTGGAATCTATGGAGGGACTATGCCATATAGCCATCCATCTTCATTTTATTCAGGCTGTACTACTAAAGAAATAAACTTGATGCCAGCATTTCACTCAGCGCTTTTTTATAACGAGTTGATTAGAAGAGGAAATGGCGTGTATGGCCCATTTGATAAATTGATAGTAGAGGACGAGTATAAAGATGGTGTTCATTATGGACACCAAGTAAATACCAGAACAGGTGAATATTATGGCAATGCTATGGGTTATATGAGTGGGTGGATGGATGTTGATAAAGACGGGATTCGAGATTGTCATGATCCAGATATAGCTAAGACAGAAGATAATGTAGATGGAGATTGGTTGCCCGACCATATGGATCCTGACCTGGATAGAGTGGATGTGACCTATGAATATCAGGTCCATAAACAATGTAAGCCGTATCAAATTGAAGGGCAGAGTAAATATATAAACCTACCTGCGAAAGTTCCTCGTGATTAAAAATTAGCATGGGGAATTGGGCTCGCATCGTGAGATGGAGCCCAAGGAAGGTGGAGAAGATACGTGATTTGTATTTCTAGGAAAGAATCCAAAGCAGTAAAGTCTCACTCTCATTGTTGCGCAAGGGCTTGAATGAGACTTTGATTTTTTGAAGGGAAAATGAGGGGCTACCAGTTTCGCGTGATCACAACGTCACCGGAGTTGAAGTAGCAGACACTACTGTAGCAGTCATGAGGCGACCTCAACCGGATGTAGATAGTTTTACTGCTACCGATGCCAGGACACGAATACGAGCGGAGGTCGAACTTGATCCTACCACTCCAATCGTAGTAGCCCTTGTTGATTGTGTGAGAGCCCATGTGGTAAAGCGTGGGGGTCACATTGCAAGTGCTGTTACGATTGTACATGTTAATCAAGGCATCCATAGCGTTTCCACGCCACGGGTGACCTGGTCGTTGCTTTTTCAAGTAGGCATAGAACGTTTTTCCGGACCCACTGTAGTCGATTCGGAGACAGAGGGTGCCTTCGTTCTGGGTGTTGCTGTGGTTAGTCACGCAACCGGTGCCAACGGTTCTGACGGAATAACGGGGTTTGCAAGACTTCGAGCTGCTGCCGACACACTGTTGGCCACTTGGACAACCGCAGTCTTGGCAACAGTTAGACTGAGTATCGCTGCCGTTGCAGATGCCGTCACCACACCTGGCTCTACGCACGCATTGGTAACGACCGCTCTGGTACTTGCAATCGTAACCGCTGCTACATCTACAATCGGAGGACGAGTTGTTGCAGGTTTCGCCTTTGCTCGTCTCACATTTACCGTCGCCAAGTCTGGGGCAGTAGCCATATCGATCGTAGCAGGAGCCGAGGCTCCCACTGCTGCAGATACGGTATCCGGTGACGTAGTTTCCGGTGAAGCACCTGTATGAACACGTTTGATCCGTGCCCTCATCGGTGCTGCCGTCGCAATCATCGTCTTTGCCGTTGCAGGTTTCGGTACTAGGAGTCAGGCAAGTCGGTCCCCAAACACCGTTGGTGCAAGTTTGCCTTGTGCGACAGCTATTGGAACAGTATCGAGCGGCGATGCCGTTGTCGATTTGTCCGTTGCAGTCGTCGTCGAGTCCGTTGCAGGTCTCGGTTTTGGGGGTGATGGCGGTGCAGCCGACGTAAACGCCGTTGCTACAGGTTTCGGTCCCTTGGCGACAGATGCCGAGGGTGAAACCGCAGGAACGGGTGATGTTTTCGTCGACTTGGCCGTCACAGTCGTTGTCCTTAAGGTCGCAGCGGTGATTCTCATTACCGGCTTGATAGTCGGCACCGTACTGAGTAGCGGTGCAGGGCAGCCAGCCTTGAGTTCCACCACAAACCTTGACCTTGCCTTTGCAGATACCGAGTTGCTTCGAGCACAACGGGGCGGTGAGGTTATTATCGACCTGGCCGTCGCAATTGTCGTCCAGGCCGTTGCAAACCTCGGTCTTCGCTTTCGGCGACGTGCAGTTGACCCATTGGCCGGCGCTGCAGGTCTCGGTGCCTTTTGTACAGATACCGATGCCGCTGCCACAGGGGCGGGCGGCGATGCCGTTGTCGATTTGTCCGTCGCAGTTGTCGTCGGCATTGTTGCAGATTTCAGCCGAGGGTTTTCGTGCGGTGCACTTGACCCATTGGCCTTTTTCGCAAGTCTCGTTGCCTTTACCGCAAATGGTGGAGCACTGACGCGGCGTGATGCCGTTGTCGATGCTGCCGTTGCAGTCGTCATCTATGTTGTTACACGTTTCCGTGGAGGCTTTTTGTTCGCCGCTGCAGGTTCCCCATTTACCTTTGGTGCAAAGTTGGGTGCCCTTTTTACAGGCGCCCACGTCGCTACCGCAGGGTTGGGTGCGTCCATTGACGCATTGGCAACCTTCATTGCTTCGTCCATCGCAGTTTTCATCCTTGAAAGCTGCGTCACAGACTTCTGCAGCAGGTTGCTGTGCGTCGCATTGGACCCATTTGCCAGCACGGCAGGTTTCGGTGCCGGTGCCACAGGCGGTTTTGCAGGACTGGGTGAGTCCTTCGTCGGTGGTTCCGTTGCAGTTGTCGTCCTTGTTGTTGCAGATCTCTGGCAACACCTTGGGGGCGTCGCAGTTGATCCACTTACCTTTTGAGCAAGTGGCGACACCAGTTCCGCAAGCCCCGGGTTGAGTTCGACGCACTCGACCCCGTGCTGGTCGACACCGTCGCGCAGATCCAGCAGCACAAGTGCCGCGAGCTGCAGAGCCTGGCCGTCGACCGTCTTGAGACCGAGTTCCTGCGCAGAACGGTGGTCTTTCCCGCCGGCGGCACCGAGGATCGACAGCGGCTTGGG
The DNA here is from genome assembly GCA_964350285.1 of uncultured Candidatus Peribacteria bacterium. Classification (GTDB taxonomy): domain Bacteria; phylum Patescibacteriota; class Gracilibacteria; order UBA1369; family CAYGJQ01; genus CAYGJQ01. The sequence goes on along the minus strand of CAYGJQ010000013.1, from coordinate 491 downwards.
AAACGGCACCACCGACAGGTCGGGCCGGATCGCGAGCGCCTCGTCCGTGACGTACGCGAGCCTGTCGGCAAGTGACCGGGAGGCGGTGGTCTTCCCGCGTCCCGACGGACCGATCAGGCCGATGACGCGGCCATCCTCGAGCGCGACCCCCGCCGCATGCAGCAGGAGCGCCTCGCCCTTCATGCCCGTGAGCGCGGCGAGCGTGATCTCGCCGCTCAGCCGGTCGCCGAGAGATCGGATCGTGGGCGCGGCGACCGCCCTCTCGTCGGCACCGAGCGGGGGTCTGGCCGAGTCGTTCTGCGACGGATCAGACCGCCGAACATCGATCGACACGGTCGGTGAGTCGCTCGTCACCAGGTCGCGCCAGGGAGCCAGCAGGCTCGACGACTCCGCCTCGGTCAGCGAATCGTCGCATCGCACCTCGACCGGCGTGGAGAGCGCGCGAACGACGACGGACCGCGGTGACATACCATGGAGCGTACCTGCACGCC
>CAYGJQ010000012.1:24167-29965 GCA_964350285.1 uncultured Candidatus Peribacteria bacterium | reverse complement strand
AATCGACGAACCATCAAACCAAACATTATGCTCCATTCCATCCTGAAGCTTACTCACCGGCACTGTTACCGCTTTTAAAATCCCATTGATATCGGAAAACTGAAACCGCACAAACTGAACATTTTCCTTATGAGCAATTTCCAATATTTGCTCCTTCGTATACTTCGCCATAGATCAAAGGGTTAAGATAATAATGGCTAAAAACAAAACCCACACTAGCCATCGCCCCCTCCACCCTCAAGAGCTAATTTAAGCCAAAAAACCCATGTAGAAATTCTCGACAACATTAATGTCGATTTCATCAATCAATTTTTTCCCCAAAACTATAAGCAATCTTGAGTGACGAAAAAATTTACCCTAAAATCTTTTTGTCGAAATTGATGACAACAAAATTCTAATTGCCACATCGCCGCTTAGATTGGCTAACAACTTAACCTCTCCTGCAATGCTTACCAAAGTTCTCCAAGCACTCGGCCTCACCGAAAAAGAATCAAAAGTTTATCTCGCAAATCTAGAAATCGGCACCAGCGTTGTTTCAAAAATCGCCAAGAAAGCCAAAATCAACCGCGTAACTACTTACGACATCCTCCAAAAACTGACGCAAAAGACTTTGGTTAGCAACTACACCAAGAACAAACTCAAATACTTCACCGCCACCGACCCCGACGAACTCCTCAAAGACTACACCAACAAACTCAACACCCTCGAAAAATCAATCCCCGAACTCCGCCGACTCAAAGGTGAAACCAAACACCCCCGCATCCGCTACTTCGAAGGCATCGAAGGCATCAAAAAAATCTACGAAGACACCCTTACCAGCAAAACCGAAATTTTAAACTACGCCAACTCCGCTGAAATCCGCAAACATTGGCCGGAATATGATGAAGAATACGTCAAACAAAGATTCGACAAAAAAATCCACCTTCGCGGCATCGCTCCACTCGATGACCAAGGAAAAAAAGTCCAATCAGAAGACGCCAAATACAATCGCGAAATCCGCCTGATCCCCGGCGAACAATTCAACTTCACCAACGAAATCAACGTCTACGACGACAAAGTAGCAATCATTTCTTTCAACGACGAACTAATCGGCACCATCATCGAAAGCCCCGCCATCGCCAACACCCAACGCGCCATCTTCAACATGAGCTGGGAATTCGCCGCCCAATTCAGCAAAAACATTTCACTTGGATCTAAAGCTGAAAAACCAACAACCGCCAAACCCAAAAAAGCTCCGAAAAAAGAAACTCCAAAAGCGGAGCCCAAAGATGAAGCCCCGCTTGAAGATCAAGTTTCACTATTCTAGTTCTTCACTTGCAGCTCCTTCATTTTCGCTACAGACCAATTGTATGACTGCCACGAATCCCCTGCCCCGGAGGCATAAAATTTCGTATCTTTCATCATATTGATTAATTTCCATTTCTCCTCACTTCCTGGAAGCATCGCTTTCAATTTCATAATTTCCGGATAAGCATCAGCCGAAAGCCTACGGAAATAACTCAGATCAATCTTCTCCGTTTCTTGATAACGCTCAATATTCTTCCGCACAATCAGAGCATCAACATTCATATAATTCAACACCGTATACCAAGCCAAAAAAATCACCACCATCGCTTTCCATAGTCGACTCTTCGCCACCCAAATCTTCCGCAACCCCACCACAAACAACAAAGCCAAAAGCACCACAAAAAAATGCGAATACACCCTCAATCGGGTAAATCCAAATACTGACTCATACAGAGACAATCGGAAATGCGAAGAATAAATAATCACAAACGTCGCCAACACCAATAAAGTCTTCATCGCTTTAGTAAAACTCAACATCCTTTTACTCCCTTTATTCACTTTTGCCAGCATCCCCACCAAAAGTAGAAAATTCACAAACCCCACAAACAAAAGCTCAAAGAAACCCCGACGAGCATACTGGGCATAAGTATACCCTTCAATCAACTGCCCCTCTTGACCGCCAAACAAATATGAAAATTGAATCGCTACAAAAATCAGATAAACCACATTCACCAAAACAAGCACCGTATTAGCAACAATCGGATCCCACGGTTTCACCAAATCATCAACATCTTCCTTTTTCGGCAATTTCGTTGCTAAATGCGACCAAATAAAACTAAACGAAACAATTGCCACACTCACAACCGCAAAAGTACTTCTAAATAACTTATCCGGATTATCCAAAGTAAATAAATCCGGCAATTTATCAAACAGCTCCCGAAAAGCCAAATCCGCAGAACTCAACAACACCACAACAATAAAAAGTAACGGCATCGCCAACAGCACTCCAGTAATCACTTTCTTCACCACATCCCATTTTTCCTTATTCAACTTCTTCGTAAAACCTTCACCAATCACCTCAAATGGCTTCTTCAAATTAGTAATCATCGGATCAAACACAAACCTCACCACATCCCCAATAAAACCCAATCCACTCCAACAATAATGCCGAATATTACTCACCATCAACGTATGCCCAATAATTAAACCAGGAACCAAATAAAAATTAATCCGCGCCAAATCATCATTCGCAAAAATCCCAAAAGTAGCCGCCAAAGCAACTGTCACCACAAAGAAAAACCAAGAATCATCAAATTTCAATCGCTCCCTTAAAAACCAAAAAAACACACCATAAAAAACCACCACAAACAAAGGATAAGAAATCCCAATTGCATGCCCCACAAAAAACCATTCAAACAAAAACCCCAACGCCACCGACCAAATCAGTAGCTCCCATTTAACATCCTGCTTTACGCTAACATTTTCCATAACACAATTGGTTACAAAATTTGTACAAGCAGACTAAATCCCACACCTAACAAACACAAGAACATCAACTTGATGAGCCACACCATCCATGTTCTAAAAAATTGCTCGAAAACTATCGCCGCTCATAAGCGTCTCCCACTTTCAAAACTAAATCCTCTTTAAACTGCGGCCCCAAAATCTGCAACCCGATTGGCAAACCATCTTTAGTTTCACCACAAGGAACAGAAAGCCCTGGAATACCGGCCGCATTCCCCGGACAAGTCAAAACATCCGCCAAATACATTTGCAACGGATCATCAACTTTTTCACCAATTCCAAACGCTGGAGTTGGCGAAACCGGACCAACAATCACATCTACCTCTTCAAATGCTCGATTAAAATCATCAATAATCTTCGTCCGCACCTTTTGAGCCTTCACATAATAAGCGTCATAATAACCCGCCGACAAAGCATAAGTCCCCACCATAATCCGTCGTTTCATCTCATCGCCAAATCCTTCACCGCGAGTCTGAAAAAAATAATCAACCAAATCCTCAGTTTCTGAATCAGTTGGCCGGCCACAACGAATTCCATCGTACCGAGCCATATTCGCACTCACTTCGGAAGGAATCGCCACATAATAAACAGCAACTGCATATTTCGTCATCGGCAAACTCACTTCTTTCACCTCCATTCCTAATTTCTCGAGCTCTTTCACCGCTTCTTGAACTTTTGCCGCCACCTCCGGTTCAACTGCATCAGTAAAATACTCCTTCGGTAAGCCAATCTTCAAACCTTTCACATTTCCATCTAATGCAGCCACGTAATCTGGCACCTCTACCTTCGGAGTTGTTGAATCAGCCCGATCAGCTCCAGCAATCACATTCATCACCGCCGCCGCATCCCAACAAGTCTTTGTCATCGGCCCGATAGTATCAAAAGAAGAAGCCATTGAAATCACTCCACTACGAGGAACTCTCCCATAAGTCACTTTTAAACCAACACATCCACAAAACGAAGCCGGCTGACGAATCGATCCACCAGTATCAGTACCCAATCCATAAATCGCCATATCAGCAGCCACACTAGCCGCCGCCCCACCAGAAGAACCACCAGCAACTTTCGAAGCATCAGCTGGGTTTTTCGTCACACCAAAATACGAAGACTCGGTAGACGCACCACAAGTAAACTCATCAGTATTAGTCTTTCCCACCAAAACCATCCCTTGCTCGTTCAAACGCTTCACACTTACCGCATCTACTGGCGGCACAAAATTTTCCAACATCCGCGAACAAGCTGTAGTTTTAATACCTTTTGTCGAAAACACATCCTTCAAACTACAAGGAATCCCTTCAAGAACTGAAATCTCAACACCTCCAGCAATCTTCTCATCAACTTTCTTCGCTTGATCCAAAGCAACTTCATTAGTAACCGTCACATAAGCATTCAACTCATCATTACGATTTTTAATTTCCGCTAAAACAGATTCGGTGAGCTCCACAGCAGAAAATTGTTTATCCTTCAAACCTTGATGCGCACGCTTGATATCGAGTTTATTGAGTTCTGATGACATGAATAAAATTTAAAATAAATCATTTTTGATATCCCACCTCCGGACCACCCGCCCTACTAGGGGGAGCATACTTTAAAAAAAACAAAAAATCTCACTCCTACTCACAAATCCTTTTTCTCAAGCCACAATTCCCCCCAAATTTTCTGTCGTCCACAATCTCACAACACTTACTCTTTAATCGCCGCTTGCACTCTGATCTGTCCTCGCTCTTTTGGCAACGCTGAACAATTCAACATTTCTTCTTTCGTCACTTCATTTACCACCTCATCCTTCTCCGAAACATTTTGCAAACCAGTCACCTGATAAGTGGGCTTCACTCCTTCTGTATCCACTTCACTCAAGAGATCTACATAGTCCAAAACCTCGGAAAGCTGCTTAGCAAAACGGCCAACTTCCTCGTCAGTCAATTTCAAACGTGCCAATTTAGCAACGTGACGAACTTGTTCTTCAGTTAACATAATGCGATAATTACAAACAGCATTTGATTTATCATAAAAACGTGAATACAACAACCGCCAACGTCCAAAAAGTCTCCTTCATTTTTTTTAGTATCCTCGGCTTATCACACATCATTGCTGGCCTAATGATCGTGAACGATTACCTCCGTCCAATTTCATTCATAATTCACCGCAGCCTCGATATCCCTTTCATAATCACCGCTCTACTCTACGGCTTTTCCAGCCTCGCCATCAACAATCGAAAACAATCATTCAACTATCTTTATATCGGATTAGGTATTATCATCTTTCTGGCGGTCGTTTACATCAATTTTTTTATTCCTGACCGACCACTACAAGATTTTCTCACATGAGCAGCACTGAAGAAAAAAGAGTCATGGCTTTCGGCACTTTCGATCATTTTCATGCCGGCCATGAAAACTACCTAAAACAAGCCAAAGAACTCGGCAACCACCTTACTGTCATCATTGCCCGAGACCAAACTGTTCAACAAATAAAAGGCAACCCACCGGACAACAACGAACGTGAACGCCTCAGAAATGTTGAAGATAGCAAAATCGCTGACCGCGTAATTGTGGGTTATAAAACCGACAAATATAAAGTATTAAAAAAATATCGTCCTCATATCATTGCTCTCGGTTACGACCAATTTGCTTTCACATATCGGCTAAAAAAAGCAATCATCGACATGAAACTCGACACCACAATTGTTAGGCTCAAACCTTACAAGCCCCACATGTACAAATCCTCAATCATTAAAGAGCAAAATTCATGAAGCGACAGATTCACCCTTGGGCACTAATTACCCGTGGCACCAAGCTCAGTCTCATTAATATTTGGCGCAACAAATTCCTCTCACTCGCAACGATCATTGTCATCGCGATTATTTTATTTATTTTCAACATCATCCTGGCCATTAATCTCGCCAGTCAAAATATCATTACCGAAGCCACCCAAAAAATTGATCTTGTAGTTTATCTCAACAACGACGTCGACAGCATCACCGGTGAAAA
>CAYGJQ010000012.1:21801-24157 GCA_964350285.1 uncultured Candidatus Peribacteria bacterium | reverse complement strand
GCCAACGGCTGCCACACTGCATGCTATGCATTATCACCAAGTCGATGTCGCAACTGTGCAATCGCAATTTGAGTCCACGGCCGTTGTTGATGTCGATACCATTCTGCAAGTGCCATTACTGCCAACCAATCATGCGCTAACCGACGAGGTCATTGCGAAAGAAATTGAAAAACTCCCCACAGTTACCCAAGTCACTTTCCGTTCCAGCACCGAAGCCTTTGAAATCATGCGCAAAGAAAGTCCGCGCACCATCGAGCTTCTTGAACGTAATAACATCAGTAATCCCTTTCCCGCAGATTTAAAAATCATCACCAATTCCGTTGAAGATCATCAAGAGGTCCTCAACACCCTCCAAAGCAAATACAGCGACCAACTCCACCCTCTCTTCAACAACGTCATCAACCAACACAGCAATCAACTAATCAAAGTAAACGAAGAAAACCAACGCATCCTCAGCAACGTTAGTGAAAACCTACTGAAATTCAAAACCGTCACCAATCAAATCATTTATTGGACGATTCTCATCTTCGTTATCGGCGGCGTTTTGATTTTGATGAACGCCATCCAATTAGCAATCTTCAACCGCCAAAACGAAATCCATGTAATGAAACTCGTCGGCGCTACATACAGTTTCATTCGTCTTCCCTACATTCTCGAAGGCATCTTCTACGCCATCGCCGCAGTAATGCTCAGTGCAATCCTCATCAGCATTATTTCTAGCCAAATCAGCCTAAGTCCACTACAAAGTTTAGACCTCAACAACTACATCGCGATCATTGGCGGCGAACTCTTAGTAACGATTGTACTCGGCATTATCAGCAGCACAATTACGGTTAATCGCTATCTAAAAAAACACTAGCGTGAAACACATTTCCACCCAAGGAATCCTGATCCACAAATACCCCGTTGGCGAACAAGACACCATCGCTACTTGGTATACCCGTGAACACGGTCGCCTGAAAACCAAAGTCCGCGGCGCCAAAAAAATCACCAGCAAATTCATGGGCCACATTGAATATTTCAACGTCTGCAACCTCACGATTTACCAAAACAAAAAATCAATGGTCCTCACCGAATGTGAAACCAATCTCAGCTTTTCCAAAATCAAAGCAAACCTCCAAACCGTAAACCACGGCTTCGAAATCATCAAACTCCTAAACCGCATCACCTACGACGACAACGAACAAGAAGAACTATTCATGCTGTTACTCGAAATTCTCACCATCTGGGAACATCAACCCGAAAACGAATTAGTCCTTCAAGGATTCAAACTTAAACTCCTCGACTACCTCGGTTTCAGCCCCCAATTCATTGAATGCTCGCTCTGTCACAAAAAATTTTCCACCGCCCACCATCACTTCCTCAGCAACCGTGGAAACCTCATCTGCCACAGCTGCGGACAATCCCCCATCCCCCTCACAACAGTAGACATCAAAAACCTCAAACTCAGCCACTACATCACCCAAGCCTCACTCACCAAACTCACAAACATCTCAATCTCCAAATCCGAACTCCAAAACTTCCGGAAGTTTATCGATCAACTCTACCAACTCCATTACCCCGAGCTTAGTTCATAAGCTATTCATCGCCTTCAATAAAATCCAAATTCGATCCCGGTATCGGCGTCACCTTTACGCCTTTAATTAAAGCGTCACGATTCAAGTCCAATGCCTGCAACCGACGATCAATGCGAATCAAAACTTTTTCATACTCTTCTGCAACTCGCGTAAGTGCATTAAATTCCGCCCGGAGATCCACTTGCTGTTTTCGCAAATCCATAAATACTTTTAATGCCTCATCAGACTGTTGACCTTGGAACGATTCTAGGTTTGCAAAAAACTCTTCTTCGGCCTCTTGCTTCGCCGCTGTTACTGCATCAAACTCTTCTTTAATCTCCGACAATTTCACATTCACTTCTTCCGCCAAAGCCAAACCACGCTGATTCATCTCACTTAACTGCTTCCGATAATCTTCAAATGTTTGCTCACGATTACGTGAATTATCAAGCAACTGATCTAAATCAGTTAAATAAATATTTCTCAACTGGCCAACATATTCCACATAGTAAGCAAAACGCTGACTCTCACGCACCTCAGCAGTTTCCCCAAAAATCAAACCAACTTTCACACCAGAATGCCGCGGCACACCTTCAAGATCAATCGGATCGCCAAAAATATATCCAGCACCAACCGTGTAAGGCAAAGGCGCTTCACCATACAAGTCACCAGCAAAGCGATAACTCCCATCAATCGGCCAATTACCAATCTTCGCACCACCGGGCTGAGGCTCTTCTACCTGACCACTATCACCACCCCAAAAGTCCAACCCGGTCGCCAGCCTCCAAATCTTTCCATGA
>CAYGJQ010000012.1:7368-21791 GCA_964350285.1 uncultured Candidatus Peribacteria bacterium | reverse complement strand
AAGATCAAAAAAGTACCCAGCAAATAAAACAACCACAATCAAACCAAGCGCACAAAATCCTTTCACTGCTCCCCAAGACAAACCAGCCTGACTCAAAACCGACTTCAACTCATTTACAAACGAACCTTTATCCTTACCCCCTCCCCCTTCCAATACTTCATTAATTTCAAAACGCTTTTCATTCATGGCATCACGAATCGAACCTTTATCTTTTTCATTAACCCCTTCCCGCGGCCCCTGAGGAATTCCACCAGTTGGACTAGACTCCAAAACAGTCATCCCTTCCGAAGCTTTCTCTACCTCATCTTTTGCACCGGTAAAAATTTCAGCACCGTGCTGCATCCCACCTTGAGAAAAAGCCTTCTCCCCATGGTACAACTCGTCTTTCTTTCCTTCATGAAAACCACTTTTACTCTTACCTGGCATCATTGACACTTCACTCGTCGCTTGCGCAGACTGCTGATCCTCAAAATTACCTTCAAAAATCGTATCTCCAAACAAGTCATCTTCAGCTACAACATTCTCCACCTTCTTACCTTTGTCTCGTGCTTCATCTTTAGCTTCTACCTTCTGTGCCCGCGCCATTGCATCAGCATGAACTCCATCAATATCCTCCGATGGTTTCAACCAATCTGGTTCTTCAAATTGATTATCCGCCCCAAACAAATCCACATCTCCAGCGTCTTCCCGCGGACGCAACTCTGTAGCCGGCTCCACTTTTTTCGCTACGGATTGTTCTTTTGCACCACCTTTCCTTTTTGCTTCCATTTCCTCAAACTTCTTCGCCTCTTCTTTCAAAATCTCTAGATAAGACTTCTTTTTCTTGACCGGTTTCTCAATTTTATCAACTACTGGCTGAGCTTGAGAGTGTTGCTCTTTTTTTGTTGCCTGCTTAACCTCTTGCTTAGGTTGCCCCTGAGGCTTTGGCTTCTGCAATTTTGGCTTAGGTTTTGATTGAAACTTCGACTCTTGCTTAACCGCTTGTTTCTTCACTTCATTCTGCTCTGATTGATCAACAGATTTCTTTCCAGACGACGGATTATCAACTGCCGCTGTTGCAGCATCAACCAAAAAATCATTAAACAAATCTTCCGCTTGATCACTTCCTTCATCCAAACCTTCATCGTCAACCAAAAAATCATCTCCAAAAATATCATCAAAAGCTTCATCAGCTGGCTGGCCAGCAGCTTGAGCATCTGATTTTGCAGACGATTGTTTCTTCGGCTTCGGTTCAATTTCCTTTTTCTCTTTTTTCTCAATCTGTTTCGGCTGCCCCACTACCTCCTGCTTTTTGTCATCATCAACTTTATTACCAGCAGTTTCTATTGCCGGCTTCTTCTTCTCACGCTTAATCGTTTCTTCATGTTTTTGACCACCTTCCAAAACATCTTCTTTCTTGTCCTCAAACGACTGATCCACTTTCTCCGTTGCCACTTCCTGCTCTTCCTCAATAATCGTTGGCTGATCTTCCACTAATTCATCACCAAGATCTCGATCCTTCTTTTCATTCCTTTGACCAGGCGACTTCTTCACTTGAGGCTTTTCTTTCACGTCATCCACTACATTCTTTAAACCATCACGCCGAACTTTAGACATTTCAATATGCCGTTTTCGACGACTACGACGTCTTCTTTTCTTACGTTCCTTATCCTTATTTTCCGGCCCTTTTTGCTGTTTTTCCTTACTTTCAACAGCAACTTTTTTTTCCGGCCTTTGTTTATTACCTTCTGACATCAATCAAAAATAACTATAATCTGAAAATTATAGCATAAAACAGGGAAAAACTGAACCCCAATCAAGCTGCCCAATTGATATTCACCCCGACAGAATCACCATCAACAAATCTGGCAAATCGAACCTCCACATGCATTTTCAAAGCCTCTCTACCTTGGGCATAAGGCAAACTCACACTAACTCTAAACTCTCTACCGAGAAAAGGAGTCAAATCTTCACCAGGCTTCAAATTCAAATCAATCGATTGCGGTAAATTACCTACCCGATACAGATCATTAAGATCCGCCGCCAAAATCGATCTCTTTTGAAAAAATTTAGTCGCAAACCGCATCAACCGTCTCCTCAAAGCCATTGCCAAACTTTCTTCAAGCTCCTCAGTTAAACCACCAGTTGAGACCTTTACCTCCAAAGTATCATTCACTCTTTTCAATCGCTCATCATGTACATTCACTCTCCTTCGCCCTTGTGGAGCAGAAAATCTCGAATCACCTGAATTGCTAAAACGTGACCGCTGTGAAAATTGCGGCCGCGCCAAAGAACCTTGAGATTGAGTCCCAACTTGAGGCCAAGAATCAGAAGCAAAAGACAAAGGAGCACCACCATTATTTGGTGATTTCCTCGGCAACAACTCCAAAGGCTGTGTATTAGGCAATCTTCGCCGCCCCCCTGCCTCACTCTCATCACCTATCAAAGCCTGAATTTCAGGATTAGCCCGCTGCAACATCGTACGAGAGCCAGCCACAATCCCTTCAACTTGCTCATCAGAAGCTGCCTTTAACTCATCTAAAGACAACGGCACCTCACGATCCTGAACCACACCACTTTCAACCATCATCAGCAATAACTGCGCCAACTGCCGCTCCTTTGATGACAAAGACTCACTCTGCGCCATCATTCTCACCACATCAAAAACCCCCATTTCACCCTGATTCAGCATTGGCACAACAAACCTTTCAATCAAACTTTTTAGCCCCATTTCATCTTGAGACTCCTTAACTGAATCTTTTTTGCCAAACTTGCCTTCGACATCTCCCATGACAAAAAAATAACAAGATCAATCCTTGGCTCAAAACTACTTAGCCATAAAATTCTTGTCAAACTGAGTTAAAACAATCTCAGTATTTCCTCAGCCAATTTTATCTTTGAAATCCCCTGATAATCTTTCGTCCCTGCCGCAGAAACAACCTTACAATCAAACATCTCACTACCAATTGCCGCCGGCGAATCATAAATCATCCAATCCATTTTCTTCGATTGCATCTTCACTTCAATTCTGTGCTGATCAAACTCCGACTCCAACCCAAAACCCACAAACACCTGATCTGGTCTTTTCAATTCTGACATCGCCTTCAAAACATCCACCGTTCGCACCAATTTCGGATCGCCACCATCTTTCTTCAACTTCGTATCCAACTGCTCCCCAAACCGAAAATCTGCTACTGCCGCCGTAGACACCAGTAAATTACAATCATCAAAATTGGCCTTCACCGCCTGATACATCTCTTCCGCCGAAACCACATCAATCTGCCGGATATCAGCAATCACCTTTACCGAACCTGGCCCTTTCACCAATAAAACCTCCGCCCCCAAAGCCTTCGCCGCCAACGCAAAATACTTCCCCATCTTCCCAGAGGCACCATTAGAAAGAAACCTCACCGGATCAGCATACTCACGAGTTGCCCCAGCTGTAATTACAATTTTTTTTCCCTCCAAAACTCGTTTGTCTCCCAATGCCACATAAACATATTGCAAAATAGCATCTGCATCAGGAAATCTCCCCACCCCAACTGCACCACAAGCTAATTCACCAACATCTGGATCAATCACATTCACTCCCCTTTTTTTCAAAAGCACCAAATTATCTTGAACAGCCGGATGCTCCCACATATTTGTATTCATCGCTGGCGCCAAAACCACCGGTGCCTTACTCGCCAACAAAGTAGTCAAAACTAAATTATCGGCAATTCCATGAGCATACTTCCCAATTAAATTCGCCGTCGCTGGAACAATCAAAACTAAATCCGCCGTTTTCGCCAATTCAATATGATTCATCCGCAAATCCCCATCCCACATATCAACGCAAACCCGATTCCCCGACAAAACCTCCAAGACCAATGGCGCCACAAACTGTTGAGCTGCTTCTGTCATCATCACATGAACCTCTGCACCATTGCCCCTTAAAATCCTTACCAAATCCGGAATTTTATAAGCCGCAATCCCCCCACTGACGCCAATCACAATTTTCTGCCCCTTCAACATAGTTCAAAAAAATTACTCATTAACTAATTACCACATTATCAATCAATCTCACACCCTCAATCCAAACAGCAACCGCGTAAACTAAAGGTTTACCTAAATCCTCCCGCCTCGACAAATCAACCGCACTCCGCATCTCAGCATACTCCACCTCAACCCCATTTTGAACAAAAAAATTACCCAAAGCCTCCTCAATCTGATCAATCGAATTTTCACCATCCTCAATCATTGTCACAACCATATCCAAAGAATCTTTAATCAAAAGCGCCTTCTTTAAACCATCCTCACTCAAACGTGCATTCCGCGAACTCAAAGCCAACCCTTCTTCACTACGCACCGTAGGCTCGATTCTCATTTCAATTCGAAAATTCAAATCTCTAATCAACTGCTTTACCACCAAACACTGTTGAAAATCTTTCTGACCAAAATAAACAACATCTGGTCTCACAAAATTAAATAGTTTAGAAACAACCAACAACACACCTTCAAAATGACCAGGACGATACTTACCACATAAACAACTAGTTAAATCCGGAACCTTCATCTCAATCTTCACAGCTCCGTCAGGGTAAACATCAGACACCTCCGGCATAAAACAAACATCAACTACTCTCTCCTTCAATAAGTCCAAATCATTCACCTCATCACGGGGATAACTTTCAAAATCTGTACCATCATTAAACTGCGCTGGATTAACAAAAATACTCACTACCACCAAATCACACTCTTTCTTCGCAGCATCTACCAAACTCAAATGCCCCTGATGCAAAAAACCCATCGTCGGCACAAAACCCACTTTTCCCTTAACGCTCTTTCGCCAATCATCTAGATCTTTAACTGTTCGAATAACTCTCATCGCATCTATGAGTAAGATTCTAAATCACTCGGGAAATCCCCCTCTCCAACTTGCTCACAAAAATCAACTATTCCCTTTTTAATCACGGTCTCAATATTCACAAACTCCTTTACAAACTTCGGCAGCTTCCGCTCCGAAATCCCCAATAAATCATGCAGCACCAACACTTGCCCATCACAACCATTCCCCGCACCAATACCAACTGTAGGTATACTCAAAACACTGGTCAACTCTTCACCCAGAACTTTGGGCACACATTCCAACACCATCGCAAACGCACCAGCAGACTGCAATGCCATCGCCTCATCAATTATCTCTCGACGCTGCAATTCATCACCACCTTGCACACAATACCTTTCAGCAGTTTGTGGTTTCAATCCCGTATGAGCCATCACCTCAATCCCAGCCTCAACCACAGCTTTCACTATTTCCGGCACACCTTCAATCTTCACGGCATCACATCCAGTTTGCGCTACTACTCTCCGGCAATTATCTACTGCAGATTCTGTTGAATCACAAGTTTTATAAGGCATATCCACTACCGTGAAAACTTTGTCATCAGCACCACGAACTACCGCTCGACCATGACGAATCATCTCTTCAATAGTCACCGACCGCGTATCGCTATCACCATAAACCACCATCCCCACTGAATCCCCCACCAACAACATATCGATTCCAGAATCAGCCGCAATGCGCGCCATATGAAAATCATAAACCGAGAGCATCGTAAGTTTTTTTTGCCCCTTAATATTTTTAAATTTTTTGGAGTTCATCCATTTTCTTTAAAATTGGCATAAGATTACAGGGTAGTTAGGCAAGGGTAAAGTCAGGCCTGATTGAGATTTTTTCAATTTCCCTTCCCTCAGTCCCTTTTCAAACCCACCCTGGCCTTCACCTTATACGACACATTTCGAAGACCACGCTTCGTTCTAACCTAATTCCAAGCCTTTTTGTCGCGCAACAAATTCACCATACAGATCAAATATGAAATTTTTCGAAAATTTTTATGAAAAAAAATGAAATCTCAATCTTTCCCCACGAAATAAGCCCCAATCGCAGACACCACATCAGCATATTCCGGCACAATCATCTCCATTCCATAAAAATCCCCAACCTGCTTCACCACTTCAATCACCTTACCAATCCTCGTTAACTTTCCAGTTAGAACAATCACCTCCACCCCACAAGACTTGGCACCAAACACCGAAGTAATACCAATCGTCTGCCCAATCAGATTCACCATCCCTGAAGCCAAATCAGACTTTGAAAAATCAATCTCCCTAGCAATCTTTCCAAGATTCGATGCAGTCGCATCCCCTGAAACAATTCCAATCCCTCCACCAATAATATCTTTAACACTTAAATCCACTCTCGACCGATCACCAACCGCAAACATCTCTTTCAGCTTCTCCACATCAGTCTCCCCCAACAACTCTTTCGCTAAACCAAGAAAAGTCCCACCCCCTACTCCAGTTCCACCAATATGAATACACTTCTCACCATTCTCCACCTCCACCATACAAGTCCCCGTCCCCATACTCACCACCAAACATTTTTTCACACCCTGAACCTTCCCTCCCCCCAAATACCACCCCCCAACTCCAATCGAGTCAATCTCATCCACCTTTCCAATCTGCATCTCATTAATTTCATCTGGAAACGAACAACTCTTACCACCGGTCACATAAAGGCGACCGATATCAGACCAAGGCAAAGCTTGCTCCAACAAAAATTTTTGAAAGACATCCCAAGAAGCCCCTGGCGCCTCAATACTCTCCACTTTCACCAATTCACCACTATTCCATAACACCGCATCTAATGTTGACCCCCCAAAATCCAAAGAAAGCTCCATAGAGACATGAATTCAATATGTGTAAACCAAATCTAAAGCAAATAGTTTCATCTGACTAGTCAGTTACGGTAAGATTTATTGCGCTTTTTCAAAACAACAACATCAATATGACCGCTCCCGAAGGCCTAACTGCTACCATTGAAGAAATCACCCCAGACGAAGTGTTACTCCGTGTCCAAGGCCGCATCATTTCATACCCCAAAAGCTTAATCAACGACCACAAAAAACCTGGAGACACACTAATCCTTTGTATTAAAGACGACAACAGCAATGAAGAAGCCCACTACCAAGCCATGAAAAGGGTCCTCAAGGAACTAGTACAATAACTAAAAAAGACCGGCCTAATGACCGGTCTTTTTACTTTTCGGCAAATACTACTACTCTCCCCCTTCTTCACCACCTTCTTCTTTTTTCTCTTCACCACCTTCAGATGCTTCACCAGCTTCTGTTGCACCTTCATCTGAACCAGCAGCTTCTTCAGTTGCAGGAGCAGAAACGTTTGCAATTGTCAGTTCAGGATCATTTGTAATTACCACACCTTCTGGAACTACGATATCACTTACGTGAATCGACAAATGGAAGTCAGTCAATGAAGAAATATCTACTTCAATATGATGAGGAATATCTTTTGGCAAACATCGAACCTCTACTTCAGTACGAGCCACCGACAAGATACCACCAAGATCTTTCACTGCTGGTGCAACACCAACGAACTCAAGGTGGATATTAGTTGTAATTTCTTCATTCATATTAATCCCCATGAAATCAACATGAATATAATCATCAGACACTGGATCACGTTGAAAATCGTGGATCAATACGGTTTCTTTTGTTTTTCCGTCAATATTCAATTCAACCAAGGTACTATCACCTGCCGCCCGGTACAAACGACGAAAGGTTTGATAATCCATTTGTAGCGCTTGGCTATCTTTTCCTTTTCCATAAAAAACAGCTGGCAATTTGCCTTCACGACGAACGTCTTTAGCTTTTTTTACAGCAGGATCACGGCTCTCTACTTCGAGATTAAGTACATCCGACATACTGTCTTAAGTTATTCAACTAAATAAAGCAGAGGAATAGTAGCTAAAAGAAGTACTCCACGCAAGAGAAAGTTGTTTTGTAAAACCATAATCATTCAACTACAATCGGAAAGACTAATTTTTAAATCACCCCTTCATGAACATGTTTCAAAAAATGAACGAACTCCGCAAACTCCAAAAACAAGCGAAATCGATCCAAAAAGAACTAGAAAAAGTACACATCGAAGCCGAAGTTGACGGTGTAATCATCATTATCAACGGCAAACAAGAAGTCCAAGAAGTAAAAATCCCAGAAGAAATGGCCGGCGACACTAAAAAAATGAACAACGCCCTTGTAAAAGCCTTCAACAAAGCACTCAAAAAATCTCAAGAAATCGCTGCCGAAAAAATGAAAAGCGTAATGGGTGACCTCGGCCTTGGACTGCCAGGAATGTAAAAAAACATACAAGTCAAAAATGACCCCGCAGGCACCGTCAGGTGCCTGCGGGGCGAAAATTTTTATGAAATTTTTATGAAGCCCCGCCGAAACCCTTCAAAATTCCGTTTCCTCATCTGGATCACCCTCATCAGCGCACCAATTGTGCTCTTTTTCGGCTACCGCTTCGCCATGAACACCCCGATCGACACCACAAACACTGAGAGTATCATCTTTGAAATCGAAAAAGGGTCAAGTCTCAACACCATCGCCAACAACTTAAAAAAGCAAAACCTAATAACTAGCACTTACGCAGTTCGCGCCTATTCTCGCTTCAATGATCTCGACACCAAATTCATCGCTGGACGTTTCGCCCTCCGCCGCAACATGTCTCCTCGCGAAATCATCGACCTCCTCACTAGCGCCAATCAAGGCACAATTATTATCACCACTTTAGAAGGACACAGCAGTAAAGACATCGACAACCTCCTCACCGAAATGCAACTGATCGAAAAAAGCGCTTTCACTAAAGCTTTAAAAGACTTCGACAGCTATGAACAATTCCCTTTCATTCCACAAGAAACCAATCAAAACCTCATCGTCCCACTCGAAGGCTACCTTTTCCCCGACACCTATTTCGTCGATCCCAGCACTTTCACCCCAGAACTATTCATCACCAGAATGCTTGAAAACTTTGAACAAAAAGCTTTGCCAGAAATCAATAGCAACAAAAAACGCCAAATCCACGAAATCATCACCATGGCATCAATCATCGACGAAGAAGCCAGCGGCGCCCACGACGCCTTCATCATCTCCGATATCCTCTGGCGCCGAGTCGACAACGGCTGGTTCCTCGGAGCCGACGCCACCTCCCACTACCTCAAAGACGAACGTTCCCTCACAAACATCGACTTCACCGAAAAATCCCCCTACAACACCCGCAAAGTTCAAAAAGGCCTCCCGCCCGGACCGATTGGAAACCCTGGCCTCCAAAGCATCAAAGCCAGCCTTAAGCCCGAAACCAACAACTTCTGGTATTACCTTCATTCCCTAGACGGCACCACCCATTACGCCACTTCAAACGACGAACACAATCGCAACAAACAAAAGTATCTCTAACCAGCCACGAACCTCAATCTTGTCATCCAAAGCCCCTGCAACAATGACTGCTTTTTTGCTATAATTATCAGCGAAATATTAAACCCCAGCCGGCCCATGATCATCAAAAACACCAAAATCGTTTGCACCCTCGGTCCGGCTACCGACACCCAAACCGCTATCACTAAACTCGTAAAGGCCGGCATGAACGCCGTTCGCCTCAATTTTTCCCATGGCACTCACGCCCATCACAAACAAATCATCAAAAACGTACGGGCCGTTTCCAAAAAGCTCAGCCATCCAATCACCTTAATTCAAGATCTTCAAGGTCCCAAAATTCGTGTAGGTGAAATGCCAGATATCGGCGTTATGCTACTTGATAAAGAAAAAATTGTACTCACAACCGAAGAGATCATCGGTGACCATAAAAAAATTCCAATTCAATACAAAAAATTACCCAAAGAAGTAAAAGTCGGCGATACTATCATGCTCTGCGATGGTGAAATCGAACTCCAAGCAACTCGCGTCCAAAAAACTGCCGGCAAAATTTACTGCGATGTCATTGTTGGTGGCGTAGTTAAAAGCCATAAAGGGATCAATGTCCCGACTGCATCATTAAAAGCCCCATCCCTCACTCCAAAAGATAAAAAAGACTTAGAATTCGGACTAAAAATGAATGTCGACTACGTGGCACTCTCATTCGTCAAAAACGCCCAAGACGTAAAAAAACTCCGACAAATCATCGAAGCTCACGGAAAATCAACCAAGATCATTTCCAAAATTGAACGCCATGAAGCAGTTGAAAATCTCCAAGAAATCATCGAAGCCTCAGACGGAGTAATGGTTGCCCGCGGCGACCTAGGCGTTGAAATCCGTCCAGAAAAAGTTCCAATGATTCAAAAACGGATGATCAAATTGGCCAATATTCAGGGTATCCCCGTAATTACGGCGACTGAAGTTTTACAATCAATGGTCTCCAGCCCACGCGCCACCCGTGCCGAAGTCAGCGATGCTGCCAACGCCGTACTCGATCACACCGACGCCCTAATGCTTTCCAACGAAAGTGCTGTTGGCAAGCATCCAATCAAAGCTGTCTCCACTCTCACTAAAACTGCCCATGAAGTTGAATCATATCTTTCTACTCACGAAAGCATCCAAAAAAATAAAATCCGCAACCACGATTTACCAATCGTCAACTCCCTCTGCCTCCGCGCCTGCCAACTAGCCCGCGACATTGAAGCCAACTACATCGTAGTCATTACCGATAAAGGATTCACTGCCCGCCAAATCGCCAAACACCGCCCCTATGTCCCAATCATCACCATCACAGCCTCTGCCGAAGTACAACGCGAACTCTCACTCGTTTGGGGACTCAATCACATCATCGTCAAAAAAGTAAATTTCAAAAACATCAACAAAGAAGTAGTCAAAATCCTAAAAAAACACCGCCTAGTAAAAGCCAATGACGAAATTGTAATTTGCAATTCCAGTGACAAAGAAAGCTACATCAACACCATTATCATATGATTATTCTCGGCATCGACCCCGGCACCGCTACCACCGGATTTTCCATCGTCAAACGCGAAGAACGTACGCTAAAACTTCTTGATTACGGCGTTATTTCCACTGCACCACACCAGCCTCTCGCCCAACGACTAAACGAAATCACTGAAAATCTTGATACTCTTATAGAACAATGGAACCCGACTCATTCAGCAATTGAAGAACTGTTCTTTTCCACCAATGTGAAAACTGCCATTTCAGTGGCCCAATCCCGTGGAGCAGTGATGCATCATCTCTATAAGAAAGGAATTCAAATCGCCGAATACAATCCCCTACAAATCAAAAACAGCATTTGCGGACACGGTCGCGCCGAAAAACATGAAGTCCAAAAAATGGTTCAACTCGTTTTCAATCTTGCCGCTCCCCCAAAACCCGATGATGCCGCTGATGCGATCGCAATTGCCTACACCCATTCTACTCATTCACTGATGCCGACCCCATGAAAAAAATCATCACCATTCTCGCCTTTCTCTTCATCATCGCTTTTGTCAGCACGACATTATATGTCTTTGATGTGCCACCATTTGAACAAGAAAAAATCGATCAACTTCTTCGCGGCAAAGAACCTGAAAAAACACCAAACCCAAAAAACACTGATACCCCCAAAACACCAACCCCACCAAAACCAACCTCAGACAACCGCAACTTCAATGAGCTCATCACCAAAGGCGACACCTTAAAAGAAAACGGCTTCTATGATCTCGCAATCAAAGAATACCAAACTGCCCAATCAATGGAACCAAGCAACATCACGCCCTTAATCAAAATTTCTGAAATTCACCTTCAATCAAACAACCTCGAAAAAGCCGAAGAAATCCTCAAACAAGCCCTCGAAACCGACTCTACCAGCCTCCCAGCCAAACTCAATCTCGGCCGCACATTAATTGCTCAAAGAAAAATCGACGAAGGACGCGAACTCTTTTTAAACATCAACGCTGAAGACTCACAGGTAAAATACTACCAAGGAATGATCAAAATCCTCGACGGCGCCCATCCCGAAGCTCGCCAATTTTTTCAAGACGCAATCAATCTCAACACCGATCTCAAAATTTCCGAAAAAGCCCAAAAATTCCTCAGCGCCTACCAAGAATTTGATAGTTTCCAAAGCGGCACCGACTCTCATCTCAACACTCTTCTCGGCCGCGCATTCACTGAAGTAGATGAATACCAAATGGCCATCCCACTACTTTTCGAAGTAATCAAAATCCAAAATGACTACCGCGACGCCTGGATTTTACTCGGCTACTCATATCTAAAAACCCAACAATATCCTGAAGCAGTCGATGCACTGATCGAAGCTGAAAAAATCGACCCCCAAAAACCAGAAACCCATTTCTTCCTCGGACTCACCTACTTCAACCAAGACAAACTCGATCTTGCTGCCAACCATTTAGAAAAAGCCAAAGAAAACGGTTTCCAACCTGAGATCCAAGTAGAACAAAAACTCGCGGAAATTTACACAATCCAAGAAAAATTCGACGAAGCCGCTAGCAACTACGAAAACATCATCAGCCTCAACGACAAAGACATTAATCTCTTCGTGCAACCAATTTGGATTTACCTCAACAAACTCAACCAACCTGAAAAAGCATTATCGCTAGCAAAAAAAGCACTCAACAGTCACTCCCAAAATGCCATGAGTCACAATCTAATGGCCTGGGTCCAAATCGAATCCGAAGACTACATCCCCGCCAAAGCTCAATTAATGATTGCCCTCGAATTAAACCCCGAATTCGACGCCGCCCACCTCAATCTCGGCCGCATATACGAAGCCCAAAACAATTTTTCCAAAGCCAAACAGCATTATCAAAAAGCCTACGAACTCGGCAAAGGCAACTCCATCAGCGAACTCGCCTCCGAAAAATATTCCATCGTTGCCGCCAAAGAAAACGAAACTATCCAAGCTAACATTTTCCAATAGAGATGGAACTCACTTTTATCATCACAATTTTACTCTTCATTTTCGGCGCCTCAATCGGCAGTTTTCTTAGCGTACTTATCTATCGCCACAAAAATAATGTCAAAGGCACCATCAACGGCCGCTCGATGTGTCCAAAATGCAAACACCAGCTAAAAGAACACGACCTCATTCCTCTCTTCAGCTACATCAGCACTAAAGGAAAGTGTCGCTATTGTAAGAAAAAAATCGACCGCAGCTATTTCTATATCGAATTACTCACTGGTTTCATTTTTGCGTTTTGGGGACAGCTCATCCCCTTCTATCAAAACACCTACGGCCTTGCAAAAATCGAATTTTTACTGACTCTCACCATCTCGGCCGTCCTGATCGCCATCTTTTTTTACGACCTCCGTTACCAAGAAATTCCTGATTCCTTTAGCCTTACTGGAATTGGCCTCGGGATAATCAATATTCTAATTTTTGATTTACCATCTTGGAATAGCGTTGGCCTTGCAGTCGCAATTATTTTCGGTTTCTTCGGTAGTCAAATCCTGATCTCCAAGGGCAAATGGCTCGGAATGGGATATTCATGTCTGTAATCCTCGGCTGGGAAAGATTACTCCTGGCCTTAGCTCTCTCCTATATCATTGGTGCAACTGTCGCGATCACTTTGCTAGCCACCGGCAAAGTCACTCGTAAAAACCACATTCCATTCGCTCCATTTTTGATTACCGGTACATTTATTAGCATGATGTTTGGTAACATCATCATTAGCTGGTATCTCAGCTATTTATCTTTCTAAAATCTCTCCATGCCAAACGATCGAAAAGTCCTCCTAATCATTCTCGACGGCTACGGTGAAGGAAAGGATTATTTTGGCAACGCCATCACTAACGCCCAAGAACACTTTGTTGAAAAATTACGTGCTGAATATCCTTGCACATTATTGAAAACGGATAGTGAAGCTGTTGGATTACCCAAAAACACCATGGGTGGATCTGAAGTAGGACATTTCACTATGGGCGCTGGCCGGGTTGTATTTCAAATGCTCGAACTAATCAACCGTACAATTGAAGACCAAAGTTTCTTCTCTAAACCCGAATTCATCGACGCAATCAAAAAAGTAAAATCCAGTGACAAAGCCGCCTTACATTTAGTAGGGATGATCTCCGATGCCGGAGTCCACTCCCATCAAGACCATCTTTATGCACTACTAAAATTAGCCAAGGATCAAGGACTAACCGCAGAACAAGTATACATTCACGCTATCACTGACGGGCGCGACGTCCCTGAAAAATGCGCCAAGAAATACCTCCAAGCAATCGAAGAAAAAACCGCTGAAATCGGCATCGGAAAAATCGCCACCATCTGCGGCCGCTTCTTCACCATGGACCGTGACAAAAACTACGACCGCACTCAAAAAGCCTATGACCTAATGACCAAAGGCCAAGGACACGAAGCCTCTAATCCCCTCACCGCCATCGATCAAGCCTACGAACGCGGCGACGAAACCGATTACTACATCGAACCAATCATCCTCGACAAAGACGGATTAATTAAAGAAAAAGACGTCATCATCAACTTCAACTACCGCTCTGACCGTGCCGCCCAAATCACAACTTGTTTCACCGACAAAAATTTCTCCGACTTCGAAACTCCAATCAAATGCCACTACGTCTGCTTCGGCCCCTACAGCAAAATCGCTC
>CAYGJQ010000012.1:0-7358 GCA_964350285.1 uncultured Candidatus Peribacteria bacterium | reverse complement strand
CAGTTGCTTTCCCACCACCATAAATCAGCAACAACCTTGGCGAAATCCTATCGAACAATAATTTTGAACAACTACGGATGGCGGAAACCGAAAAATTCCCTCACGTCACCTTTTTCTTTAACAGCCAAAATAAAGAAGTTCTCAAAGGCGAAAACCGCATTGTTGTTGATTCACCAAAAGTTGCCTCCTACGCTGAAAAACCCGAAATGAGCGCCCGCGAACTCACTGAAGCTTTCGTTCAAGAATTAAATAAAAAATCAGACTACAAACTAATCGTCATGAACTACGCTAACGCCGATCTAGTAGGACATTCCGGCGAACTAGAACCAACCAAAGAAAGTCTCGATGTAATCAACGAATGCCTGAAAACAACTGTCAGCACCGCCCAAGAAAAAGGCTACGACATCATCATCACCGCCGATCACGGAAATGCCGAATACATGGTTTACGAAGACAGCGGCGACCCCTGCCCATCACACACATTTAATAAGGGAATATTCATGATCATCTCCAATGACTTCAAGGAAAAAAAACTCCGCGGCGAAAATGTTGGACTCCGAGATGTTGCACCAACAGTATTAGATATGTTAAATATTACAAAACCAGCCGAAATGACTGGCGAAAGTTTAATTATGGAATAAAAAGCCCCCCTAACACCTAAGCCCTAACCTCCCCCATGAAAGCAGTAATCCTTGCTGGCGGCACCGGAACCAGACTCTGGCCCCTCAGCAGACAAAACAAACCGAAACAACTACAACCACTGATCAGCGAGCAAACCATGCTCCAAGACACCATCGATCGGCTAAGTTTTCTCAGTCCCGAAGATATTTTCATCGCCACAAATGAAGAATATACCGATATCGTCAAACAAAGTGCCCCGCAAATCCCAGAGAAAAACATCATCGCCGAACCAGCCTGCCGTGATACAGCACCATGTATCGGACTAGCCGCTGCCTATGTTGCCAAACACAGCTCCCCCGATGAAATCATGAGCATTGTCTACGCAGACCATTTGGTTCAAGACACCGAAGAATTCGTCGCCAAACTCCAAGCTGCTGAAAAATTAGCCAAAGAACACAACACTCTCAATATCATCGAAGTAAAAGCAAAATACCCCAACGTTCATCTCGGGTACGTAAAAATCGGCGACCAAATATCCGACATCGACGGACACGCCATCCATGCTTTCGAACGATTTGTGGAAAAACCAGATTACGAAACCGCCAAAAAATTTCTCGCTGACGGCAGCTACCTCTGGAACACCGGCTTCTACGTCTGGAAAATCGAAAAAATTCTCGAAGAATTTGCCAGACATGCTCCAGACACGCATTCGCTCCTAATGAAAATGCATGAAGCCATTGGCACTGAAAACGAAAAAGAAACTATCGACGCTCACTACAAAAACTGTGAAAAAATCTCCATCGATTACGCCATCATGGAAAAAGTAAACCCGGAAGAAGTCCGCATTATCCCCGCCGACCTCGGCTGGAGCGACATCGGCACCTGGAGCGCAATCCACGAAGAATTAGCTCGCCACGAAACCGAAAACATCGTCAAAGGCGACCACGTCAGCCACGAAACCGAAGGATCACTAATCTACGGCACCACCGGTAAACCAATCGTTACCATCGGCCTCAAAGACATGATCGTTGTCGAGACCGACGACTCCATCCTGGTTTGCCCCAAAAACCGCAGTCAAGACGTCAAAAAAATCGTCGAGAAACTAAAAACCGAAAAAGAGCATCTCATCTAAAATCAAAAAAAGCCACTCCGATTAAACAGAGTGGCTTTTTGAGTAATTACCAAACTATGCAACAAACCCAAAATAGCCAAGCACAAGTCCGATAACTAAAGCTAAAACACCTCCGCCAGAAATAAAACGATCATTTTTCAAAAAAGAACGAGTCATATCCATCATCACTCCTGGAAAGATAAACAAAGCAATCCCCTTAATAAGAGCAATCCAACCGAACACCGTAATCACCACCGGCCAATCAGCTACCCAAACATTGTGGCTATTCACTAAGGCAAAACCGGCTACAAAAGCAACCATTCCTCCAAAAAGAAAAAATTGGCCATCATCTTTAGAAATAGCCTTATAAACCCCCTGATAATGCTTTTTGTCGGTCAAAAAACCAATACCAATAGAAACATAAGCTAGCCCAATCAACTGAGCCAGAAAGACTGATAATTCCATATTATAAATATGGTTAGAAATTAAAATTTCAGATTAGCTTATTATACCATGAAAACAACTACAGTAAAACAAAACCAAAGCCTCAAACCCTAAACTCAGTTTGTGGGGACAACTCCATTTGTTATAGTTCTGAAGTCGCCAACATTTTAATTAATCAAATCTAAATGAGCGAACACTTAGAAAACGTTGAGATCAAACCAAAACCATGGGGTGAAGAAGTATGGTTTGCCCATACTGACGCCTATGCTGGAAAAATCCTCAAGATCAAAAAAGGACACCGCTATTCCCTTCAATATCACGAAAAAAAACGCGAAACCCAGTATCTTTTCTCTGGCAAAATCAAATTCATCTACGGCAACAGTGAAGACAATCTCCAAGAAAAAATCATGGAACCCGGCGACAAAATTGACGTCTTCCCTCCTCTCATTCACCGCGTTGAAGCGATCGAAGACTCGATGATTTTTGAAGTTTCCACCCCAGAATTAAACGATGTGATAAAACTGCATGATGACTACGGACGAACTGGCAACGGAAATGACCACGAAACTGATTCCGCCCTCCACCAAAAACATCACCAATAAGACCAAAAGTCGATTATAGGTCAAATCCCTTGTAGTGCACCCAAAAATCATTAATAGCACTTCTCTTTTAACTGTAAACCTGTAAAATTCAAAAGCATCTATTTTTGTTGATCTACTCATTTACTTAACTAAGTCATGAAAAACAAATTTACCTCCATTATTTTAATAATTCTGGTCAGCCTATTTTTAGGATTTATTGATCTCACGCCAGAAACTAAAAACAATATCTTCCCTTTCCTAGAAGGCACAGCAATCAATGATGCCAAAGTAAACCTCGGCCTCGATCTTCAAGGAGGCGCTCAACTAGACTACAAAATCGATCTCCGCAAAGTCCCTGAATCCGACCGCGACAGCATAGTTGAAGGTGTACTTGGGGTAATCAACAAACGTGTAAACAGCTTAGGCGTCGCTGAACCAAACATCTACGAAGCCTCAGTTGCGGACGAGACACATATCATCGTCGAACTTGCCGGTATTCACGACCTTGAAAAGGCAAAAGACACTGTAGGTAAAACTATTCAACTCGAATTTAAAGAGCAAAAAACCGCCGCTGAACTTGACGACCCGAATTACAAAGGAACGGTTAAAACACAAACAGATCAATTGATGCAAAAAATCAAAGATGGTGGTGATTTTGCCATCCTCGCCCAAGAAGAAGAACAAGCATTTGCGGGAAAAGTATTCTTCGACGACGCTAGTGAAGAATTTGTTCCTCTCGCCGGATACGACGAAGAAACAACCAATAAAATCAAAGCCCTCGAACCAGGCACCGTCTACGACCAAATAATCGACAGCGCCAATTTCTTCCACCTCATCAAAGTAATCGAAAAACAAGAAGTAGATAAAGAGGTAACCAATAAACACGAAGTAACTTCTAGCCACATCCTCGTTGCCTACCAAGGCGCTGAACGAGCAGCCCCAGAAGTAACCCGCACCAAAGAAGAAGCCAAAACTCGTGCTGAAGAAGCACTCCAAAAAGTCCGTGCTGAAGGAGCCGATTTCGCGGCACTTGCCAGTGAATACTCAGACGGCCCAAGTAAAGACACCGGCGGAAAACTGGAACTACCTGTTGCCGAAGGTGGCGCATACGACCCGAAATACACAGAAGCAGCGCTAAAACTAGAAGAAGGCCAAACATCTGAACTCGTAGAAACTCCATTCGGTTTCCATATCATCAAAGCCGACAAAGTCCAAAAAGCTGGAATCGAAAACGTCAAAGAAACTCAGTACAAATACCAACGCATTCTCGTAAACTACCAGCCAGATCCGTGGAAAGACACTGGCCTTACTGGAGAACACTTCGTTCGCGCCGATGTCGACTTCAGCAATGGGGTCAGCCCTCAAGTCGTGGTCAGCTTCAATGATGAAGGAGCTCAACTTTTCGAAGATATCACCGGCCGCAATGTTGATAAACCAGTAGCAATCTTCGTTGGCGGAGAACTCATCTCTTCACCAACTGTTCAACAAAAAATCACTGGTGGCCGCGCAACCATCACTGGAAATTTCACAATCAAAACCGCTCAAGCACTTGCTCGCGACCTCAATACCGGTGCAATCCCAGCACCAATCGTACTTAGCGGACAATACACAATTGGTTCGACTCTCGGACAAGAAGCGCTCGAAACTAGCCTCAATGCTGGACTTATCGGTCTAATCCTCGTAGGCATCTACATGCTCCTCTACTACCGCTTACTCGGAATAATGGCGGTGATTGCCCTCTCAATTTACTCCACAATTCTCCTGTTCCTGATCAAAATCAAACTCAGTCTTGCTGTAGCACTATTAATCTCAACCGTACTCTTTATCTGGCTCGTCACAGCCGTGATCAATTCACGAGAACGCGGATGGGAAAAAGTCTTATCATTAGTGATGGCAGTCTTCGGACTTTTCTTCATCACTTTCCTTCTCTCAACATCGGTAGTACTCACTCTTGCTGGTGTCGCCGGTGTTATCCTTTCGATTGGTATGGCCGTTGATGCTAACATCTTGATCTTCGAAAGAATGAAAGAAGAACTTCGCAACGGACGCCCATACAGTTCAGCACTCGAAATCGGTTTCGAACGTGCTTGGAGCAGTATCCGTGATTCAAACTTTTCGTCATTGATCACTTGTGCCATCCTCTTCTACTTCGGTACATCCATCATTCAAGGTTTCGCCTTCAACTTGGCTGCCGGTATCGTAGTTTCAATGCTTACTGCAATTACCATCACTCGCCAATTCCTCAACTCACTAGTCGGCTCAAAAATCATCAAGAAACTTGCTCTCTTCAGTATTAACCCTAAAAAAGAAGAACGAAAACCATGGAGAATCATTGAACACAGTAAAATTTGGTTTGGTCTTTCTGGAATTGTACTCGCAGTTTGTATCGGAGCTCTCTTCACCTTCGGACTCAAATTCGGCATCGACTTCACAGGCGGAACACTAATGGAACTCAAATTTGAAAATAAAGTCACTAAAGAACAACTAGAAACCGCAATCCCGGAAATTGAAGAAAAACTCAAAGAAGCCAATGGTCAAACCTCCAACGCTAACGCCTTTATTCCAACTGCTTTTGCTCAAGATTCAATGCCTGAAATCGTCATTGGTGAAGAAACAACTCCTGCAACAGAAACTACCGAAAACAACGACACACCAACAGAAAGCATCGAAACTAGCGCAGAATCAAACGAAACGCTAGCTCCAGCCGATGACAACGAAAAAGAAATTGATTTTGGAAACCCTATCATCGTTACAAGTGACGATGGCTATATCATCAAACTCAAATATCTCTCTCAAACTACTCACGACAACTTCAAAAAAGAACTAGAGGCCAAACTTGGCAAATTCGAACAAACCCGCTTCACCACAGTAGGACCAACAATTGGCGACACCATGAAATACCGCGCAATTGTCGCTCTTGGAGTAGCGCTATTCATGATCGTTTTCTACATCGCTTTTGCTTTCCGCAAAATCCCTCGCCAATACAGCGCTTGGAGATTCGGTGGTTGTGCAATCGTTGCGCTTGCTCATGATGTACTAATCGCTACCGGTATCTTCGCCATTCTTGGTCACTACATGAACGTAGAAATTGACGCTCTCTTCATTACAGCTCTACTCACAATCCTTGGTTTCTCGGTCCACGATACAATCGTTGTATTTGATCGCGTTCGTGAAAATCTCCGCACAAAAGATTCCAAAGAAAAATTCAGCGAAACAGCAAATAAAGCGCTTACCCAAACAATGGCCCGTTCAGTTAACACCTCGGTATCTACCTTGATCACACTTCTCGCACTCTACATTCTTGGTAGTCCGTCAATTGAATGGTTCGTGCTAGCACTTATAATTGGGACGATCGTTGGTACTTACTCTTCGATCTTCACCGCCAGCCCAGTACTCGTGGCTTGGCATGAAAAAGCCTCTAAAAAATAATCATGGAATTAACTAGTTTCTTCACCTCATCAATTTTCTTCATCTTCGGCTTCGGCACTTTCTTCACTAGTGCCGTTGCTCCGTTGCCTGCTTCGGAACCACCGATGCCAATTGCAATCGAAGAATCAGGCAAGGTACCACCCAATCTTAACGATCTAGACCTCAACCCTGAAGACGCCATTGAAATCGCTCCACTAGCTGAAATTGAAGAACCAAAAATCATCGATATCAAAATCCGCCCTCAAGATCCCAGTATCGGGAAACTCAATGCTCCCGTAGAAATAATAGAATTCACAGATTTCCAATGCCCATTCTGTAAACGCTTCTCCGACGAAACCTTCAAGCAAATTAAAACCAACTACATCGACACCGGAAAAGTAAGATATAGCATCCGCGACTTTCCACTTAGCTTCCACAGCAACGCCAAAAACGCCGCCATGGCCGCCAACTGTGCCCATGAACAAGACAAATTCTGGGAAATGAAAGAAAAAATCGTCGAATTTCAAAACGATTGGAGCGACTCAGCAACCCCACGTAACGAATTCATCGAATACACCAAAATGATCGAAGCCAACGAAAACCAATTCGCAAAATGCTACGATGATCAAAGATACGCCGACGAAATCGCCACCGATCAAGCCGATGCCCAAACCTACGGCGTTTCCGGCACTCCAACTTTCTACATCAACGGCGAAGAAGTAATCGGCTCAATCCCCTATGAAATATTCGAAGAAATAATTGAAAGACAACTCCAATAAAGAACCTTGTCACAAAACAAAAATAAAGGTAAAACAATAAAGCCCCGAAGCTGAAATCCGAATCAGCTGTAATTAATTAGCGCAGCCAGCCGAAGACCCGCAATGCGGGTCGAGGACTAGGCGAGCAGGGGCCCACAGAAACATCTGTGGAAAAGCACCAAACTGGAAGCTAGTAAAGCTTTCGCAACGTGTATACCAAACTCAGCGCAGGAGACCGGAGCCGCAGGCGAGGATCTCCGAGCAGGGGCCCCGCAAATCTACGATTTGTGGGGGAAAGGAGCACTGAACCGTAGGCTGAAGGAGCCTGCGCAGCAAAGCGAAGCATGATCCGTAAGCCAAAGGTTTAGCTCGACGTGCATCCGTAGCTCAGCTGGATAGAGCACTGGTCTTCGGAACCAGGTGTCGGGGGTTCGA
>CAYGJQ010000011.1:23819-30806 GCA_964350285.1 uncultured Candidatus Peribacteria bacterium | reverse complement strand
ATCCGTCCGTCACGACCGTCAACAGAATGTTATCAAACCGCCGCCGCCGCTCATCCAAATCGACCAATATTCACTTTCTTACCATTGGAATTGAATCCCCGCTTCACTTACCTCCCTGGGCCCGTTTTCTCTCGCTACATTCCGCAATCGGATTCAGCCCAAAACTCTATCCTTCCGCCAAAAGTTATCACTCCCAATCTCCCCATCCGCGGTGCCGAACTCGACAATCTTTCCTATCCCGATCGCGGCTTGCTCGCCAGCTACTACACCGCTCGCGGCATCGCCCACGGCCCAACTCATCGCAAGGAAATGGAAAAATATTTCAACGCCGCCAAGCTCACTGCTCCCGACAATTACGAAGTCTACTTCAACATCGGCCACTACTACGGCCGCATCGGCGAATTCCAACGCGCCTACCAAAACATCTCCGAAGCCTACGCCCTCAACGCCCGCCCAGAGTATCGTCGCTATTTAGAAAGTTGGGCGGGGAGGTGAAAATAAAATGCATTCTGGGGCCCGCCATCCCCCTTCCACCACCCAAAGGGTAACAAAAAGATATGAAGAAAAAATAAAATTTTTATTAAAAAAAGATGAAATCCAATGTTTAACTCCTCCAAACTCCTCCACAAAATTTGGCTCTCCTCCATCTTCCTGATCACCATCAGTGTCTTTCTTTTTACGCTCTTTCCGACTGTTACCAGCGAAGATTCCGGCGAATTAATCACTGCTGCCTATCACCTCGGAATCCCTCATCCTCCTGGCTACCCACTGTTCATGCTGCTCGGAAAACTAGGCACCATCATCATCCCCTTCGGAAACATCGCCTGGCGGGTTAATGTTGTCTCTGCAATTCTCGGCGCTCTTACCTCTCTTTTACTGGCTTCCCTCATCTTTCGCATCAGCAAAAACCGAGTGGCCGCAACTTCCGGAGCCCTCGTTCTCGCTTTCACAAACATCTTCTGGTCCCAATCCGTTCGCGCTGAAATCTACACCCTCGCCGCTTTAGTTTTCGTCGGTGTCATCTACCTTTGCTACCTCTGGAGTCAAACAAAATCGCAGAAAGAACAGCACCGTTTATTAATGTGGTGCTCTTTCCTTCTCGGTCTCGGTGCTGCCGCTCATCAGTATTTAATTGCGATCATCCCCGCACTAGTAGTTTATTTCCTTATCTACGACCGCCAGCTTTGGAAACAATACAAAGTCATCCTCAAAGGTCTACTCCTTTATCTCCTCGGTTTCTCAATTTATCTTTATCTACCCATCCGCTCACTCGCCGATCCCGTAATTGATTGGGGGAATCCGGAAACACTCGAAAATTTCTGGCAGGTCTTCCGCCGCCAAACCTACCAAGAATATGTGCCAAGTGTCCTTGATGCTGCTCAAGCGGCCCCGGTAAAGCCGAACTTTTCCTATTCCAATTACCTCCTCGTCCAGGGGCCGAAGTTCATCACTCATTTCGCCCAATTGCTCCATCGTCTAAATAAATACCTCTTCATCGATTTTACTGTTTTCGGCTTTGCGCTCGGAGTCACTGGCCTTGTCGCCATGCGTAAAATCGCCAAGCCAATGCTTACCATCATTAGCTGTATCGCTATTTGGTACGCAGCTATTCTCACTTATTTCCAATTCGGTCATGTCACCGGAAGTCTTACTTTCACCAATATTCCTTTTTACATCCCCTTTCATATTTTGTTTGCTATTGCGATTGGTCTTGGTGCTGATTTTTGCTGGAATTCAGCGAAGAAAAGTAAATCTATCCGCAAAGTTATTTTCGGTTCAATCCTCTTGGTGCCACTAATTGTTTTTACTACAAATTTTCAATTCAACAATCAGCGCGGAAACTATCTGGTCTACGATTATGTGAAAGCCGTAATCAATCAAGTCCCACGCAACGGCTTGCTTTACCTTCACCAAGGGGATAATTCAATTTTTCCCGCTACCTATCTTCGTCACGTTGAAAATTTCCGTCCCGATGTTGAAATCATAGCTCGTACCGATAGCGGCGTTTTCCCTGGCGCCTACTATCTAACTCTCGCACAGCAATATCCAGGTAAATCAATCTACACCGACTCTCCCGGCGCTGTGCCGGCATTGCCTCCTGGCCACCAGGCAAACAATCTCGGCTACGTCACTCATTTTCGATTATCTCCAACGCCAGTGCCCCAAACAACACTCGATCAGCTTTATCAATACGCCGCAAATTACACTCCTTCGATTCGCGGCCTCGATCATCCTCATCTAGATTTTTGGCACAGTCACGTTGCAATGTTTACTCACCTCAGCCAAGGTTTCCTCGGGCTCGATCGCGCCCCAGCTGCTCGCGAAGTTTCCTTCGCTAAAGCCTATTCCCTCAAAATTCAAGAACGAGACATCCTTGCTCGTACCATCATCCATTTTTACCTCCAACTAGGTCAGCAACTAGCCGCCACTCCGCACACCGAACAGCTAATTAAAATGGGTAAAGCAAATCAGACTGAGATCATTTCTCTTGCCCTCCTCTATATTCAAGAAAACGACTTCGAAAGCGCCGATCATCATCTCGGGAAAATTTATACCTCCAGTCCAGCCGCCTTCACTCCCGAAAAGCTGCCTCTTTGCGAAACACTTCCCCCCGACGCCACCGCCCAAGAAGCGGTCCAACACAAAAATGCCTGCGACACCCGCAATCTGATGCTGAAATACGCTGATTGGAAACATCAGCAAAATTAATTACTGCGTCACAAAAGTATAAGTCACACTCCCTTGATAACGGCCTTGTGGGGTATTCGGAGGTAATTTCAGTAAAAACGCCGGATACATTTCCCAGCGACCAATCCGGCCCCCGTCTTCTGCCACTGATCCATCAAGGATAGTTAGCGGCTGAGAAAAAGCTGGGTCAGCCGACTCTTCAAAAAATTTGTAATCAGTTGGGAAATAAGGGTCTCCGCTTAATGGGGCTGAAACTTCCGCCGTTTCCCCTTTCGGTCGCCACATTGATTTAATCCCACTGTCTTTGTGAAAAGTCACCATCCCAATTTTATCTACCGGAATCGAGTTTCCAGTTTCTAAATCAGTCATTCGCGCTAAATTGGCATCCAGACGAAAACCGCCCTCAAACCTCAAGTCATGTACCACAAAACGTTGAGCCGCAACTGGTTCTACCTCAGGTGTTTCTGTAGTTTCTACTTCATCCTTTCCCCCCTCAACTGTTGGCTCTTCTTCCACAATTTCCGGAATAATGTAGTTGTCTTGTTCGATTCTCATCGAGCGTAAAGCAGGAAACGACATATCTGTTGGCATTTCAATTACTTCCAAGCCTCCCGGATTAATTTTCTGGGTGATGGTAACGTTGGCCGCAATTAAATTTAGCGGAGCATTAATCAAAAACATCACCGCGCTAACAAAAATCAGTTTCTTATCAACGGTCATAAATTTAAGAATTGATTAAACTATGTGAGCGAGTTTGACGAGATTCCGTCTTTCTCCAATGATACCGTTTTGTGCGCAAAGTGAAAGCCAAAAAGCAAAATTCCACAATATCTTTTCGCCCCAATTTCGATTCCCCGTCAGTTCGCTCCGGAAACAGAATTGGAATTTCTTTAATCTTCAGCTGACGATGCTTCGCCGCATGTAGCAGGCTCACTTGGAAGACATAACCATTTCCTTCGATATCTTTCAAATCGAAGCTGCGAAGAAAATTAGCGTCAATACAGCGAAAACCAGATGTGCAATCTTTAACTCTTCCAATCCCGGCAATATTCCGCGCCAACATATTTGCACCCCAAGAATAAACTTTTCGTTTAAAGCTCCAATTCGGAAAGTCCGCTCCCGAAATATATCGCGACCCAATAATAAATTGATGTCCTGCATCTGCTTCCACCAGGAATCTTTTGATGTCCGCTGGATTATGCTGTAAGTCAGCATCCATCTCCATCAAGTAATCCGGATTTAAATTCTTTAACGCATGGCCAAACCCCCGGATATAAGCCGCCCCCAGGCCATTACGTTCACCGGTAATCAAATGCAGGTCTTCGGCTCCAGTCTGGAGTTCACGTACCACATCCGCTGTGCCATCAGGAGAATTATCATCTACCACCAAAACGCTCACTTTCCAGTTATTTATCGCTTTAGACTCCGCTCGAATCGCTTTGATTAGTCGGCCGATGTTTCCCTTTTCATTATAAGTGGGAATGACAATACAAACGTGACGCATTAGAATAGGTTCCGATTAATGTAGATGCTTACGAATTTCACCATAAATCATGGACAAAAGCAATGTATCATTGCCTGGAAGCGCCGCCGTGCAACTTACTCTCCGCAAAATTGAACAGCTGCAAATGGACGGTCACGAAATCTGGAATATCCCTCGCGAAGTAGGGCATTTTATTGCCGAATTAATTCAAGCACACAGCGCCAAATCAGTACTAGAAATCGGCACTTCAAGCGGTTACTCCGGAATTTTCATCGCCAACGCCCTTCAGCAAACCGGCGGCCATCTCTACACTATTGAGTCCCATCAGGGGCGTTTCAGTCTCGCCAAAGAACATTTCGCCCAAGCCGGTTTCAGTGACAGTATCACCCAAATCTTCGGCCACGCCCCCGAAGTCTTCATCCCCGATGACCAAAAACCAGCATCGCTCCGGCGCCAATCTACCGGCCAGCTTCATCCTCACAATCGTTTCCACCCCGTTTTCACCAATCTCACCTTCGATTTCGTCTTCCTCGACGCCACCAAGCGCGAGCACATTCGTCACTTCCAAGCGATCGAACCGCTTCTTCGTCCCAATGCCATTATCCTCACCGACAACGTTATTTCCCACAAAGAAAGCATGCATGACTATCATGAATACGTAATGGCCCATCCAGAATTTGAAAGCGAACTAATCGAAATCGGCACCGGGATTTTGAAGAGTATAAAACTCTAGAATTCGAGTGTTCTAAAGTTGTGAAAGGGACATCCCGCTTTTTCCCCTTTAATTTGTTTTTTGGTAATTGCTCGTTGGGTCAGGAGTAAGAAGTGGTCGTTATAGTGCTGGTCCTCTTCTTGATATTGATCCAACGAATGTTGCCAGGTCATGATTAGCATCGGATGCTCCGCATAATTGGTATGAAAATGCGGATAAAACGGCCCCATGTCCAAGCACAACATCCTACTAGGATAGCCCATCTCCATCAAATTGAAGTAGGTAGTTGTCGTGATATCAGGAACGATAAAAGTTTCACGGTCAAAGAGCATCCCTGCTACCGGAGAGTAGTCAGGAATCATAGGGTTGGGCTGTAGTTGGTTGAAAGCTAGATATGCATTTTTATACAGCTTTCTAATTTGTTCATTAGCATCGTCCAAAGAGCAGGGATCTTCGTCTGGCACAATTATCGCCGATCCATTTCCTGATGCTAAGAATCTTTCGATTCCCGCCGTTACCTCTTGCCGATTACTCTCATCAAATAGTTCAATGATTTCAATGTCCCCTCTAGAAAGCGCTTCTCTGCCAAAGAAACAAACCGATTTATTCACCGCTTTCTCCACTAATTCTCCAAGGTTTCGTTCCGAGTATCTATCTAATCCAAGCGCCATAAGCAAAAAATTACAGGCCGGAATTCTATCTGATTACAAAAACTTGTCAAGCTGCTACAATACCCCCACCTAAACCCTAAACCCTAGCTTCCTATCAAGTGAAATCATTAGCCCGCAACAAAAAAGCCTTCGCCGATTACGAAGTCCTCACCGAATATGAGGCGGGTATTCAACTTACCGGCAGCGAAGTGAAATCTTGCCGCGCCAGCAACGTTAATCTCAAGGGGAGCTACGTTTCCGCCCGTGATGGCCAAGCCTGGACCGACGGCATTCACATTTCCCACTACAAGCATTCCCAAGACAAAACTTCCGAACCAATTCGCAAACGCAAACTCTTACTCCATAAAAAAGAAATCACCAAAATCGAAGCCCAACTCGACACCCAAGGAATCACGGTAATCCCATTAGAGCTTTACCTAAAAGGAAGTCTCATCAAACTAAAAATCGGCGTCTGTCGCGGTAAAAAGAAATACGACCGCCGCCAAGAATTAAAGAAAAAATCCCAAAACCTAGAAATCCAAAGACAACTAAAACGCTTCAACTAACCCTCCCCTCTAGCCTCCTAGCTCCTAATTCCTAGCTTCCTAAAAAAATCCCCCCCATGTCCACTTCCCTCTACATCGGCCGCTTCCAGCCCTTCCACAACGGCCACCTCGACGCAGTTAAACAGGCCCTCAAAAAAACTAAACACCTAATCATCGGTATCGGTAGTGCGGAAGATTGTTTCATGGCTCAAAATCCTTTCACCACTGGCGAGCGCTACCAAATGATTGATGAAACCCTCAAAGCTGAAGGAGTCAGCCGCGATACTTATTCCATCATTCCCATCCGTAACATCGATAATTACGCCCTCTGGGTGCAGCATGTAGAGCTCTACTGTCCGCCATTCAAAGACGTTTTCACTGGTTCACGAGTAGTCAAAGAACTATTTGAAGCTCACGCTGCTCTCAGTAAATTTCCCCACAAAGTTGTTTCTCTAAATTTCAACGAAGCTGTTTCTGCCACTGAAGTCCGCGAAAGAATGCTCAACGGTAAAGAGTGGCACCATCTACTTCCGAAAACCGTTACTAGCCTCCTAGTAAAGTGGAAAGCCGAAGAG
This sequence comes from uncultured Candidatus Peribacteria bacterium, assembly GCA_964350285.1. GTDB lineage: Bacteria > Patescibacteriota > Gracilibacteria > UBA1369 > CAYGJQ01 > CAYGJQ01. The sequence goes on along the minus strand of CAYGJQ010000011.1, from coordinate 24,153 downwards.
CGAATCAAAATGATTCAAAATGCTTAGGCCCTTGTCATTTTTTCATTCATCAGTGAGTTGAGGTTTTTGTAGACTGAATTCGCTGTTTTTGTCAGCCACAAAGACTTTACTTTGGTAGGTGCTTAATTAGAATTGCTACCAAGAAAATGACAAGAAAATGACAGCAATGACCGATCAGCAATGGGGGTTACATCAACGTTCAATTCCATCTCCTGAAAACCTGCCTCCTCATGAGACCAGGGATCAGCTCGTCACCAAAATCAGAAATTCATTAATTTCTTTCCGCGACAAACTCGAGTCCATCTCTCGCGACCCAAATTATGGGCCTCAGCAG
>CAYGJQ010000011.1:13864-23809 GCA_964350285.1 uncultured Candidatus Peribacteria bacterium | reverse complement strand
CAAATTCTTCGCTATCACCTCCGTTACTCAAAATTCCCCTATCACAATGCTGCCGATTACAATCAGGATTTGGCACTGTCCTTGGCTGCAAAAGTAGTCAGGGATCTATCCAATGGCAATCATCAGCAAACTAGTTGGAGTTTAGAAATATTACTAAGAAATTTTTCAAAAGTCCGAGAAAGCATTACCGAAAAGAAAGAAGACATCTCCGATATCATGGTTCAGGTTCAGTGCCATCAGCAAGTTTCAGCTACAGGCGTTTTTCCTGAACCAGAAACGCCATATCTAGTGCCAACAAAATATGGCACCGAAATGCCTGATTTAGTCGTTTCCAAGTCCTCAGCCCCTATTTCCGGCGATAGTACCCCTGAACCAACTTGGCCAGCGAAGTACTCTGCTAGTTTTTTAGAATTAGAAAAATCAGATCGGGATCGGTTGCAGGCGGCATCTCGTTTTGATCTCTATCTTTTGATTACAGAGTTTTTAAACGGGCGTTCCGATCTTTCTCCAGTAGAAAGAGGAGAGTTTTGGTCTCAGTTTAAGCAGTCAAATCCAATTCAACGCTTAAAAGGAAATATTATCGATTTGATTGCCGGCCCTCATAACATTTGGCAAAAAAAATACGGAAAAGTCGCCCTCAACAATCCCAATCAGATTCAGTTTTTTATCTCCGCTATCGATATCCAAGCTCAGGATGATATTGCTGTTTTCTACCATCATCAGCCAAAAATCCAAATTGAAACTTTTAGTCTGGAGCAACAAAGAAGAGCCATTCCTTTTCTCTACTACTTGGCTTGTTATTACCATCGTCCCTTTGAAAAATTAACTTTCAGTTCCCCTCAATCTCGAAAAAATTTCCTCACCGATCCCCAGACTTCTCTCGGCGAAATTATCAGAATGGTGGGGTTTATCGTCGAAGGCCATGTGGTTTGTCCCGAATGGACAAATTTTTATCAGCTGCTCAGTGGTTCTCCGGATTTCGTCCCTCAAGAAGAGGTGCGAAACTGGATTATTTCCGAAGTGCGCAAGATCATGTACGGCGACCTCCAATTCAGTCCCGAAAACCATCCGGTAAAAGCCTATCGCAATGGGTAAATAGGTTGTATTGAGTCAAGGCTTATTATTTTAAGGTTGCCCTGCCACCTCATTTTCACCGTGTCTAAAGTTAAATTGCCAACATTGAGAGCTATAGCGATTTCCTAAAGCAAATGTTAACTTATCACCAAAGCTAAAAAAAAGAGGCCGTAGGCCGAAAAAACTAATCCCTAAGACCTAACCCCTAATCCCTAATGCCCCCAATCAACCCTCTAATTTTCCGCGCCTACGATATCCGCGGTATCGCTGATCCAGTAGACCCAGATCAAACTCCAGACCTTACTCCAGAAACCGTTGAACTCATCGGTAAAGGCATTGGTACTTACATCATTCGTCATCGTTTCAAAGGAGCAGGAAGACCAAGAATCGCCGTTGGTCGCGACGGTCGGCTTACAAGTGAAGCACTTACTGAAGCTATTGTCCGCGGTCTCACTTCCACCGGCTGCGACGTTACTGAAATCGGGCTCTCCAGCTCACCTCTTCTCTACTACGCAACCTGCAAATACGAATTCGACGGCGGTATCAACATCACCGCTAGCCACAATCCAAAGCCCTACAACGGCGTTAAAGTTGTAGGCAAACACGCCCACTCAATCTGCGGCGACGAACTCCAAGACATTCTCAAACTAATCCAAAACGAAGATTTCGAAACTGGTGAAGGCGACCACATCCACCAAAATCCCTTTGAAGACTACCTCGAAGACCTCGCTCATCACGTATCTCTACCAAGACCATTAAAGGTTGTAATCGACGCTGGAAACGGTGTCGCCGGCTTATTTGTACCAACAATCCTCCGATCCATCGGTTGTGAAGTCACCGAGCTCTACTGCGACGTCGACGGAAATTTCCCCAATCATGAAGCCAATCCCGAAGAAGAAGAAAATATGCAAGACTTGATCGCCAAAGTAAAAGAAGTCGGCGCCGATATCGGTATGGGCTTCGACGGTGACGGTGATCGTATCGGTGTTGTAGATGAAAACGGAAAACACTATTCTGCCGATTACCTCCTCATGCTGCTCGCTCGCGATCTCCTCGAGCGCATGCCCGGATCCAAAATCGTCTTCGACGTCAAAGTTTCCCAAGCCGTGATCGATGACATTTCCAACCACGGCGGTGAGCCGGTGATGAGCCGTACCGGTCATTCCTTCATCGAGACCAAAATGAAAGAAATCGATTCGCCACTAGCCGGTGAAGTTAGCGGGCACCTGTTCTTCGGTGAAGACTACTACGGCTTTGACGACGCTGCCCTCGCCGCAGTCCGCCTCCTCCAATACCTCGCCCGCCACGACAAAACCTTCTCCCAACACTTCGACGACGTCCCAAAGATGTTCACCACCCCAGAATTCAAAGCCCCATGCCCCGATGATAAGAAATTCGGCATTGTTGATGAGCTCAAAGCGCATTTCACCGCCAATTACGACTGCATCACTATCGATGGCGTCCGCGTAAACTTCACGCCTCACGCCTGGGGCGCAGTTCGCTGCTCCAACACCAGCCCAAATCTCACTCTCCGCTTCGAAGCCGACACCGCCGAGAAACTTGCTGAAATCCAAGCGATTATGGTAGAACAACTCCGCAAACACCCGGATATTGGGTTGAACTGGTATCAAGAATAATTTAGCGCAGGGCACCGGAGCCATAGGCGAGGATGACCGAGCAGGGGCCCCCGGGAATGCGCAGCATTTTTGGGGAAAGGAGTGGCCGAGACGACAGCGGAAAAGTCTTCGTCAGAAGAGTTTGGAGCGAAAGCTCTCGGGTAAGCGACGCGCAATCAAAAATGAATTTTTTATTAAATCTTTAGCAAAAGCCAATAGTTAATGAAGTTAATCAAGTCTCACAAATATTGGCGTCTACTCGAATTAGTCCCGGGAATTATTTCCTGGAGTGCTCTCATTTTTCCCGTCGTAATTGGTATCTTCTACCCTTCAGTAGTTGCCGCTTTTCTCATCGTTTACGTTGTGATTTGGCTGTTTAAATCGCTCCGGCTCAGTTTCAATCTCTACCGCGCCCACCGCATTATCCAAAAAGCCCGCCAAACCGATTGGAATCAACTAATTCGTCTTTTCGGCAAACCGGATACCATCAAGTCTGTGCTTTCAAAACTCTCAAAAGAAAAGCAAAACTGTCTCACCTGTTCCTATGCCGAAGATCTCGACCAAAAAATCTTCAAACTCAAAGAGCAGTCGGCCTATATCCATCCCGACAAAATTTACCAGGCGATCATCTTCGTCACCTACAAAGAATCTCTCGAACTCCTCCGCGAATCAATCCGCTCCTACGCCGAATCTTCCTTCGACGCCAAGAAAATCATCTTCGTTTTTGGCGCTGAGGAGCGCGATCAAGAAAACGCCCAAAAACACTATCAAATCCTCAAACAGGAATTCGGCGGTCGCTTCAAAGAGTTCCTTCTCACCATGCACCCAAAAGACATCCCCGGTGAAATCAAAGGAAAATCCGCCAACGCCACCTACGCTGCCAAAGAACTCAAGAAGTACCTCGATAAAGAAAAAATCCCCTATGAAAACGTCATCCTTTCTAATTTCGACGCCGATACCGTTGCGGAGAAAGATTATTTCTCTGAGCTCACCTTCAAATACCTGATCACCCCCGATCGCACCAAGAAAACCTTCCAGCCCACCCACATGTTCCACAACAACATCTGGGATGTTCCGACAATGGTACGAATGGTTTCCCTCAGCTGTACTTTCTTCCGGATGGCCGAATCAATGGACCGTGAAAAATATAAGAGTTTCTCTTCTCGCTCCATGAGCTTCCAAACCGCCGTTGATACCGATTACTGGGACCCAGGAGTCATCCCCGAAGATTCTCGCCAGTACTGGACCGCTTACATCCTCTCAGACGGCGATCACGAACTCGTATCGGTATGTACTCCCGTCTACATGGACGCCGTCCTCGACGAAGGCTATCTCAAAACTTTCCAAAGCCAATACCTCCAGCTCCGCCGCTGGGCCTGGGGCGTCTGTGACTTTCCTTTTGTCGCTATCAATTTGATTAAAAACAAAAAAATCTCTTTCTGGCGTAAGGCTTACAACATCTTCGAGGTCATGGAAAATAGCTTCTTCTGGGCTACCGGTCCCTTGCTGATCACCTTCACCGGATGGATTCCCGGTTGGATGAATCAAGACTTCTCTCATAGTGTCATCGCCTATAATCTTCCGCAAGTCACCAGTTTCATGCTCACCATCAGTGCCATGGGGATCATTACATGTGCATTGGTGAGCATCAGCATCGTCCCGAAACGCCAAGGCAACCATCCGATCCTCGGACGTCTTATTCTCATTGCTCAATGGATTCTGGTGCCAATCGTCAGCATCTTCCTCAGCGCCATCCCCGCCCTCGACGCTCAAACCCGCCTAATGTTCGGCTGGCGTTTGGAGTATAAGGTGACGGTGAAGGCGAGAAAGTAGCTTCTAGCCCCCAGAATGAGATGATCGTATGGAGAGGGGGAGAAAAATTATCATGCAGAGAATTAGAGCTGTTATAGAACCCCTTAGAATCAATGATTATCACTGGAGGGTAATTGCTTTTGGCTGAGTGCATTGTGAAATTTTGAAAATTGAGCCCATCGAAGAAGGCGTAAAGAAAATCACACTGTCTGACCCCGCATTGCGGGGGAGTTTGTGGTTTTTAGCCTTCAAGATGTGACGAAATCAAAATTTCACACTAAGCGAAGACAAAAGTAATTCCCCGGACTATTGGATAGAAAAGGACGCTCCTTCTTCCGTTCCGAACCCTGGATGATCGGCAGACGGTGGATTGTAATTAATCACCGTTGGCGAACTAGAAGCTGGGCTCAGTTTTGTTGATTTTGTCCCTGAGTCCGTAAAGCCACCAAGGCCATCTGGAACCTGACGGAAACATGAGAGCCAGTTCAAATCGTAAACCTTTGCGCGTTCCCTTTGGGCAATTGTACTTGAGGTCGTTCCCAATCGTTTACCGCCACCGATAATCACCGGGTTGCGATCAGAACCCCCAATGGTATTTTTCGAAGCGATCGAACCGTTGATATACAGCTGATTCACCATCAGCGTATTACAAGCATCAGAGAACAACGGATAAGTTCCAGTTGGGTAATTGGGTTCCCCCGTACTCGCACTAATCTTCGGCGAAGCCGTCGGATCATAACGAGTCACAATCCCATCGGCATAAATATTTACCTTGTCCAAATCCGTCACCGTCGGCGCGATATACACATTCCCCCCACGTTTTGTGTAGTCAGTCTCGCGCTTACATTCCAAAACGATAATTCCCAGGTGCTGAGCACCAGAAGAGATCAGGTTTGAATTAATAAACACATGGCCACATTCTACAATGATCGTTTGATCTTTCGTCCACCAGCCACTATTCGCGTTAATATTCACGTCTCCTTTAAAGTAGGCCACCTGACCGCTTTGGAGTTTGCGTAGTTTAGAAGTGTCTACTTCCAAAGTATTGGTGATCGTATAGCCAGTGGTCGAGCGTGAGCCACGGTTGATCCCGGCTAAGAACTTCTGCACATTTTTTGAAATTGCTGTCCGCACGGCATCAGTAGCAATGTTTCCAGTTGCGCGAACTTCTACATTTTCTGAAACCTGCACCGCCCCTTGCACATTCACTGGACCCTTGATCTCCGCTGCTGGGTTGAAGAGTTTCGATTCCGACCGCGGTAGGCCATTTGTATAGTATTTCACATTTTTCCCGTTCAATTGATATTCGACAGTCCCCTTAATCCGCGGATCAGTGATCGCCGATCCTGCCGCCTGCACACTAGTGCCTGACTGTTTTAAAAGTGGAATCACAAACATATTTTTCAAAGTATTCAGATTTGCGGGGTCAACAGTGAGCGTCACAGAAGTATTGGCTGTGCTCGGAGTTTCTTGCTGCGCCGCCGCCAATGATTCAGCCTGCAGCGCCACTAGATCCATTTTCGGATCATCGTCCCAAAGGAAAATTCGCGCCGTAATCGCGTTATCAGCAATAAAGGTCGTGTTTTTAACCATCTTGTAATAAAGCTGTACCAATTGGTTCCGTGCCCCTACAAAGTCTGGTTTATTCGAATTGGCATCCGCCGCAAGATAAGGAATATCGAAGGCCGGGATAAATTTCAGTGAAGTATTTCCATAAGTCGGAAGGTCCCAGTTGTAGGCAACTGGATTTAGTGGATCCGTCTTATCGGTGATTTGCACATTCACGGAATCAATAGTTGCCGCATAGGTTGTGCCTGGTACTCCGTTGCCAAAACAAGCTTTAGGAATCTCCGTTGCACTCGCTGGCTTGTCTACCGAAAACACACAATCGTAGGAGCCATCAGCATCGTTGTCAGCACCATTCATATTCGAGGTTGGCGCGATCGAAGTCACAAAGGATTCTCTAATTCTATCGATCGTTGCATTTTGGGTGAATCCGCTAGTGTCATAACTCCATGTCGTTGCCAATCCGCCACTTTTATCAATTTGATTAACCAAAACATTATCAGTTTTATTCAACGTGATTGTCACATCATAGTTCGCTGGAGCTAGCGCATTTCCGTTGATATCCGCGAGATGAACATAAAGCATGAATTTATCCTGACCATCGGCAACCACCGCAGTAGATGCACTAGTTTGGCTGTTGATAATTGCCGGATCTGGAGAGATGAAAGCGTAGTTTTTGTCGTCAATTGTCGTCGCTACACCCGTCAGCGCTTTGGTAATTGTCCAGTCCGCCGGCGGTGTATTTGGGCCTTTCTCAACCGTAGGTGTTTTCTTCATCCAGGCAATTTCCATTCCCGCCATATCGATCCATCCCAAATTGTCACTCCAGGCATAACGTTCTGAAGCAGTTGGTGGTACTTGACCATAAGTCGCGCTCACCGGATTGGTATCAATGCTCACTTTGTAAGGAATCGGACAAGCTGGGTTGATGTCTTTACAGTTCAAGGAAATCCAGCCAATCCCATCGCCCCACCAAAAACCTTCCATGTCGCCATTAGTTTCATCGATGCTACTCGTATAATCGGTGGCCCCACAGGCACTCCCTTCATTCGCCCCCGCCGAACAGTAAGTGCTCACCCATCCCAAATTATCATTCCAAGCCCATCCACGAAATTTGTGAAGATTCCCAACTTTCACATCTTCAATACAGGCCTGTTTATCAAAAGTCGGCGGATCGAGATCAAATTGAATTTTCCCCGCATTGCCGGTTCCCAGCGTTATCCCTTCGCCAGTAACGTCATAACAAAAACCCGGTGCAGTAGCATCAGAAGCCTTTACGGTATTGCTAATCCAGGCAAAACTAAACAACGCCGCCGCCAAAGCCACGACACCAAAAGCACGCATCATTTGCGCACCAATTGTCCGAAAATAAATAACTCGAGTCTTCATTGGGAAAAGGGAAGGGAATAGTGGATTTATAAAATCTTATTATTCTACCACAAAATCCCTTGCTCTTCAATCAAACAGCTTCCTAGCTTCCTAGCCTTTCCTCTTAAAACTCCGCTTCGGTGCCGCTCTCTTCTTCGCCAAAAGCTCAATCGCTTCTTCCTTGGTAATCTGCTCCGGATCAAATTTCTTTCCAAGAGAAGCGTTGGTCGTGCCATCTGTAACATAAGGGCCAAAGCGTCCAGTTTTCACCAGGATTTCTCCTCCAGAAGCTGGATCTTTCCCAAGTTCTTGGATCGGTGTTTGCATTTTTTTCTTCAACGCATCCGCCTCTTTGATGATTTTTTCCGTTTCTTTCAAAGTCACCGTATAAGGATCACAATCCTTCGGCAACGAAACATTTTTCTTCCCAATTTTTAGGTAAGGGCCAAAGCGTCCAACAGTCACTACTACATCTTCACCAGCTTTATCTTTACCAAGCGTTCGCGGCAAAGAAAGAGCATGCAAAGCCTCTTCCAACGTAATCGTCTCAAAGAAAAGATTCTTCGGCAGAGAAGCTCGACGTGGTTTTTCTTCCATTTCTTTAATTTCCTCTTTCGTATAATTCCCCAGCTGCACAAACGGCCCAAACCGCCCATGCCGCGCTACCACTTCTAGACCACTTTTCGGATCTTTACCAAGTACACGTTCTTTCAAAGCTTCTTCCTTCGTAATTTCTTTGTCCTTTGTTTCCAGATTTTTATGAAATGGCTGATAAAATTCTTTAATCACCGGCACCCATTTTTTCTTCCCTTCCGCAATACTATCGAGATCTTCCTCCATTCGCGCTGTAAATTTGTAATCAACAATTTGATCAAAGTGCTTCACTAATAGATCCGTTACCACCATCGCCAAATCCAACGGTCGCAGTTGCCGCCCTTCTTTTTCAATATAGCCACGATTAATAATCGTCGAAATCGTCGGAGCATAAGTACTCGGACGACCAATCCCTTCGCTTTCAAGTTTCTTCACCAAACTCGCCTCCGTATATCGTGCCGGTGGCTTCGTGAAGTGCTGTTTCGGATCAATTTTCTGGCAACCCAACGGATCTTTTTTCGCCAATGGTGGCAAGATTTTTTCCTTCGAATCGAGCTCTTCTTCTGGATTATCCGATCCTTCCACATAGGCCCGCATAAACCCAGCAAAGACAATTGTTTGCCCATTAGCGCGGAAAGTATAGCTGCGTTTTCCTTTCGCATTCGATGGTTCAATGTCCACCGCCAAAGATTTCAATTTCGCCGCCGCCATTTGGCACGCCAACGTCCGTTTCCAAATCAATTCATAAAGCCGGAATTGGTCCTTTTCTAAATGCGATTTCACATCTTCCGGTTTAATCGAAAGATCCACCGGACGAATCGCTTCATGCGCTTCTTGCGCTCCTTTTTTTCCTTTAAATTTCCGTGGTGCATCGAGGGCAAACTCTTTCCCAAATTCTTTCGTCACCACTTTTTTCGCCTGATCAACTGCTACCTTCGAAAGGTTTACCGAATCGGTACGCATATAGGTAATCAAACCTTGAGTCCCCGACCCAATGTCCACCCCTTCATAAAGTCGTTGCGCCAACATCATCGTTTTCTTCACCGAGAAACCAAGTTTCCGTGACGCTTCTTGTTGCAGGGTCGATGTAATAAACGGAGGAGCTGGATTTCGGGTAACATCGCGCTCACTGACATCAATTACTTCATAATCCGCGCCTTTGATATCATCCAACACTTTCTTCGCTTCTTTTTCATTCCCAATCTTCGCTTCCTTCCCATCAATCCGTTTCAGCGCACCGTCAAAAATTTCTCCCGCTTTTGTTTTAAATGTCCCAGTAATCGACCAATATTCTTCCGGATCAAAGGCCATAATCTCGCGTTCTCTTTCCACAACTAGGCGCACCGCCACACTTTGCACCCGCCCAGCTGAAATTCCATACCGCACTTTTTTCCACAGCAACGGCGAAAGCTCATACCCCACCAGTCGATCCAAAACTCGCCGTGCTTGCTGGGCATCTACCAGCTGAGTATCGATATCACGGGGATTTTCTAATGATTTCAAAATTGCACCTTTCGTAATTTCATGAAATTCAATTCTTTTCACATCGTGCTTACTTTTTTTCACTTTTAAAGCTTCCAATAGATGCCACCCAATCGCTTCTCCTTCGCGATCTTCATCGGTAGCGATCCAGATATTGGTATTGTCCTTAATTTTCGACTTAATTTCCTTGATTACTTTTTTCTTATCATCCGAAACCTGATATTTCGGTGTGAAATCTTTTTCAATGTCGATTCCCATCTCCGATTTCGGCAAATCACGCACATGCCCAATCGAGGCAACAACGGTATAATCTTTCCCCAGAAACTTCGAAATAGTCTTTGCTTTAGCCGGCGACTCGACAATTACCAGATTTTTAGCCATGAGCAATTCATAATAATAAAGATGCGATAGATAACATAAAATACCCATCGTC
>CAYGJQ010000011.1:0-13854 GCA_964350285.1 uncultured Candidatus Peribacteria bacterium | reverse complement strand
GAGAGGCGTGAGGAGGGGGCGGAGATGGAAGAATCAGGTGAGATCGTTAGCAGGCGATCAAGAGAAAGTTTTTCAGATCATTTTCAGTTCTGAAGTTTTGATCCCTCAGATCATGCTTCATTTTGAAGCTCTGGTGATAGTATCGGAGTTTAGCCAGAGCCAGCTCTTCCGCCGACTCTTCGCTTTCCCCTTCATCCAGTCGCTGCTTTTTGAAGTACGCCAAGGCAATGGACTTAACCTCGTCAAACGTCAGAAACTCTTTTGGCTCCGGTTCCTTTTTCAATCTTTCACGGATTTCCTCCGCGATTTTTTGATCAGGAGTCGGATAGATCCATTCCGGCTTTACCTCTCCGCCTAGCTCGTTCCCTTTTTTCGAAGGAGAACCGTCGGTCCACCCTTTTCTAGGGTAGTTCAACTGGGCTGCTTCAACACAGCTAGCAACAGCTGAATCAATCGCTTCGCCTTTGTGCAGCTCTGTTGACAGAAGGGCAACAAATAGCCCTTCCTTATTCCGGCAAGGCCAGCTCAACATCGCTTCGTTGTTCTTTATCAGGAAGCCAATTAGTTCCGGATCTCGAAGGGCTCCACCTTTCAGGCAAGCTTCCGCAATCGCATCCAAAACACCTTTTTTCCAATCTTTCATCACAATTTCCTCCGCAGTCACACATTTCCTTATTCATGACTGCAAAAGGATATTCAGGCCAACAACGGCCCAACCGGTTCTTTCCTTAATGAAAAGCTTTTTCCGGTTGCTGGATAGGCATCTACCCATCAGCCTACAAACGCAGGCACAATCTCATACATCCTGTAAGAAATTGACTTCAGCCTGTTAATCCCCAAAAAGTTGAGCCGCAACAGGCCAAAGCCAATCTGTTTCCTCACGCCTTTCTATCAAAGTACACACTTGGCAAACCTCCGCCTCAGCAAATCCAGAGGGAGGGCTTATCCAATGTGGCGAGCACTATAGGATGTTTTAATTGAGGTGTCAACCGGGCGGCAGCGGCTAGTAAAAGGCCTATAGAAACACTTCTTTCTCCAATATTTAAATAGGATCAGAACACAAAAGCTTGATTCAGCACCATTTCTTGCAGCCAAAAGCCGCCTACAAACCTTGAATCCTTAGAGTTGATGGCTTGCTTTAGCCAAACGAGCCGAGGGATGGCTTTGGTAGGAGCGAAAAGGCGTGCCGTCTTCTCCGGAGACGGCAATGTGCTAAAACGAATTAAAACATAAAACCTAAATTAGAAAACTCCGCAAATGGCTTCAAATCGGGGGAAATCCTTGCAATTGACTTAAGCGCTTCTATAATAGGCCTAGCTTTATCAATTAACCTTTAAAGCTATGACTAAGCAAGATCTCGTAAATGCAGCAGCAGCAGCAGCTGGTGTTAGCAAACGATGTGCTAGTGACTGTCTTGAGGCTATCCTCGACTCAATCACAACTGCTCTTACTAAGGGCGAAAACGTAACCATCACTGGTTTCGGTACTTTCCGCCGCACTAAAAGAGCTGCTCGCATGGGTGTAAATCCACGCAACCCTTCTGAAAAGATCAAAATCCCAGCAATGAACCTTCCTGTTTTCCGCGCTGGTAAAGGTCTTAAAGACGCTGTACGGTAAGGTAATGGCGAAGTTAGCCATTGGAACAGTTATGTTTCGAAAGAAAAGGCTCCGTAGCAATACGGGGCCTTTTTAGTGATATTAGACAAACTCAATTTCACAAACTATACTGCTGCCCGAACTAAACTAAGACCTCTAGCCGATGGACTACCCTTCTTTCAAAATTTGGTGGGATGAAAAAGATCAAATCATTCGCCAAATTCCCAAAGGAATCAATACCTTAGAAATGGCTCAGAAAGTTGTAACGGAATTATTTGCTTTGCTTGAGCAACACCCCGGAGCCGGACTCCTAGTCGATGGAACTGACGTCCCCGCTCTCACTCAACAAGCCGGTGAGTTTTTCCAGGCTAACTTCATGGATCCACGGCTTAAAAAAGTGGCTTTTCTTAATAGTTCTCCGGCCACAAAGTTTGATATCGATTATCTTGCCCACACTCATCCTCAGGCTGCCGCAGTATTGAAAAAATTTGATTTATTTGAAGACGAAGAGAAGGCTGTAAAGTGGCTACAGCAACCATAAAAAGCTAAAATAAAATCAACCAACTAAAATGGACTATCCTTCTTCCAGTACTTGGTGGGACGAAGATTTTCAGATCATTCGCCATACAACCAAAGGCGTCGTTTCTCTTGAGGTTGCTGAGCAAATTGAAGAAGAAATTTTTAGGTTTCTGGATCAACGTCCTCACGCCGGAATCTTGGTCGAAGGTAAAGATCTGCCGGCTATTACGCGCAAAGCAGGTGAAACATTCCAGGCCGCCTTCAGTGACCCCCGCATTACTCGTGTCGCTTTTTTAAATGTCACCCCGGTGATCAAATTTGACATCGATTACTTGGCTCACACGCATATCAATCCTTTGCTGGTACTGAAAAAATTCAAACTTTTCACCAATGAAGATCTAGCAATTAAGTGGCTTCGCAAAAAGTAAAAATGGCTAGGTTTAGCTAGTATCACCCTTCATCTTCAAACGCCTTTATAATCAGGGCGTTTTGTTGTATAATAATTCAATGACTTAAAAGCTAACTTCCCTCCTTCCATGCCAACTGCTAAAACCAAAAAAACTCAGTCACCCCAAAAGTGGCTCCAAAAATATCTCCGCTACACCGATTACATGGGCGCGGCGATGCTTTATCTTAAAGACAATTTCCTCCTCGAAGAAGAACTCAAACCAGAACACCTGAAGAGTCGCATCCTGGGCCACTGGGGCACCGTCCCTGGCCTCAATTTCATCTACGCCAATATTAATTACCTGATCAAAAAGCATGGTTGTGAAGCGTTGTTGATTACTGGTCCCGGGCATGGGGCGCCAGCAATCCTCGCCAATCTCTTTGCGGAAAAGTCGCTCCACGAATTCTACCCAAAACGTTTTCCGTTGAATAAAACTGGGATGGGAAACATTATGAAAGATTTCTCTTGGCCTTACAGCGGATTTCCTAGTCATGTCACTCCCGGCGTTCCCGGCTCAATCCTCGAAGGAGGCGAACTTGGCTATTCTCTCTCCACCGCTTTCGGCGCCGTAATGGACAACCCAAATCTTATTGCCGTTGCCATCGTTGGTGATGGTGAATCAGAGAGTGGTCCTCTTGCTGCGGCTTGGCATAGTAATAAATATCTCAATCCAAAAACGTCCGGTGCTGTTCTGCCCGTACTTCACGTCAACGGTTACAAAATCTCCAACCCAACCATCCCCGGAACGATGAGCGATAAAGAACTCACCGATCTCTACACGGGTTACGGTTACGAGCCGATTATCGTCACAGGTCCGAAGATGGAACAAAGCATGATGAAAGCAATGGAAAGAGCCTACAGCAAAATCCGCAAGATCCAACAGGCCGCTCGCAAGCAAAACAAAGTGCTCAAGCCTAAATGGCCAATGATCATCCTTCGTTCGCCAAAAGGTTGGCACGGGATTCATTCATTCAATAAAAAGCTGATCGAAGGTTCCTACCGTTCACACGGAATCCCGCTCGGCCACCCTGCCGACAATAAAAAGGAATTTGCCGCCCTCAAAAAATGGCTCGAAAGCTACAAAATCCACGAACTCGTTGATAAAAATGGAAAGCCTCTGCCAGAGGTTCTCACCTACGTTCCTAGCGGCAAAAAGCGGCTCGGTATGTGTAAGCACGTTGTTGGCGGCGATATCTATAAGAAGCTCAAGTTTCCGAATATCAAAAAACATCAAATCAAATTCAAAAAGCCCGGAACCGCCTGTGATTCTAGTATGAAACAAGCCGGAAAACTCTTCCGCGATATTTTCAAAAAGAACCCCAAAAATTTCCGTTTAATGTGTCCCGACGAGATCGAATCAAACAAGCTCGGAGCAATTTTCGAAGCAACCAAGCGTGCCTACGTTTGGCCTCTAAAGAAAACGGATACTGATCTCGACCCAAACGGTCGCGCAATGGAAATGCTTTCTGAACACACGCTCCAAGGTTGGATGCAGGGATATCTTCTTACTGGCCGCCACGGGATGTTCGTTTCCTACGAAGCCTTCACCACAATTATTGCCAGTATGGTCGATCAATACGCTAAATTCTTGAAGCAGAGTTTCTCAATTCCTTGGCGTAAACCTGTCGCCAGCGCCAACTACTTGCTTTCCAGTGTCGGTTGGCGACAGGATCACAATGGTTATTCACATCAAAATCCAAGTTTCGTTTCTAACGTTCTCGTCAAACACGGCGAATTCAGCCAAATCTATTACCCACCCGATGCCAACTCCCTCCTCGTTGCTCTAGAAGAAGCGATGAACAAAAAAGATTGCATCAACGTCATCGTTGCTGGTAAACGGCCATTGCTTCAGTGGCTTACCATCGATCAAGCCCGCGAACAAGCGAAGAAAGGGATCGGTGTTTGGGATTGGGTTACCTCAAAAGCAGACTGCAAAAACCCCGACGTCGTCCTCGCTTCCGCCGGTGACTACATCACTGCCGAAGCACTAATGGCGGTGAAAATTTGTAAAGAAATCGCCCCAGAGCTCAAGATCCGTTACGTCAACGTTTCGGAATTGAATTCAATTTGTATTGGCGATTACTGCAGCCGATACTCCAACAACAAAGTTACCAAAGGTGACTTCGAAAAATTCTTCACCAAAGATCGTCCAGTAGTTTTCAATTATCACGGCTACACTAACGATATCGAGCATATTTTCTGGGACTACACTTCATCAGATCGTTTCAGCCTCCACGGCTACACCGAAGAAGGTTCGACCACTACTCCATTCGATATGGCCAGCTGCAACAAAGTAAGCCGCTACCATGTGGCCATGAATCTGATCGAACAAGGATCCAAGCGCAACAAAAAGATCGCCAAGAAAAAGAAAAAACTCTGCGCCATGCTCCAACAGAAAGTCCAAGAACACCACAATTACATCATCAAACACGGCGACGACCCCGACGAAGTAAAACTAATCAACTGGTAACCAACCCCTAACACCTAAGCCCTAGTCCCTAATCCCTCTCAAAACCAAAAATGAAAATCTGGTCAAAACAAAAACTTTTCCGAGAACAACGCTTAGTCTTTGCCGGTGGCGAAACACCTCAAGGGCATGAAGTTGTATCCGCTCCTAAACAGGGGCCTCAGGCCGCGCCTGCGATCTCAAAACCGCTGGCAGCCCAAACCTCAATGGAGCGTAAATTCACCGCCGAACACTTATTTAAGCAATATGATGACAGTCAAGAACAGGCTGTGAGGCGGACAATTATTGCTGATCTAAAACAGTTGGCTACCCTCGAAGGCAAAGACGTTAAAGGAGTTTTCACTCTTTCTATGTTGGAAGCCAGGGCCTGGTTTGAAAAGAATAATCTTTTGCCTTCTGCTCGCGATCGAGTAGATCAACATCTGGCGGCTACCGAGTCTCAATTAAGAGGTGCCTTCAATCAAAGCACCATCAACGCTATCAGGTTAATTAAAAAAGTTGTCGACACCGAACGCTATCAAAGAACTGTCGCCAGTTTAATCGAGCACCATGGCCAATCAATTTCTCAGGCGATGGAAACCGCCGCCAAAGCCATTCGACAGCATCAAAAAATGCGCAATACCATTGCTGTTCATCCACGCCTTCAGCAACAATTTGTTCAAGAATTAGCTCAGTACCGCCATCGAGCCACTCGGCCAAGTTGGTCTGAAGAGTATCAAATTCTAAATAAGTACTATCAGCTCACTAAGAATGAGACCACTACTCAGAGTCCTGAAAGTAAAGACATCCTAGTGACACTAGGGAAACTCGACCGTTTCATTGGCCGTGCCGGTGAACCAAAAGTTCTTCACAATTCCGTCGAGGGCCGTTGGATTTCTGGAGCTGCCACTCGCAAAGTAGCTCGTGCCTTTTTTACCAACGGCGGAAAGCTTAGCCCCAAATATGCTGCCTACCTCCGGCGCGCTCTCAATACATCGCACAACAGTCGCATTATCACTATGCAAGTGTTCATCAGTGAAGCTCAATCAATTGGTGACCCAAGTTTGGTTTCAGCGCTTTTGGTTAGAGCCGAAGGACTCAAAACCCAAGGTTTGCAAGCGATCGAAAATCATCTCGCCGGCAAAATGTCTGCTGAAGAAGTAAAATATTTCTACCAAAATTTCCGTGGCGCCAAATACCTTGCCTACACCCTTTCATCCGATGGCGGAGGAATTGCTTCTAGTATGCTTGAAAAGGGCGTCCCCATCAGCAAAGGCAAAATGAAATCAGTGCTTCAAGTGCTTAATGCCTTCCCTCAAATCAAAGAGCATCTTGCTTCTACTTATCTGTCTGCCGAAGAAGCCAAGAATTTCCGTGCCGGCGCCGGCGATCTCTCGGCAATGTATTTCAAGATCGCTTCCGGCTTTAGCAATGCTCAAAACAGTAGCGGAATGCCCAAGTTGCTCGCTCTAGTAAAAGACAATGCGATCGCCATTGAAAGCACCAATGTCATGGCCTCCACCCTGGGTGGCGTCAGTAATCAGATCGCTAATCTTCAAAAGGCCCAACGCGCCCAAACACCTAGAGTTTAAATCTAATCTCTCCTATGTCTGATCAAAACCACACTGAAGAAGCTATTAAGCAGCATCTCCAAAAAGTCGAAACAATTATGCAGGCCTTCAATGCTGATTTTTACGAAAGCTACGATCTAAAGCTTAATGGTCTTACTGATCCTGCCGAGATCGAAAAAGTTTTAGCCACCGCTGATGAAGCCAGTAAAGAGAAGATGAAAAAGCTAAAAGAAGATTTAACCGCTGCTCAACAAGAGCTTGCCAAAAATCTCGAAGCCGCTTCAAGTAAAGCCGATGCTGCAGCTCTCGCAGCGCTTGAAAGCCAGATCGAAAACCTCTAAGCCTCATTTTTAAAATTATGTCAGCAATCAAAACAAAAAAAATTCTCATTCTCGGGGCTGGTTTTGCCGGACTCCGCGTCGCACAGAATCTTACTAAAAATCTGCCTAAAAATATTAAGGCCGAGATCACTTTGGTCGACAAAGGCGAAGCCCACGTCTACACCCCAGACCTCTACGAAATCGCCAACCATTTCAACGACGAAATTACCGACGAATGTCTCACTACCTTAAAAGAATGTGTCGCCACCCACATCGATCATTTGATCGACACCAAAAAAGTAAAATTCATCCAAGACGAAGTATCCAAAATCGAACCTGAACCAAAACGCGTCCACCTCAAAAAGCACGGCGAACTCGCCTACGACCATCTAGTTGTCGCCCTCGGCAGTAAACAAAACTTCTATAGTATCCCCGGGCTTAAGCAGTTTTCCTATCCGGTAAAAACTATCAAAGACGCCCTCGTCATCAACTGTCACCTCGACACTTTCTTCCACTTTCTCTGGAAAAAAGGCATGAAAGATAAGGTGATGATTTCCATCGGCGGAGGTGGTGCCACTGGCGTAGAATTCGCCGCAGAAATGATTCGTTACCTCGACAAGTTGAGTGAAAAATACAATTACCCCCGCAATAAAATCCACATCCGTATTATTCAAGGTGGATCCGAACTAGTAGGCCAAGGCCAACGCGTTTCCGACTACACAAAAGTTCGTCTCGAAGAAAAAGGCATCGAAGTTTTGCTGAACCACTTGATCACTAAAGTAGAACCCCACCGCATCACCGTCAAACACAACAACGACGAAAAACACCTCTATTCAGATATCCTCATTTGGACCGGTGGAGTAATGGTTAACCCCGTAGTTTCCGAATATGTCGGTACCAAAGAAAAACACGGCGCTATCGCGGTAAACACTCACATGCAAAGCGTCGAACACCCAAGCATCTGGGCTGCCGGAGACAATGCTTATTTCGAAGACCCAAAAACTAAAAAATCCGCCCCCATGCTTGCTCAAACGGCCTGGGAGCAAGGAGAAGTAGTAGCCAAAAACATCGTGAATACCCTGGTTGGTAAACGCCTCAGTTCATACCAGATTCACACTGCCCCACTGATCATGCCAGTAGCCGGCAAATGGGGCATCGTCAAATACGGCAACTTCGTCTATCGCGGTTTTTTCGGCTGGATCATCCGCCGCCTCACCGATCTCCTCTACGCCACCAAAATCATGCCCTTCTTCAAAGCCCTCAAAAAATGGAGGCATGATAATAAGATTTTTATTAAACATGACTAACCCCCTCTTCCCGTGAAAAAACATCTAAAAAAAATAGCAAAACCACTCGCTCTCGCCGCATCCATGTTTACCGCTGCCTGCGGCCCCACTCCTCCCAGTGTCGAGCAAACCAAAGACAAAGTGAAAATCTCCTGCGGCTCTGAATCCTGCGAAACCAGAGAAGGGATCAAAGCCATTAGTGACGCTTGTCGAGCAGCAGTATCAAAATGTTGCCGCAAAGACGGCGGAGGTTATTGCGGCGACACCAATGAAGTCCAACAGTGCGAAGTCCAGCTCCAGCAAGACATTAAAGCCGGCAAAGATCACTCAACTGTTTCCTGCACTCCCGGTAGCTCTCAGGAGATTGAGATCGAACAGTAGTGGAGTTAAATTTTTGCTAAATTATCCCCATTCAGGTGTTTGATTTAGCTCCTTTCCATTTGACTTCATTTCAATTTTTGAGGCAGCTTTGTCATACAAACAAGTTGTCGTAATTCAAATAATGAAAATATTTCTCTCTTCTCTATTATTTTTATCGTTGATCGGTAATCATTCCTCAACAATTTCTCCTCCACCGCCTAAGCAGGAAGTGATTCACCCGGAAAAAAGTGTGCCGGATTCTGTGCTTCACGAAAATGAATTGTTCCAGCTTACCCATCCTAGTCACATCCAAGTTGATACTTTTGTTTCATTTCCCGGTGGCGTCGGAGACGGTATTCCGATTGAGCCTTACTATTCTGAAGCTCTTTCTCAAGAGGTGATCCTCTTCATGCCTAATTACAACAAAGGGTTGAATATCACCTTCTACGAGGGGCCCGGCGGTGAACTATGGCAAATCAACACGGTTGGGGCCACGATTGAAGAGCACAAGATAATAGTCAATTCAGCAGAGTTCAAAAAAGACGCTCCCAAGCCAATAGGTGGCAACTATCAAGTTAAAAATCAGTCTGTGTACTATGAATACTTGCCCCTGGAGATAGCTGATTTTGAATCTTTCCAGGTTTTAGACGGCCCCTACGCCATCGATAAAAATTACGTTTATTATCATGGCAAGATCATCGAGGGAGCGGATGTCGATACTTTCCAAGCAACTGGTCAAAACGCCAGAGATAAAAATCATGTTTATGACGGAAACATCATTGTGCACACTTTCGAATAAGTCCTCGGTTTGACTCCTATCCTCAATTATCCAATACTATCCCCACCTAGCTCCTAATTCCTAGCTTCCTCCCCTCCCATGAACATCATCGACAAAATCTGGGACCAGCACGTTGTCTCCCAGAAACCCGGCCACCCAACAGTTTTCGCCATCGATTTCCAGCTCCTCCACGAAGTTACCTCAGCCCAAGCATTTCAAGTTCTCAAAGACAACAATTGGCCTGTTTGGAACAAAGGCCGTTTTCTCGCCACCGTTGATCACTCAATCCCAACCAGAAAAAACCGCGAAGAAATCTTCGATGACCAAGCGCGTACTCAAGTAGAAAAACTCCGCCAAAATGTTCAAGATTTCAACATCCCCATCTACGACTACGATTCTGGTTTTCAAGGTATCGTTCACGTAATCGGACCAGAACTAGGCATCACTCAGCCCGGGATGACCATCGTTTGTGGTGACAGCCACACCTCCACCCACGGAGCATTCGGCGCCATGGCATTCGGGGTAGGAACCACGGAAGTTGGCCACGTATTGGCTACTGGTTGCATTCTCCAGCAAAAGCCAAAGACGATGAAGGTTGAATTTAAAGGTCAATTTCAGCCAGGAGTTTATTCAAAAGACGCTATTCTCAAACTAATCGCTGAAATCGGTATCGGCGGCGGTAACGGCCACATCATGGAGTTCTGTGGTGAAGCCGTTCGCTCAATGACCATGGAAGAACGCATGACCATGTGCAACATGAGTATTGAATGCGGCGCCCGCGCTGGCCTCGTAGCTCCTGACGAAACCACTTTTGAATTCATCAAGGGCCGCAAATTCGCCCCCAAGCCAGAGCAATGGGACGAAGCCGTTGAATACTGGAAATCACTCTGCTCCGACCCTGATGCCACCTACGACAAAGAAGTAGTAATCGACGTCAATCAGCTCGATCCAATGGTTACGTGGGGCATCAACCCAGAACAGGGGATTCAAATCAATGAAACCGTACCCTTCGTCAAAGACATGCCCGAAACCCACCACGAAAACGCTCAAGCCGCGCTCGAATACACCGGCGTCAAAGAAGGCGAACCAATCGCAGGCACGCCAATTCAATGGGCCTTCCTTGGATCCTGTACCAATTCCAGACTTAACGATCTCCGCGTTGCCGCTGAAATAATTAAAGGAAACAAAATCGCCGATGGCGTCACAATGTATGTGGTGCCGGGGTCAGAAGCCACCAAGGCTCAGGCAGAAAAAGAAGGACTCGATCAGATTTTCCTCGACGCTGGCGCTCACTGGCGCATGCCTGGCTGCTCAATGTGTCTCGGGATGAACGACGACAAAGTCCCCGCCGGCGAACGCTGTATCAGCACTTCAAACCGCAACTTCCGCGGCCGCCAAGGTCCAGGATCAATCACCCACCTAGCCAGCCCCGCAACCGTAGCCGCATCAGCAATAGCCGGAAAAATCACCCCACCACCAACATGGAAGGGATAAAGAAAAACCGCTTCACCCTCCCCCCCAAAAAAACTAGCCTCCTAGCTTCCTCCTTAAAATTGAGGCCAAAGGCCTACCCCTCCTAGCCTCCTAGCTCCTAATTCCTAGCTTCCTAAAAATGAACCCATTCCAAACCCTCACCGCTAAAGTCATCCCCCTCCCTCTCAAAGACGTCGACACCGACATGATTATCCCCGCCCAATACCTCACGTCCATCAGCCGTGAAGGTTACGGCGAAAACGTTTTCCGTCGTCTCCGTGACGAAGATCCAAACTTTCCGCTCAACCAAGAGAAATTCAAAGATGGAAAAGTCCTAGTAGCCCGCAACAACTTCGGCTGTGGTTCCTCCCGCGAACACGCTGCTTGGGCTTTGCTCGGTTGGGGCATCCAGGTGGTCATCGCTCCAGACTTCGCCGATATCTTTAAATCAAACAGCCTTAAAAACGGTCTGGTCCTCATTACACTTCCCGAAGAGACCATTGAAGAAATCCTTAAATCATCAGAATCCGGAGAATACGAAATAACTGTCGACCTCGAGCATCAAAAAATCACCCTCCCGAACAATCAAGAACACAAATTCGATTTCGACCCTTTCCGCAAACACTGCATCCTCAACGGCCTCGACGACCTCTCATACCTCAAATCTCACGAGTCAGTGATCAATTCCTACCAAGAGAAACGTCAAAACAACATCTATTTCTCGACCCAAGAGGTAAATAATGAGGCCAGTAGTCCACCCTTAGTCTCAATACAAATTCAAGCTTTTTCATTTATTGATGGAGTGGAGGTTTGGTGGTATAATAATATAATTGCTCAAGAGCTTACCAAGTATCAATCCCCCCAAAAAAAAAAGAGGCCAAAGGCCGCCCCCTCCTAGCCTCCTAGCTCCTAATTCCTAGCTTCCTTCTCCCTCTCCCCATGCCACGCGCCCTCGTAGCCGGAAACGGCAATCTCCTCGCAACTTTCGACGAAAACATCACCCTCCGCGATTTTTACTATCCCCACGTTGGGATGGAGGATCACACCACTTTCGGTCATTTACATCGAGTCGGGGTATTTGTTGATGGTCAAATTTCCTGGCTCCACAGCGACGATTGGGAGCATGAGGTTGCGTACGAAGACGATACCCTCGTCGGGCATTCAACAGCGATTATTCACCACCAACAAGTCAAAATCATCTTTACCGATTTCGTTTACACCACTTCCGATATCCTTTTCCGCCGTCTCCACATCGAAAACCTCTCCGATCGCGAGCGCGAAATCAAAGTTTTCTTCGGTCACGACTTCCATCTCTACGGCAGCAAAGCCCTTGATACCGCAATCTACGAACCAAAATTCAACGCCGTCCTTCACTACCGCCAACACCGCTACTTCCTGGTAAACGGCCAGTGGGAAAACGGCGAAGGCATCCATGAATATTGTGTTGGAAAAAGTCATTACCAAGGGAAAGAAGGAACCTGGCGCGACGCTGAAGACGGCAAACTAGAGGGGAATCCCGTCGAACAGGGGTCGGTTGATTCAACCGTCGGTTTCCGCAAAAATTTCGACCCCTACGCCAAGCGCATCCTTAATCTCTGGCTAGTTTGTGGAAAGTCTTATCATGACATCGAAGACGGCAATGACCGGGTATTGAATCTCACTCCATCCGTGATCTACGACCACACCAAAGATTACTGGAAAAAATGGGTAAACAAGCAAGATTTCGACTTCAGCAATCTCCCCGAGTCAATCGTCAAACTTTTCAAACGTAGTCTTTTGATTATCCGCACTCAAATCGACAATAAAGGAGCCATCATCGCCGCCAACGACTCTGACATTATGAAATTCAACAAAGACACTTATACTTACATGTGGCCCCGTGACGGTGCATTAGTTGCAATGTCACTCAGCAATACCGGTTACAGCCAAATCGTCCGTGAATTCCTCGAGTTCTGCGCCGATCTCGTTACCGACGAAGGTTTCGTTTTTCATAAATACAACCCCGACGGTTCACTTGGTTCATCATGGCATGCCAAATACAAAGACAATGAACAACAATTGCCTATCCAAGAAGATGAAACCGCCCTCCTGCTCGTAACCATGGCCAATTACCATCAACGATTCAAAGAAACCGAGGTTATTCAAGAATTCTACAACGACTTCATTCTTCGCATCGGTAAATTCTTAATGAATTTCTGCGATGAAAAGACCGGCCTCCCTCTGCCAAGCTACGACCTCTGGGAAGAACAACGCGGTGTCTTTACCTACACAGCAGCCTGTACCTACGCCGGCCTCCGCAGCGCCAGCGAACTAGCTGAAGCCACAGGTCATCACGCCGACGCTGAAATGTTCTTCAAAAAATCTCAAGCAATCCGCGAAGCCATCTGCAAGCACCTCTACTCCGAACAACACCAACGCTTCCTCAAAAAAGTCCAAGTAAACAACGGCGAAGTCTTCGGCCACGACCCAACCATCGACGCCAGTATGGCCTTCATCTGGATGATGGGCGTCCTCCCTCCCGACGATCCGCGGGTAGTCAAAACCATGGAAGCGATCAGAGAACATCTCTGGGTTCCTACTGATATCGGTGGAATTTCTCGCTACACCGGCGACAATTACCAGATCGACTACGATCGCAATATCCATCCCGCCATCCCGGGAAACCCCTGGATTATCACCACCCTCTGGTATGCCAATTGGAAAATCGCCCTTGCTAAAGAGGGCAAAGACTTCCAAGAGCCGCTTCAAATCCTCCACTGGGTTACCAAGCACGCCAATTCCGCCGGCATCCTACCTGAGCAACTACATCCACTATCCGGAGCCCCACTATCAGTAGCCCCCCTCACCTGGAGCCACGCTACCTACGTAGATACAGTGATGAAATATCGCGCAAAATTGTTTGATATTGGTCTTTGCGAAGATTGTGAATTGCCGCAGTTCCGTTAAAACCTACCAGCTTTCAGTTTTAAAGACCTTTAAAAGAGGCCGCAGGCCGAACCTCACCTAACACCTAAGCCCTAACACCTAAGCCCTAACACCTAAGCCCTAACACCTAAG
>CAYGJQ010000010.1:7867-30943 GCA_964350285.1 uncultured Candidatus Peribacteria bacterium | reverse complement strand
GCTAGTAAAATCCTCACGAAAGGGATGGAACGCGTATTGCAACTTCTCGTCGCCGGGCTCTTGATCCTCGCAGTCGGCGATGATCTCGGTGGCATCGGCATTCTTGCCGGTTTATACGCTCAATCTGTCGATCAGACCTGGATGTTCCTTGCCGTCGGCGTCATGATCTTCACCTTCTTCTGCGGTGAACAAGGAGTAATCAACTTCATCATCCAAGAAGACGGCCGCCCCTCCACCCGCAAAAAGTACCAATGGGTTGTGGAAATCAAGTCCACCGCCTTCTGGGCACTCCTCGCCTTTGCCAACACCTTCGTGTTGTATCTGGCTGGAGTAGAATGGGTGATCGGAGGCTGTATCGCATTGATCATGGCCCCTCCTGATGTTAAGAAAAAACTCCATCATGCAACTGAGCCCTATATTCCGCTGGTCTTGCTTGTTTTTGGCCTGGTCAACGGCGCCATCAATATTCTCGACAGTTCCAGCTGGAGTTGGCTCACCGCTGCTTGCCTCATTGGTGGAATGGGAGGAAAAATCATCGGTATCAATATCGGTGGATTCCTGGGTCGCGCCTGGTCTCGACGAGACCCCGAAAATGTCTATGGCAAAACCCCTTCCTCTCAAATCGTTGGCCTTTCGATTCTCGCCGCTGTCAACGGTACCGTCGCCATCTTCTTTGTGGCAATGGCTGAATCAAAAGGCTTCATCTCACCAACAATGGCGGCCCAAGCAAAACTGGGCTTTTTCTTAACGGTCCCGCTGACTTACGGTGCAGTCTGGATTCTGAAAACTCTCAAAATCGTCAACGATTCCCCAGAATTCCAACCACCACAAGAAACCGAAGACCCCTTTCCCACTACCGCTTGATTAAACTTCTGACAACAAACACCAAGCACGCACACTTTCTTGTCGCTAGATCTTGATGTTTGCAGTCAATAAAGAGAAGGTCGGCCCTACCTTTTTTCCACCGACCTTCTCTCCCTTTTTCCAAACTAATGCCCCACCTTCACCCGATACTTCGACTCAAACGAACTGGTACTTCTATCTTCGATCTCATACCCCCAACTATTAATTTCCGCCCAAACATCATCAGCAATAAAACAGTTTTCCAAATCAATCACTTCAATTTTTCCATCACAAATTAAACCAGCTAAAGCAGCCACTACATCTTGATCAATAACGATCCCCGTAAATACAATCTTCCTCAAGTTCTCTAAATACTCCGACCCTAAAAATTTCAATAAAGCCGCCTTCGTCTCATCATCTAAAACGATGTTCCCCAAATCTAATTGCTCCAAAAAAGCACAGGGTGGGAAATTCGCCATTTCTACAAAAATTTTCTGAGCATCAAAATGTCCGCCCCCCTGAAATTGCAATCGCCGCACAATCTCCATTCCTGAAAGCTCATTACAATCATAATAATCTTGGCGATAACCAAAGTTATAAGCCGAACGAGCAAAATCATCCTCACACCAAACTTCTTCCATATCATTCAAATAACCTAAAACCGCTTCGCGCTGAACATGATCAACCTGATTCATCAACCGCCACAAAACCTTAATCACCACTGATCGAATCATTTTCACTTTAAATGCTTTCTTTTCGTCAAAACAATCCGGATCGGTTAAAACCATTCGCATCAAAGACACCTCATCCCCATGTTTCAACAATTCAAACAGCACCTGAATTTCATCCATCAAATCATAATCAACCTCACCCTCAAACCCCTCTTCATTCAATAAACGATTAGCCAACCCATAAAACCACCCCTGAGAAACAATTCGCCAATAATCTCTATTTTCTCGAAAAGATTCCTCGAGACCATATAAATCACCATTTTCTTCCACAAACCTCTGGATCAACCTCTCTACCTCGATCAAAGGCAGCGGCCCATCAATCACCTTTAAAGCATCTTCACCAAAAGTTTTCACCAAATAATCAATAACTTCTTCCACCCCCAAAAATTCACTATCAGAAATAGCACTACCAACCTCAACCACCTCAATTTGTTCTTCTTGTAATTCTTTCATCAGTAAATTTGAATTAAAAAGGAATTCATTCTACAATGAAAACCCAAAAAGTCAAACAGTCCAACTAAACTTCCCAATTGACACCCCAATCCCCATAAAACATAATCCCAAAGCTAAAAGAGACCAAAGACCGCCCCCCCTAGCCTCCTAGCTCCTAATTCCTAGCCTCCTACAAAAAATGATCACCAAAGACATGACCATCGCCGACATCTTGGAAATCGTTCCCGATGCGGTAGAAGTAATGCTCGCCGAAGGCCTCCATTGTGTCGGATGTGGTGCCAATAGCATGGAATCTCTCGAAGAAGGAATGAAACTCCACGGTTTCGACGACGAAGCAATCACCATGATGGTCGCCAAAATCGAAAAACTCCGCCGCGACCAAGAAGCCGCCAATTCCCAAAAAGAACCTGGTCGCGAAGACTTCAAAACCGTCGAAATCCAAGAAGGAAACAAGACCTACTACAAGGTAGCCGGCATGATGTTCAACCAAAAAGCCTACGACGCCATCCACGGCTTAGCGAATGGCAAACCCGGCCTCGGCATCCGCATCGAAGCCGGCGGCTGTGCTGGATTTTCAATGAAATACGATTACCAAGACCGCCCCAAAGAAGACGAAAAAATCTACGCTTTCTCCGACAGCATCAAACTTTACCTCAACGATTTCACTTTCGGAAAACTCCACGAATCAATCGTCGATTACGAAAGCGGCCTCCAAGGCAGCGGCCTCAAATTCATCAACCCCAACACCAAAGCCAGCTGCAGCTGCGGCATTTCTGTGGCCTTTTAAAAGGAAAATTCAACCCAATTGACAACAAAAATTAGCACGCTAAACTCTAGAGTGCTAATCACCCAATGCCACATGTTTAAAAACCAACTAAAAACCACGATTCTCTTGGCGGCACTCACCGGATTGCTAATGCTCGGTGGACTTTACATTGGCGGCCAAGCTGGCGCCGGATTCGCCTTCATCTTTTCCCTCATCATGAACTTCGGATCCTATTGGTTCTCCGACAAAATCGTTCTCAAAATGTATAAGGCCGAAGAAATTTCTCCGAATTCCCACCGTGAAATTCACCACATGATTGAAGAAGTAGCTCACGCCGCCCAATTACCAAAACCAAAAGCCTACATCGTCCCCATGGCCAGCCCTAATGCTTTCGCCACCGGACGCAACCCCAAACACGCCGCCATCGCCCTTTCCAACGGCATCATAGAATTACTAGATAAACGCGAACTCAAAGGTGTCATCGCTCACGAAATGGCCCATATCAAAAACCGCGACACCTTAATCTCAACCATGGCCGCAACCATCGCCGGCGCAATTTCATATCTCGCTCAAATACTTTATTTCACCGGCGGAATCTTCGGTGGACGTGATAATCGCAATCCAGCCAGTGCCATCGGACTAATCGCTTTCGCCTTACTCAGCCCCCTCGTCGCCAGCCTGATCCACATGGCCGTCTCTCGTTCCCGCGAATTCATGGCCGATGAAACCGGCGCCCGCTTCACTCGCGATCCGCATGCCTTAGCCAGTGCACTCACCAAACTCCACAATCAACACAGCCACCATCCTCTAAAATTCCAACCAAAACACGAAGCCACCTCACATCTCTTCATCGCCAACCCTTTCCGCAACGCCAACTTCGCCAAATTTTTCTCAACACACCCACCGATGCACGAGCGAGTAAACAAACTAAAAAACCTCAAAGTCGCTTAATACAGCTCACTCAGCTCCACAAAATTTGCCTTTTAAAAAATCCACTGCTATACAAAGAAAGATCTAATCAAAGCAATGACAAACCAAAATTCAATCATTATTTGCTACATTATCCAACCACTCACCTGAGAGGCCGATTCGCAATATAATGATTTCGAAAGCCTCCCCAAGAGGCCTTTTTTATTTTAAAACTAATGAGGCCAAAGGCCGTACCAACCTAGCCTCCTAGCTCCTAATTCCTAACTCCTAATCCTCCCCCCATGCATTTCTCCACCAAAGCCGTCCACGTCGGCCAAGCACCCGAAGAACAATATGGCGCCATGATCCCGCCAATCTACATGACCTCTACCTACATCCAAGAAGCCCCCGGCAAGTTCAAATACTCCGATTACACTCGCTACAAAAACCCCAACTTCGGCAACCTTGAACAAACCCTTGCTGCCCTCGAAAACGGCACCCACGCTACCGTCTTCTCATCCGGTCTCGGCGCCATCACTGCCATGGCTTCAACCCTCAAACAAGGCGACAAAGTAATCGCCATCAACGACCTCTACGGCGGCACTTATCGCCTCTTCACCAAAGTATTTTCCAATTTCGGTATCGACTTCGAACTCGTCGACTTCAACGATGAAACCGCTCTCGAAGCTGCACTCAGCCAAAAACCAAAATTCATCTTCATCGAATCCCCAACCAATCCCCTCCTCAAAATCACCGACATCGCCAAAGTCACCGCCAAAGCCCGTGAACACGGCGCATTTTCTGTAGTCGACAACACTTTTGCTTCACCATATTTCCAAAAACCACTAGACCTCGGCGCTGACGCCGTAATGCATTCATCCACCAAATACATCGGCGGCCATTCCGACCTCATCGGCGGCGCCCTGATTACCCGTGACGAAGAATTCAACAACAAAATGCTCTTCGCCAGAATGGCTGTAGGACTGAACCCCAGCCCCTTCGATTGTTGGTTGACTACCCGAAGCTTAAAGACTCTCGCCGTCCGAATGGAACGCCATGAAAAAAACGCCGTCGCCGTTGCTGAATTCTTTTCCACTCACCCAAAAGTAAAAAAAGTCTACTTCCCCGGACTCGAATCTCACCCCGGCCATGAAATTGCAAAAAAACAAATGACCGGCTTCAGTGGCATGGTATCTGTCGAATTCGACCTCACATTAGAAGAAAGCAAACAACTCATCTCCGGATTAAAAATCTTCTCTCTCGCTGAAAGCCTCGGCGGGGTCGAATCCCTCGTCGACCACCCCGCTTCAATGACCCATGCCTCAATTCCAAAAGAAGAACGCGAAAAAATGGGCCTCGCTGATGGGCTAATGCGCTTCTCAGTCGGGCTGGAAGACAAAGAAGACCTGATTGAAGACTTGAGAGTCGGCTTAGAAAAATTCTAAAAACATCAAAAAAAGAGGGTCCACTCAAGGCCCTCTTTTTTGATCACCTCGCCCAAACTAGCAACTAAACAATTCAACCTACCCCCGCATCAGAATACCTTCCTCACAAACAAGTATTCTCCTGATATCCTAAAACCAATAACTGCAACCTTTCCTAGTTCCTAGCTTCCTAATTCCTAGCTCCTAATCTCCTCCCCTCCCTCATCATTTCCGTCGGAACCAGCACAGCACCCCCAAACTAAGAACCGCCGCATAAAAACACCACACCGACACATACATCTCCCGCGAAACTAAACTCGCAATCACATACAAGGCAAAAACCAACACTCCTGCCACTTGCCCAAATCGCCTACTCGAAAGCATTGGCGCCACCACCACCGCCGCGACATAAACTAAATTCTCCAAACTACTAAAATCACCAGCCTGCAAAAAAATATAGTGAAGATGACTCCCCTCCATTTTCACAAATAGCTCATCGGTCAACATTACATAAACCAAAAAAGCCGACATTGAAATCCCCACTCCCAAAAAAGGCAACATCATTAACTTCCTCTTTTTCAACGGCTCCAATAAAAAGGCCGTCAAAGGCACCCAAGTCGGCCACACCACAAACGCAAAAAACAAAAACCCATAAGCTGCATACCAATTAGTAGTCAGCCCATTCCCACTGCCAATACTCAACCATACCAATCCTTCAAGAAATTGCTGCACCGCAAACAAAAAAGGCACCGCTGCCAAAAAATACTCTTCCCACTTCTTCACTTTCACCACACTCGCACCACCCGTAACAGCTAAAGCACCACTCGCTACAAAACTCGCAGTCGCAGAAAAACACATAGGCAAAAATTAAATGACTTAGTGGAGTATAGCATTAAAACGCTAATCCCAATCTCGCACATCCTTCCTCAGTTTCTTTTTTTGTTTCAAACGCCCCTTCACCTCCCTCCGCTCAGCCTGCCTCTTCCGCTTCACCTTTTTCGGCACTTTCAACTTTCGCTCCGGATGAACCAACAAAACCCTCGCCACTAATTCCCTCATCCGATCCACCGCCAATTGACGATTCTGTTCCTGAGAACGAGTTTCATCAACACTCACATACAACTCCCCATTCTTATTCATCCGATGTTCCAATTTTTCCCGCACCGTTTCCTTTTGCCCCTCACTCAAAACATTCGTCTCACCAAAATCCCAAAACAACCGCACTTTCGTTTCCACTTTATTCACATTCTGCCCCCCCGGCCCCGAACTACGCATAAATTCAAACCGCACTTCTGATTCCGGAATAAAAATTTCCATAAAAAAATTAGTTAACGAGAATATTCTACAGTTGGAACAGATGAAAAAGCTATCAGGTATTAGCTACCAGCTTTCAGGTTTTCAAAGGCCTTAAGAAGCCAAAGGCTGAAACTCTCCTGATAGCCATCAGCTGAAACCTTCATTCAAATTCTGCTAAACTAAATATCGGGCATCAGCCTTAAAGGCCTTAAGAGGCCGCCCCCTAGCTCCTAGCTTCCTAATTCCTAGCCTCCTATCAATCATGGTCGACAGTGAAAAACTCAAAAAAGTAGCCAGTATCATCACCAACTATTCGATCGCTGTCAAAAAAGGCGAAAAGATTCTTCTCGTTGGTTACGGTTTTGATTCGTATCCGTTGATCCGCGAGATCTACCGCGAATGTGTCAAAGCCGGCGCCTTAAAAGTAGAAGTAAAATTCACCGTCAGCGAACTCAGCCGCATTTTCCACAAACATGCCAAAGATAATCAACTCAAATACACTGACCCAATGGATAAAAAGTGGGCCAAAAATTTCGACGCCATGGTTCAAATTGTCGCAGACGAAAACCCCTACGAAACTGGTTCAATCCCCCACAAAAAATTAATCATGTCCCAAAAAGCCCGCAAACCAATCTCCGACATTCTCCACCAAGCCCGCTGGTGCCTTTTCTACTACCCAAACCAAGCCTACGCCCAAACCGCCAAAAAACCATTACAAGAATGGGAAGACTTTGTATTCGACAGCTGTATCAAGGACTGGAAAAAAGAAGAAAAAATCCAAATGAAATTCATTAAGCTGATGAAAAAAGTAAAAGAAATTCACATCAAAGGCGAAGAAACAGACCTAAAAGTTGGCATTGCCAACCAAAACTGGAAAGCTTGCTGCGGCAAATGCAATCTCCCCGACGGCGAAATTTTCACCTCACCTATTCGCACTTCAGTAAATGGAGTAATCAAATACAATGTCCCCACCCGCTACCGCGGCCATGATTTCGACTGGGTAAAACTTACTCTCAAAGACGGAAAAGTAATTGCCGAAGAATCAAACAATCCCAAAGCCCTTACTCAAATATTAGACACCGATAAAGGCTCTCGCTACTACGGCGAATTCGCTTTCGGTCTCAACAACGCCGTCACCGAGCCAACCCGCTTGATTCTCTACGATGAAAAAATGGGCAAATCCCTCCACATGGCCCTCGGCAAATGCTACGACGAATGCCCAAACGGCAATGACTCTAGCGTTCACTGGGATCTAATCTTCAATTTCAAATGGGGCAAAGCCACCCTCTACTTCGACGACAAAAAAGTCTTCGAGAATAATAAATGGATTGATAAGCGGTTTAAATTTTTGAATTAGTAATCAATCACATCAAATATTCCTCTCACTATTTGATCTAGTTGTTTATCCGTCACCTTCCCCAGCTTCTTAATCAGCTTAGTTGGGGAAATTGACCGAACCTGAAAAGACAAAACTTCCGAGTTTTCCTTCAAACCGTTTGCCTTATTTTTTTTCAAAAAAACCGTTGCCGGATAACCTTTGATACTTGAAGTCATCGGACAGACAATCAAAAGCGGCAAATTATCATTCATCGTATCACCCGAAACCACTACCACTGGACGCACACCATCCTGCTCACAACCTTTCACCGGCCCCATATTCGCCAAATAAATTTCTTTCTGTTTCATTAATCAAATTTTTTAAGTTGTTCAAAATAATCCTCCATTCCCCATTCCGCCATCGCAAATATTTCTGGATCTTTAGCTGCTCGCCGAAATCCAGCTGCCATTGCCTCACGTTTCACTTCACGTCGACACCGCTGCAAAGCCTCTTCCAGAATCTTTCGCTTTGTCACTTTCCGCTCCTTCGCATAATCCGAAACCCAATCAAACAAACGTGCCGACAAAGTACTCGTAAAAGTAATCACCGTCTTCATATTTAATATTTATATTTATAAATATTAAATATGATAGCTAAATATATTTTTTTTCAACATGCGAAAAAACCTCAGCTTTGCTCGTCACCAACTACTCGATCAACGAGCAAGGTGCACCTGCAAAAGCTGAGGCCTTTCTTCGAAACTTGGGAGCTTAGGGATCAGGGGTGGAGGAAGGATCATTGGCTGGAGCATCGGAGTCAGCGGGGAGGGCCTTGTCTTCGGCAACGTGCTCTCCATAACGCAAACGTCCGGAGCCACCGTCGAGACGGTTCTGGATCGGGCCCACGAAATCTTCACGGGTCAGCCTCCCACGATTTGCGTCCTTCGGCACAAAGACTTCTTCGAGAAACGCCCCCAGCGGAACTGTTTCAGTCCCACTTCCCAACTCAGGCCAGACCTTTGAATTAAACCCAGCAAGCTTCATTATCTTACCAAGTTCACCCCCATCAGTAATTGGCCGCACCATTTCCTTCCCAGCCTCCAGCACCCAAAGACCACTCATCTTCGGGCTCAATTGGTGCCAGTAACCTTTTTCGGCTTGCCAGCACGGCTGACCTTGATCCAGCCGAGAAAGATCCCAAGCCTGAGTGGTAGCAATCTGCAAAAAGACAATCTTGCCTTCCAACAGATTGACCACCCATTTGATCCCGATTCGTGGAAACTGCTCCGGACGACGGTGGTACCAAAAAATCTCTGCGAGCACCTTGTCTCGCAAAAGTGCCTCAGTCCACTTGTCTTCCAGCACAGCCTGCAGCAAAAACTCCAAACCTGCCGGAAGAGCATCAACGTGCAACTTCATCTCACTTCTCCTTTCGCCCATGCCTCAACCATCCTTGGCCAAGACTAAAGCATTTGTCCTGGCACCTATATCCTTAAGCGCCGCTATTTCAAAGAAACGTGCCACGAGTAAACAATGTTTCACCCTTCAAGTCAACCCCACCCCGCCATCTCAGCTGCTTGAAGCCAATACAAACGATCCTCCTCACCCAAATCCATCCCTAATTCAACAACAGCCTGATACAGCCAATCTCGACGCCCTTTTAAAACCTCCACCAATACCCATATATCAACAAGCGGTATCCCCGGCACACTTTCAACGATCTCCAAAATCACCTGATCAGTGAAATTTTCTTTCAACTTTTTCACTTGGCTTCGAATCTCCTCAATTGTCAGCCCCCGATACAACTGTCTCATTCCTTCGCTAAAAGGCCGTTGAGAATCAAAATTAGTAAAAGCCTCCAATACCACCCCTCCAAATCTTTCCTTTCTTTCACCTGAGGCCCGCTTATCTAATGCTCCACCATTATCCAGCCGCACCACTTCCGTCCCATTATCACCTTCAACCATCAAAACATTTCTCTCATTAGCCACATCCCAATTCGCCAACCACCAATCCATCACTGCTCCCGCTTTCCAATCCTCATGGGACCAAACATCTACTCCCTGTTTCGACAAAGCATCCACCCACTTCGTTCGCCGCCCAATCTTGCCATTCACCTTCACCATCTCAGATTTCACCACTTTCACCCCAGCTCGTTGATACATCCGATCCGCAATAATCTCGCGCGCCACCTGCCCAAAATCATGCACATTGCCAAATTTCACATAATGCTTTTCCATCCCCTCCACTGTTGGCTGATAATAAATTCCGCCATCCATCCCCCCACTACCAACCTCATCTTGTCCCGCCGGCCAAGCACCTTCCCAATTTTCAATCGCTGCCACAGCCCCCAAATCCTCTTTTTTCTGTAAATAATCATCATACTGCACCAGCAAATCCCCCTCCAATGAATAGACCGGCAAATAATAACCAACATGCACCATCGCCAAAAGGGCCTGCTCAGCAGCCCGCCGATCAAAAACCACAATCGCCTGGATATCACCAACTGGAAGCCCTCCCAAAACCAATTCATGATGCTTCAATTCCTCTCCTTCATGGAGTGGAAACGAACTCCTTTCGGTCAACATCGGCGGATAAATCAATCCAATCCGCCCTGCCACCCCAAATCGTCCACTGCTCCCATAATATTTCGGCGACATCACTTCCGTTGGCTGATGATTATTCGGCAAATGTGGCATCGGCAAATCCAAAACAGCCCCAAAATTATTTACATCTTCTGGCAAAACCAATAAATCAGTATGAAATGGATAGGCATCACTCCTCCCTTCCATCGTAAATTCCCCCGGAAAATTACCCGCCGTCAAAATCTGAGCCAAAGCATCTACTGAAGTTAAATGACATCTCATCCCCTGGTGAAAATTGATTGTTTTCGGCACTTCCTTTGCCTTCTCACCCTCACCTTCTGTCCGAGCCACTAAACTCTGATCCACCACTTCCCGATGAATATCTTTCAACACCCTCAATTTATCTTCCCGATTCAATTCCTCAAACGGCAACCTTGCACCGTTAATCTCCACCATCGACTTACTCTCCTTATCCACAAAAGCTTCTGGCATTGCCGCCTCAATCACCGCAAATATCTGCTCCCGCACATCTCCCGCCTCAGTCAAAATTTGCTCCAAGGATAAAATCCGTTCTTCCATATTTTCTTCACGAATAAAACTCGTCAGCATATACTTCCGCCCCTCACAAAACATTCCACCATCACGCATCGACCAACCAAACAAATTGGGAGCCTGATCAACCAAATCCATCAATCGATCAAATTTCTCCGGCCGCTTCGCCATCAATTCCACCATCTCCAATAAATCCCAAGTCCTCTTTCCTCCAATAATCTTCTCACCATCAATCTCATTCAGTTTCCGCCAAAAACGCCGAAACACCTGATTGAACGCCTTCAGCCTCTCCCGCCTAAAACCACCACCTTCAAATTTTTCTTCTCTCACCCCTTGAGCGTGAAGCGCCTGAACAAACAAAATTTCCAAAAACCAATCCTCAAAATCCTTCGCCTCCTCAGATAGCAATCCCAGCAAATAAGTTCCCAAATATCTCGACATATTTTGAAACCGCGCACTGATCAGCTTTAACACTAAATCCTTCGGCCACTCGTGAAGCATCCTAATCTCCCCACCATCTGCTGTATAAGCCTTATCTGCATAAGGATCATATTGATACCTAGAAATATAACCCGCTAATTCAGTAACTTCAGACAATATCGATCCACGATTTCTAAAAATATCCGGCATCAAATCAACATTCCTCTCCGACAACTTAAAGTTACCGTTATCCCGCAACGCCTGAACAAAAGAACTCATCCCCGGAATCTCCGCCAACTTCAAATATGGCGCCAATCTTTCTTCAAATTGATCAAAAACCCCATCCACTATCCCCTCCTTTTGCCACTCTCCCACCGCCTTCGCCAGCTCCAAATCACCATCAGAAAAAATCCCATCCATTACCTTGTCTTTAATCGAACTCTGAATAAACTGATTATCCGGACAATTTTTAATAAACAAGCCAAAACCCTCAGAAACATAACGATGATCAATATCTAAAATCGCTAAATACAAAAATTCCTGAAACGCTTCATCTTCTTTTGCCATTAATGCGCTCAGCACCTGAAACAAAATCTGATGCAGCTGATCCAATTCTTGCCGCACCTCATCATTTACCTCAGCCTCTTCACTTTTAAAAGTAGGATACTTCGCTATCAATTCACAAAACCGCGAAAAATCAATCTCCCCACCAAATCGACTTTCAAATTCAGCCAGCATCTCAGCGTCCTGCAATAACTTCTGCGCTCTCAACTGCAAATCTATTCGCACATCTCGCTGGCCAGAATCTTTAATCAATAACGCCACAAACACCAATTCCACAAAAAAATCCAACCGCTGAAAATCAAACAACCGCTCAAATATCGCAATATCTTCCGCATCACTACCAATCACATTATCGGCCTTCACAAAATACATCAGCCCCCGCAGCGCTCCATCCAGCCAAGATTTCTCCATCGCATCAACCTGCTGCTCAGCATAAACCTCATTTTTCAACAAAGCCGACTTCAATATCGACCATGACCCCCATTTAGTATTCTTCATCAAAAATTTCGCCTCATAAT
Source organism: uncultured Candidatus Peribacteria bacterium (assembly GCA_964350285.1). GTDB lineage: Bacteria > Patescibacteriota > Gracilibacteria > UBA1369 > CAYGJQ01 > CAYGJQ01. Next base: position 18,565 of record CAYGJQ010000010.1, on the reverse strand, counting down.
AAACATTCTTTGCATCCACCACTGTCCGCGTTCCATATTCGATGCCCCATTTCGCCACCTCCGGCTGCAAAGCCATCGTGACATCTTCCCACAAAGCATAAGCCTGAACATAAGCTTCCCAGTTTTCAATCCTTGAACAAAACGAACCCACAAACTCCTCCAACCCCTCACTCTCAAAAACACCGTCCAAACTTTCAACCACCCGCTGAACACCAGGAGTTCGCACCTCCTGCCACAGAATCCCTCCATTCCACTCCTCCGCAAGATCAGTAATAAAAAACAATAAATCCTTCAACATCATTTCAACTTCTCTCGCCACACATCCCTTATGCATCTCTCCTCCTCCTACTTTCTGCCCCCAAAGATAAAATTCTCTCAAATTTTGAGCCGCCCGATCAACCGCATTAAACGTCGCTTTCATCAAATTCAAACGCCCTTCTACCCCAACAACTTCATCAATCATCGCCAACTCAATCTGCTCTTTCACCAAATTCAATCGTCGTTCATATTCACTGATATCCACCTCAATAATTTCACCTTCATAAGTCAAATCATCAAAATCCAAAACCGCCAATAACTCTTGAAAACGCGTCTGCGCCAAATTAACCAAATCCACAGTTTCCACTCCAACCCTCAACTCCAAGCCCACCTCTTCCACTGAATCCAAATCACTCACATCAACCTCCACACTCTTTTCAAGCACTTCATCCGACAACAACAATTTTTCTTTATCATCCAATCCCATTTAAAAAAGTTTAAAAATTAAATCAGGCCTCCCATTTATCCCGTCCTTTGATAAAACGATTCACTAAATACTCCTTCCTCGCCTTCAGCAAATACCTCAATTTTGATCTTTGCTGCTTACTCATACATTTAGTTTCATCCACCATTTGATCAATTACTTCATCCGGAAAATTCACACTTAATCGTCGCACTTGATCTTTAATCTCTTCCTCAGTCAGCCCTGGATAAAGCTGCAACATTCCAAATGCATAATGCCAATTTTCATTCTCCAAAAATTCCGCCTCTCCCACCATTCGCGTAAATCGACTTTTTATCATCCCTTGCCCTCGCCGATCCAAAGCCCCGCCATTATCCAACCTCACCACCTGCTGATCACCTAGTTCACTGACGACAATCACATTCCTTCCCTGCGCAATATCCCAATTCGCCAACCAACAATCCATCGCCGCCCCTTCTTTCCACCCCGGCAGCTGCTGCACTTCTTCCAACGACAACTCCTCTCCTTCAATCCATTTCGTCCGCCGCACAAACCGCCCCTCAGTAAACAAAAAATCAGATTCCGGCACTCTAATTTTCGCCCGCCGATACAACCGATCCGCCAATTCTTCCGTCGCTACACGAGCGCCTTCACCTAAAAAACTTTTCTTTAAATAAAACTCATTTACCTCACACCAACCACAATCGTCTTTATCCTCAACATCATCCGTCCCAATATACAAACCTCCTTCAGTATTCGAAGTTTTCACCTCATTAGCTCTCACTTTCCAATGCCAATCCCAAGAATCAACCCGAGACACCAAATTATAATCAATCTTCATTTTCTGATAATCAGCAAAAGAAAACACTAATTCACCTTGCCAATTATAAATCGGCACATAAAATCGCCCGTTGCAAACAGCCAATTTCAGATGATTCAGCACTTCCTCATTCCTCGCCACCAAACCAGTCACCTCCACCGATGGCACTCCTGCTAAGACCAATTCATGATTCAAAAATTTCCCACATTCTATCTCAATATGATAACTCCGATGCTCCTTCAAAAAATCAAATTCTTCACCATACAGCACAAACACCTGCCCCTTTTCCTCCAATTTCCCTTTCTTCCCCCAACTATCAATTTTTCTAAGTTCATCACCTCCCAACAAGTGCTGATATTTCATCTCCCCAAAATTTGAAACCGCCCCCTCATCTTTTTCCTCCACCACTCCAAGATCAACGTGAAATGGATATAAATCCGTATCATATCCATCCAAAATTTCACCAGCATAATTCCCATTCCGCAACATCCCAAACACCTGATCCACAGCGGTAACATGAAACCTCATCCCACGAGTCAACACCAACGTTTGTTTTTCTTCCGCTAATAATTTATTTCTTTCATTCGCCTCTTTCTGCGCCTGCAAGTCATTACTCAAATCAAAAACACGATGCACCCAATAGCCCAAGATTACCTTTTTTGCCCCTAAAGAAAACTCTTTAAACGGCACCCCATCTTGGCTTTCAATCAATCTCTCAATCTCGTCTTGTTCCAATCTCGTCCGCGCTACCAGTTGCGAAATATCACCTTCAGCAAAAGGAACTGCCAAATAATCATACATTTCATCTGAACGCGGTGCATACGGCGAAATTGTTTTAACTTTTGGTATAAAGGACACTGGATATCGACTATTCGACTCACCTATCTTTTTCTCGAATCTCGCTACAAAATAATCAAACATCTTTCGAGGCACAGACACCCCAACCCGCAAAAGATGCTGCACTTTCATCGCCTGACCAAAAAGATCTTCGCTAAATAAAACGCTCAAAGAAGCCTTCACCCCAAAACCTCCCTGCATACCTTTTCCAAAACAATATTTCACCACTTCCGGCGCCTCCTCCGGAAGCCGCAACACATCCCGGACAAAATTAGGATTCATTATTATTCGCCCTAGCCACAACCGCGAATCCAATAATCTTTTTCCAGCGGCCAAACCATGATTTTCATCGGCTACAGCCACCAAATAACTTTTTAAATCAGTGACAAATTTAGCCGCCGCCTCTTTGTCTTCCGCTCGCGCCCTCGCCTCTTCCACTGACAAAAACTCCTTCCCCACCAGTTGCTCTAATAAAAGCGCATACATCAACTCTAAATAAATCTCCTCAACCTCTTCGACATCCACAAACAAATCTAAAATTGATTCCTTATTATTCATCAATTCAGTTTCAAAATACTTATTCAGCACCTGCCCCGGCTCCCAGACCACATTGCCACTACCATCCTCATAAGGCTTATAAACAAAACCATTCAATTGCTTCCTGGCCTGAAATACTTCCTGTGAAACCTCTTCAAAATTCTCCACAATCTGAGGCAAAGCCCGCACCGCAACATTATCCAAAACAAACCCTCCCAAGTTGGACAATCCCTTAACAGCATCTTCAATGCCTTCAATCGTCGCCGCTTCCACATACTGAGCAAAATATTTTGGCTGATAAAAATCAGCACTAAACATCATTTTCTCCCGCTCCAACAATTCCAAAAGTTCCCTCAAAGCTCCAGCTTCAAAATCCGAAATACCAGTAACCGCTATCACCAAACGCTCATAATCCTCATCTCCATCCAACAACAAAGACACCAATATCTCACCATTCTCACAAATCATTCGTCGATATTTTTCGGCCAAAAAATCCCCCTCATAAGCCGAGGCCACCAATCTCACCGCCCAACCAACCTGACGTTCAGCCCGACTAATTAAACTCTCCCATACTTTATCTGCCAAAAAAGAAACCTCTCCCTTGGTCAATTGAAGCACTTCGCCAAATTGATAATTAAGCCCCGCTTGAACATTAGTTTCAATGTATCTAAATGCCGCCACCTGAGAATGAGGATCTCCCTCTCTCAAAAAATGCCATACAATTTGCATCAAACTCTCGTACCCTTCTCGATCAAAAACCTTTTCCACCATACAATTACGAATGTGCAATAAGTCCTGGCCATATTCTGCCGACAACCGCTGATAATCCTCCTCTGAAAAACCTTCAGTATATTTTTCAATAAATTCTCCCGAATCAACTCCCTCGTGCTCCATAAAATAAACCACCTCATTTGACAAAGACCTTAAAATCATCACTATTGGCAAATAGTCGACCACTTTTAAATTAACTAATGGAGCTAAACAAGCATTAATAGCCCCTTCTCCATAAGTCGCCTCAAGCGAAGCATTATTTACCAATCCGCTAGCCATAAAACGCTCTGCTGCCACCAATCGCTCTTCGGTATAAACCTCCTCCTCAAGCAAAAAAGGCCTCAAAATCCTCCAATGCTTAATAACATTTGAAAAATTCGCTTTAAAGGCATCCCCTCTCAAATTGGCATAATAATAAGCGAACTCACTAAAACTAAATTCCTCAAAACCAGTAGCCGCCAAAAATTCCCGCGACACACCGATAAACTGCGTATACAACCATTGAAACTGACTACTCTGCTCAATCACTATCAAGGCTTCATTCAAACTTCCTCTCACCGAAATCAAATCAATCAGGCCCGATGAATCAAATCTTGTCAGATGATCAGTAGTCAAACGATCTCCCAAATCCTTTACCTTCTCAGTGGTCTCATCTCCAGCATCCATAAAACCTATCGTCCAACTCATGCCAATTCGATCGATCATCTCCAAAACTGGCGCCACCACTGCTTCAAAAAAAATCTTACTATGCTCGCTTTCCTCAAAAGATACTGACACATCAGCATCTCTTCTCTCACGAAAGTAAAGATGCTTTACCTCTTCGACAAAATCCTTCACAGAATCTTTGATCTCAGCAAAATGATCTAGTGAGCACACCTCACCCAAATCATCCTTAAATCCCTCCAAATTCCACTTTTCACTAGTCAAATCTTCAATCCTATCCAAATTATTCGGCCACAAACCTTCAACTGAACAAATTTCACTCAAAAAGCCACCCAATTGTCTGAACTCATCGAAAACCTGTTGCTGCTCCGCCGACAAAACCAGCTGATCCGCCATCACCTCGTCCACCAAATCAGCCACCGCCCCAGTCATCACAGCGGACACACCATCATCCACGGACAATTGCTCAACACCATCAGCTTCAGCAACCAAATCCACCCCCAAATCTTGATCTAACTTCCCAGCCATATCATTAAATAAAAGGCCCACATTAAACCACCCAAGCCCAAAACCGTCAACCCCACACAACCTAAAAAAGAGGCCAAAGGCCCCCCTAGCTTCCTAGTCTCCTAATTCCTAGCTTCCTATCTCCCCCCCATCCTTCCTCCGCCAAAACAAACATCCCCACGATAAAACACCGCAAACTGCCCCGGCGCAATCCCCTGATCCTGCCCATCAATCTTTACATTCAAGTTTTCCCCATCGCGGTGAACATCACAACAATACAGATTCTCTCCATGCCTCAACTTCACTTCCAAACCATCAAGTGACTCCGGCCACTCACCGCTAATCCAATTCAAATTTTCCACCGTAAACTCATTTCGTTCCTTTTCTTCATCGTGATAACTCCGAGATATATAAACCACATTTTTCTCCGGATCCTTTTTCACTACAAACCATGGCCCGTTATCAACCCGCAGATTCCGCCGTTGCCCCAAGGTATAAAACCAAAAACCGGGATGCTCCCCCACTTTCTCCCCAGTTTCAAATTCCACAAAATCCCCCGTCTTTTCCCCCAAATTATGCTTAATAAAATCCCGAAACTTAATCTTTCCCAAAAAACAAACTCCTTGCGAATCCTTCCGTTCCTTATTCGCCAAATCAAACTTCTGCGCCAACTCTCGCACCTCCGCTTTCGCAAATTTCCCAATCGGAAATACCGCGCGTGCCAATTGTTCTTGGGACAAGTGTGCCAAAAAATATGTCTGATCTTTGATCGGATCCGGCGCCATTTTCAACACTGCTTTTCCATTCTCAATTTCCGTCCAGGCATAATGCCCCGACGCCACTTTCTCAAATTTCTCCACACCATTATCTTCACACCACTTATCAACTTTCTGATAAAACTTCCCAAATTTAACCTTTTGATTACACATCATATCCGGATTCGGCGTCCGTCCAGCTTTCAATTCCTCAATCGCATAACTCACCACTTCATCGTAATACTCTCTTTGCAAAGACAAAACTTCTAAAGAAACATCAAACTGTTTACAAACCGCTTCCGCATATTTCAAATCTTCTTCCCAAGGACATTCCCCCAAAAAAGCCATCTCATCATCGAGCCAAATTTTTAAATAGAAAGCAGTAACGTCATGACCTTGCTCTTTAAGCAAAGCCAACGCCACCGAACTATCCACTCCGCCTGATAATAAGACTGCTACTCTCATGAAATTAAGATAAAACAAGGTTCTTTTACTGCCAATGCTACTTTGTCCCCCACCGCAAACTGATTATCCGGACCTAACATCCGCGCATGCAAAATTCTACCACCGGCAGTCCGCACATCCACCAATAAATCGTGACCAAAATATTCAATCCTTTTTACCGTGTGTTCAGAAGAATCATCTGCCGCAATTACCAAACTTTCTGGTCGAAAAAACATTTCCCCATCGCCAACTTCCATCTCACCACCAATTTCTGCCACTCCATCAGCATCTAAATAATTCGCATATCCCAAAAACAAAGCCACTCGTTTATCTTCAGGTTTTAAATACAAAGTTTCCGGCTCTCCAATTTGCAAAATTTCACCATCGATCATCACCGCAATTCGATCAGCCACACTCATTGCTTCCTCGCGATCATGAGTCACAAAAATCGCCGTCTGATTCGCCTTTTTCAAAATCGACTTCAACTCAATCCGTAAACTAATCCGTAAATTGGCATCCAAATTCGCAAACGGTTCATCTAGAAGCACTACTTCCGGCTCCGCCGCCAACGCCCGCGCCAAAGCCACCCGCTGCTGTTCACCTGCCGAAAGATTAGCTGGCATCGCATCTCGATGACGCGACATCGAAATAAGCCGCAATAATTCCGTAACTCTTTGGTCAGCCCCCTGCCTAGCTCCTAGCTTCCTAACTCCTAGCTCCTTCCCGATTCCATAAGCAATATTCTCCGCCACCGTCATGTGCGGAAACAGCGCCGCTTCTTGAAACACCAAACCAATCGGTCGTTTATTCGCCGGCAACTTACACATCCGCTCCCCATTCAAATCAACTTCTCCACCATCAAATTGATCCAACCCCGCTAAACATCGCAGCAAAGTAGTTTTCCCAATTCCACTCGGACCAAGTAATGCCAAAAATTCTCCTGCTTTCACCTCAAAATTCAAATCACCAAAAATTTCTCGCTGATCAAACGATTTTTTCAATCCCTGACATCTCATCACCACTTTACTCATGAGAAATTGCTAATGATCCAATTAAGGAAATCGTAATCAAAATTATCCCAGACAACGCCGCTTCAGTAAAAAAAGCTTCATCGGTCGCCGCCCAAATATGGGTAGCCAATGTATCAAACCCAATCGGCGCTAGCAATAAGGTAATCGGCAACTCCCGCATCACACTCAAAAACACCAAAATACCACCAGCAAACAAACCTTTTTTCATCAACGGCATTCCAATATCCTTCCAAGCCTCAAATCGCGATTTTCCCAAAGTCGCCGCCGACTCCAAAAAATGCGGATTCAACTGACAAAAACTTTGCTTCACCGCGCCAAACGCCTGAGCCGCAAAATGAAAAACATAAGCAACCAACAAAACTAAATATCCTTGATAAAGAACTGGCATAAACTGCAAAACCATCATCACAAAAATCAAAGCCACCACAATCCCAGGTGTGCCATACCCCAAATAAATCACCGTCTCTAAAACTCGATTGGACCAAGAACTTCTCCTCCCAATCAACCACACCGCCACCCCGACCAAAATCAAAGAAACCACTGCCGCCCCCAAAGCATAACCAACACTATTCACCAAAAAACCAAACTGCGACTGCACCGCTACTCCATTCATCAACCCCCTCACCAACCACCACCCAAGCACCATCAACGGAAACCCAATCGCCATCATCGCCATCATTCCACAAACGCCACTCACCAACCATTTCCATCGCCCTAAACTTTGCCTCTGCAAATCACTCATCCGTCGTTTCGCCTTACTCCGCCACCCCAGTTGATTACCCAAAGAAAAAGCTAAAACCCCTGTCGACAAAAACATCAACACGCCAGCTAGCAACACCGCTCGTCCGCGATCAAAAGAAGAAGTGAACTGAAAATAAATTTCCCGCGTCAAAGTATTCACATTAAAAAGCGACACCGCGCCAAAGTCACTCAGCACATAAAGCCCCACCAGCAAACTACTAGAAATCATCGCCGGCTTCATCAATGGCAAAGTCACCGTTCGAAAAATCTCCCATCGACCTTTCCCCAAAACCCGCGCCGCATCCTCCAACACCGGATCCGCCGACTGCAACGCCACTTTCACGTTCAAAAGCACATAAGGAAAAGTAATCAAAACCAACACCAACCAAGCCCCCAAAAATCCATCAATCAACGAAATCCTCAGCGACAAAAACACAAACGCAAATACATAAGATGGCACCACAAACCCCAACGGCAAAACCACTTCCCACATTCGCCGTCCCGGAAAATTCTTCCGCGCCAACACATATCCCAAAAACATCCCTAACGGCACACTCGCCGCCAACACCGCCAACATCAAAAGAAAAGTATTCAAAAGCACCCAATAAAACCTTCCAGTCAGCAAAAATTCAATTCCGCTCCAATCATTTAAAACCGCTCCCAACAAATAAAGCAACGGGGCGACAAACCCCGCTGCTATCAGCAATCTCAAAATTTTCTTTCCAATTAAATTCATAATCTTTATAAGATTTCCAACTCATGCAACAGGTCCAATGTCCCTTGCAAATCTTCAAGCTTACTCAAATCCAAATCTGGTTTCTGCACTTCCGTGATCGGCATCAAACGCGGATCAATCGCTACTCCACTGATCAGTGGATACTCATGAGTTTCTTGAGCAAAGTATGACTGAGCTTTCTCCGACAACATAAACTCCACAAATTGTTGCGCAGCGGCCGCATTTTTCGCACTCTTCAAAATTCCCACCCCAGCAACATTTACCAACGAACCAGCATCACCAGCAGTAGGATAATCGTTCGCCGCACCAAAATCATCACCTTCTTCAGATAAAAAGCGATGAAGATAATAATGATTTACAAAACCCGCTTCAATTTCACCAGCCGCTGCCGCTGCCACGATCGGCGTATTTTTCGGATAGACCTTCGCCTCATTAGCTTTAATACATTCCAACCATTCACGCGCTTTCTCTTCTCCTTCAATCATCCGCAACGCTGTCACAAAAGATTGAAACGATCCATTAGTCGGCGCCCATCCCAATTTCCCTTTCCACTTCTGATCACAAAACCCAAAAATATCCGCTGGCAAATCAGCTTCAGACAATTTTTCTTTACTATAAACAACTACTCGATTACGTCCGGTTACCCCCACCCATTCATCCTTTACCGAACGAAAACCAGCTTCAACTTTTCCAGTCGTTTCACTAGGAAGCTCCGCAAACAGCCCAGCATTAGAAACCGCTCCCAATGCCCCAGCATCTTGAGCAAAATAAACATCCGCCGGACTTTTATCTTTCTCCTCCATCAACAACGCTGCCAATTGGGCAGTGTCGCCATACTTCACTTGCACATCAATCCCAGTCTCTTTTTTAAACATTTCCACAACCTCACCCACAAGACTTTCTTTTCGCCCCGAATAAACAATTAAAGATTGTTCAACACTTCGGCTTTCATCAGCCATTACCTCCTGCCGCTGATTAGTCTGACTCTCACCACCATTACATCCAACCGCCAACAACATCAAAACCACCAAAAAGCTGAACCTGAAAAGATTTTTATACATATAAAAAAAAATTAATAAACATCAAAGCCACCACAGATTAATCGATCTAAAATAAAAGTCAAAATTTTATTCTTCTTCATAAACTGGCTCAATCACAATAATCACCCGGGGCTGCTCACCTACTTCCATCTGCCTCCCTACCGAAACATGAATACAGCCACTATCCGACAACTGATATAAATTTTCTGCCTGAATCGGATACTCTTGATGCACCACGCCCAAAAATTGAAAAATCTCCTCCTCATCATCAAGTCTAAAATCAGCCCCCACTCGCAAAACTCCCTGCGCCTCAAAATCCTTCATCGGAATATAAATATTCAAAATCGGATCCTCCCCCAACGTCAACCATTGAAAACTCCGATCATCAGTCCCCTCCACAATCGCCGAGAACGAACCATGCAATGATTTAGCCACTTTCTCCACTGCCGCCTGCACTCCAAACGAAAAAGGATCCTCACCAGTCAAAGCTTGATAGGCCATCGGATAAAAATCATCTTTTCCAGCTTGGTCCCCCGTCTTCACATCTTCAATTGAATCAACCAACTCTTCCTCAAAAAACAGACAAGTATCCCGACTCACCCCAGAAAGTTGAGCTAATCCAAAACGAATTATCGAATTACCATAGCTGAAACAAAACTCGCCATCACCTCCCATTGTCAAAATTCCTTCCACCGCGTTTCGATACTCCGCCAGCGCCAATCCCCGCCCCCGATAAAGATAAACATTCGCCACTTTTCCTCTCTCCAAATACCCCATAATCTTCCGCAAAGAAAAATCATCAGTAACAATCTCAAAACCATGAATTTCCTCTCCCGACTGATCAAATAATTTACAATCCCCCCCTTGAATTTCCAGCTTCCTCATAAACAAAGTTAAAACCAGGCCAAAAATCTATCAGAGAAAGCCAAAAAATCAAGCCAACAAAATCACTTCGCTACAAAACTCGTCGCCCCCAACCACGCCAAATTAAAAATCGCTCGTTGAGTCTTCGCATAGACACCACTATGAATCACTTAATCCATGAGTTCATCCGAGTGCAAAGAAACAATCGACAGCCGATCACCAGATATCCGA
>CAYGJQ010000010.1:0-7857 GCA_964350285.1 uncultured Candidatus Peribacteria bacterium | reverse complement strand
CTCATAATCAAACATAAACTCATCCGGGTTCACAAAAAAAATCTCTACCAAGTATTTATCAAAATCCTCGCGGTAAAATTTCTCTGAATAAGCAACCGCCTCCGCCGTATTCGGCGACAGCATCCTTAATTTCAAATTCTTTTCAACTCTCCGCGCCATATATTCCCGCATATAATCATTATCAAAAATACTCAACAACTTCCCAAAATTTGTATAACCAATCATCTCCCCTTCCGCTTCCAACCCATCCTCAAAAACCTTCTTCACCCCTTCCACACCTTCGTAATATTGAATCTTCGGTTTATACGATAACGAATTCGTAATCGACATCAATTCCGGCAAAACCTTCTTTGCTCGACTCAAATCCTCTTGTTTCTTTTTCACTAACAGCTCCGGCGTCTCAATCACGAAATACTTCACCTTCCCCTTCATGAAAAAATTGGCCAAACCTTTCTCCACCAGCTTATCCAAAGTGTGATAACACCCAACCCGATTCAGTCCCGCCTTCTTCGCAATCACACTCACCGGCGACGCCCCCAATTCCAACAACGCCACATAAACCTTCGCCTCCGATTCCGTAAACCCCAATTCTAAAAGCTCCAAAACCATAAAGTTGTAAAAATATTTCTACAAAAACAAAATACAAATCAAGTCGCCACAATAAAAGCATAACCAACACTCCAAATCAACCAAACAGCACCCCTGTATTGACCAATCAACACCAAAAGCACATACTACCACCCTAAAAACTAACCCAAGAGGCCAAAGGCCGAAACTCCCCTAGCCTCCTAACTCCTAATTCCTAGCCTCCTCTCCTTAAGAAATACCTACGTGCCAAACCTGCCAATCACCATTCGAAATCACCCCTGAAGAAAAAAGCCACCTCCAAAAAATGACTTTCACTTTTGGCGCTACAAAAATTGCACTCCCCGACCCCGTAAACTGCACTGACTGTCGCTCCCAAATTCGCACCTCCCACCGCAACGAACAGCACCTCTACCACCGCAAATCTGACCTTTCCGGCAAACAACTAATTTCCGTCTACACCCCCGAAGCCCCCTGGGGAAAACCATTCAACATCTACAGCTCCGAAGAATGGAATAGCGACAACTGGGACGCCATCGATTACGGCCGTGACTACAATTTTAACCGCCCCTTCTTCGAACAATTCGCCGACCTCCAACGCGAAGTCCCCCGTATTGCTCTCGTCGCTCTCGGCAACGAAAACTGCCCTTACACCACCGGCACCGCCTATTGCAAAAACTGTCATCTTATCAATTCATCAGAACACTGCGAAGACTGCTATTACTCAAAACTCCTCCAAACCTGCAAAGACTCCGTCGATTGCTCTTATCTTTACGACTCAGAACTCTGCTACGAATGCTTCAGCTGCTCAAACTGCTACAACTGTGGCTTCCTGTCCTACAGCCAAAACTGTTCTGACTGCTGGTTTTCCGAAAACCTCATCGGCTGCAAAAACTGCTTCCTCTGCACTGGCCTCCAAAACAAGGAGTACCACTTCATGAACAAACCATTATCAAAGGAAGAATACGCAGCCAAGATCAACCAAATCATGGGCGCCTACGAAAACTTCGAAAAAGCCAAACAAGTGCTCAAAAAACTCAAACAAGAACGCATCCACAAATACGCCAACATCACCAACTCCGAAAACTGCACCGGCGATTTTATCAAAAGCTCCCAAAACTGCACCAACTGCTACGACATCAATGACAGCCAGGACTGCCGCAACCTTTGGGTCGGTGTTAAATGCAAAGACTGCGTGGATTGCTCGAACATGTACATCAAACCAGAACTCTGCTACCACACAATGGGCACAATCGAAGCCTATCAAACCGCCTACTCAATCTACGTTTTCCACAGCCAATCAATCCTCTACTCCGAACACATCCACAGCTGCAACAACCTCTTCGGCTGCGCTGGCTTAAAAAACAAAAAATACTGCATCCTCAACAAACAATATTCCCAAGAAGAATATGAACAACTACTACCCAAAATCATCGAACACATGAAATCCACCGGCGAATGGGGCAAATTCCTGCCGCCAAAATATTCACCACATGGATACAACGAATCGCTATCGATGGAATATTACCCCCTCACCAAAGAAGCAGCCCTGCAACGCGGCTGGAACTGGAACAACGCCGACACCAGCACCAAACACCAAGGACCCACCAATGAAATCCCCAGCCACATTAGCGAAACCACCGACGACATCACCAAACAAATCCTCAAATGTGAACAAAGCGAAAAACTCTACAAAATCATCCCTCAAGAACTCCGCTTCTATCGCCGAATGAAAATCCCCATCCCACATCTCTGCCCCGACCAAAGACACGAAAACCGCATGCAACAACGCCAACCAAGACACCTCCACTCCCGCAACTGCGCCAAGTGTCAAACATCAATAGAAAGCCCATTCTCCCCCGCCCGCCCGGAAACCATCTATTGCGAAAAGTGCTACCTCGAGGCAACATATTAAAACTTTACGACGTACAAGCAAGCATAGAAACCTGAAAAAAATCAGCCTAGAATAATCAAATTAAAACAAACTTCTTTCTCCTTTTCTTTTCTTTTGTTTTTCAACAATTTCAAGGTCAATTTGATCAATCCTCACTCGTTCTTGAAGATAAACTTTTAACAGCATCTTTTCCATGCGCTCAAAGTCAAACATCTCACGAGTGAACAGACCGAACTCTTTGCCTTCTTCGCCAAAATTTCGCGCCCACTGACCTTGAAATTTGACCAATCTCCTGGTCCAAATTTCTTCTTCCAAAAAGTCAGCTTCTACAAACTTAGCGGAGTAAAACCGCTGCAACACCAATTCCAAAACCGGATTCCAATCCAAATCTTGATGGTAAAAGCAGCACGTTGCTGAATTAATGACCCACATCAATGCCTCAGTGACACTATGACTTCCAGTGAGATACACCACCCCTTCACGAGTTATCGATCCTACTTGATCGCCTTCCTCGATAAAAAGCGGAAACTCTGAATCTGATGGCAAAGTAAGCTCTATCGCCCCACCCCCACCAAACTTCGCTGGAATCCGAAAATGAGCCACAATTGTTTGGAGAGACCCCACACAAACACCTGGCACTTCAACGGAAACATAGTTGTCACAAAGAATCTTCGGCCGACTAACAACCCCATTACGAAGCATCAAATCAGCATTAAGATCATATTTTTCAAGATCCCTCAGCAACGAATGATTCAACATCGACCTCAAGTACTGGGCCGAACTTGCAGCAAAATGAATCACTTTTTCTCTCGCTCTATAACAAAAAGGTAAACAGAAAACATCAACAGTATTGCTTGCCTGTACGTCAAGGATCCCTCTCCTGGCTGTAAAAAAATAAAAAAAAACGCCAAGAAAGAAGACAGCATTCTAACATCAAAGGCAAAAAAGTCAATACAGCTCCACAAAAAAAAAGCAAACTGTTAAAATTAAAAAACTGATTTCAAGAACCACTTATATGAAAATATTCGACCAAATCGAAAAACACTTCGGCTTCATTCTTTATGGAGGCTTCGCTTTAGCACTGTTTTTTCCAGCACCCGGCACCTACGCCCAAAACTGGATCATGCCTCTGCTGATGATCGTAATGTATTTCACCTTACTCAAAATCGACCTCTTCGACGTTATCACTCACATCAAAAAACCTTCCCTCATCGCCTACCTCACCCTCGCCTTCCTCATCCTAATACCGGTAATCACTTACTACCTTTTAATCCCCTTCGACCCAACTCTGGCCATCGGCTTTCTACTCGTAGTTGCCATGCCGCCTGGATTTGGCAGCCCTACTCTCGCCACACTCTTCAAAGGCAACGCTGCCCTTACTTTAGCCACCGTAATCATCTGCTCTTTACTCGCCCCCTTCACCGTCCCGGCCATCTTCTCCACCATCACAACTCAAGAACTCAGCGTTGATATATTTGGCTTATTCCGCTCTCTCGCAATCATCATCTTCCTCCCGCTAATCGCCTCCGAATTAACCAAAAAATTCACTCCCAAAACCGTCAAAAAAATCACCCCAGCTTTAAGCTCTCTCAACATCATCATCTTCGGCCTTTTTAGCTACATCATCATCGCCGGCCAACAAGAATATATCGTCGAAAACTTCAGCAACATTTTGATCCAACTAATCTACGTCTTCATTTTGTTTGGACTCCTCCACCTGATCGGATACTTTCTCGCCTACTGGCGCCCACAAAAAGATCGCATCGCCATCTCTACTGCCAACACCTACATGAACAACGGCGTCGCCATCGTCCTTGCCTATCAATTTTTCAGCCCCGAAATTGCTGTACTCGTTGTTCTTTCAGATTTCCCGTGGACATTGATGCCACCAATGTTCAATGCCGTAATCAAAAAAACCCACCATGCCTAAATTTCGCAAAATCTCCTCCGCTCAAATACTTGCCGCGTTGATCACCACGCTATTTTTCTCCATCATCATCGCCAACATTCTCGGCGGAAACAAACCCGCCCCATCAGAATTCAAAACCCTCAATATCACTCGCACTCCCATAACTTTCTCCCCCAAAACCGACAATCCATTTATCCACACTAAAGGCCAAAAAATAGTCATCGGCCTCACCCAAAGACCTATTCAACTCCGCGGCATTAATTTCAACAATCGCTTCTGGGAAAACAAACCCTGGAAAATCATTTACTCTGAACATCATCAATTAACAGACTACAAAAACGTCAAAGAAATCGGCTTCAACACCATCCGCTTCGCCATGAACTACGACACAGTAAATTCTGAAGACGGCTGGCACTGGCTCATCGAAAATATCGACGCCGCCATCGAAGAAGACCTTTTTGTAATTCTCGACATGCACCTCCCACCAGGCGGCTACCAAGCCGGCACCAATGAAGGAAAACGCCTCTGGACCGATCGCAAAAATCAAATCAAACTAATCGAAATCTGGAAAAAAATCGCGAATAAATACAAAGACGAAAAACAAATTGCTGCCTACGACCTCTTAAATGAACCAACACCTGTAAAAGAAAAACAATGGGAAGAATTAGCCAACGAACTAATCGACGAAATCCGCAAAATCGACGACAAACATTTGATCCTCATCCAAAAAACCTACGACGACCGCCACCACCTCCCATTCGTCAACGACAACAATGTCGCTTACGACATCCACCTCTACTCCCCCGTCTACTACACTCACCGCGGCACAGATCACAACACCACCAACGACAAAGAACGCTACAAATACTACGAAAATGACGACACTCCCGACGATCGCACTTTCGAAAAAAAATACCTCGAAAACAAACTCAACAAATACTTAAGAATTAGCAAAACCCGAAACATTCCACTAAACATCGGCGAATTCGGCGTAGCCAAAGCTAGCCAGACTGACAAACGCGGCGGCCTCCGTTACCTCGAAGACCTGATCAGCCTCTTCGAAAAACACCACCTCAGCTACCAACTCTGGGACTACCACTCCAGCCACTTCGGCCTCTACAACGGCGATGACTACCCCAGCGAAAAAAATAAAAATGAAGAACTCATCAAACTATTAGAAAAATTGTTGTAGAAAAACCAACACCAGCCATCGCGTGACAGCCCCCTGACTCAGGTGTTAAAAACAGGACAGAAATAAAAACTAAAAACAAAAAGCATGAATCAGCTCACCTTCGGGCTTGATGCCCGCAATTCCGAATCAGCTTTCGCTTTCCTCGAAGAAAAGACGCCAATCACTCTGGTCCGCCGTCTCTTCAAAAACCCTGAATACGAACGCATCTCCTGCCTCACCCGCACCACCCGCGATCAAATTTTCGGCTGCGTCAGCCTTTACAGCATCAAAGCCCAAAAAATCGGCGACAACCATTATCGCATCCATCGTATGCTTATCCACTTCAAATTCCGCATCAAACGCACCCTAAACCGTTTAACAATCATCACTAAAGACATGTCGATCCAATATCAAAACGGCATGTTCAAAATCCAATCCCGAGCCTAAAGCCGCTGCCACAACAACTCAAAAACCGCCATCATCGACTGATAATAATCCGGATGTGTCACCTTGATCGCCGCCTCACGCGACGCTTGATAATGAGCAATAAACACCGAACCGTTCACAAAAATCATATCCGAAAGCACTTTCTCATCCGCCGCAATTTGCTTCACCAAATGATTCGGATTACCAATGTTCTCGCAATACCAATCAGTTTTCGGCCCTGCTACACAAATCTCTCTAATATTCGGCTTCGACACCGACGTTCTCCTCAAAAAGCCTAAAACCAACCGCTCGAAAGAACGACCCACCACCGCCAACTGCGGATTAAAAATCGACGAAAAATCTCCTCCCATTAACGAAGCCTCCAATTGAGCATAAATCGCCTCAACCGAATCAATTGGCTGCACATCAAACCCAGCAATTTCCATTGGCTGCTGCGGCTTATACAATTCCAACTGCGACCTCAACGCCCTAGTTGCATGCTGCACTTGATCAAATTTCTGCTGCGCTCGATGTTCCAAAACTGACGGGATCACCCCCAAATCAACTAAAGAAAAATAAGTCACCGCCCCCTTCTTCTGCTTCAGCACAAGACCGTAATCAAGAAGATTTTCTAATGCGGCATAAACAGTAGGTCTCTTTAACCCAGTAGCCTTAGAAATCAAACTCGCAATACTAGTCCCCCTTTCCAGCAAACAAATCACAACTGCCTGCTCGCTAGGGTTCAAACCACAAGATCTCAAAAGATTTTCAACCATGTTGTCAGATCAATATTGACACTTAAATCATAACAAAAACGCGGCAACAAAGCAAAAATTCGAGCAACTTCAGACAGACCAATTGATCAATTTTGACAAAAAAAATATCATTCCATCCTGAAAACCAGAGGAAACAAACCACTAAGTTACAAAAAATCAGACAGGGGCAAAGCCAGGCCTGGCAGCAAGAAAAAAACGAATCATCGCCTCCCCCCTGCACATCCAGCCCCTTCACCTCATACCTTCTGGCCTTCACCTTTTACGACAATTTTAGAAGACCTCGCCTTCGAACCAACCTAATAACATCCTCAATGTCATGACACCCAAACCCTAACAAACAAATATGAAATTTTTCGAAATTTTTTATGAAGAAAAAATGAAGCCCCCCTACCCAATGCCTAACTCCTAGCTTCCTAATTCCTAGCTCCTAACCTCCCCCCATGCCCCCCTGCACCAATTGCCACTCACAATTCACTATCACCCAACAAGACCTTCAATTCCTCCACAAACTCTCACCGACTATCAACGGCCAAACCTTCAACCTCCCCGAACCCACCGAATGCCCTAACTGCCGCCAACAACGCCGCCTAGCCACGACTAATCAAATACACCTTTTCAAACGCCCTTGCGACGCCACCGGCGAAACAATCATCTCCAATTTCCCACCAGATTCGCCCCACAAAATCTACAAACAAGACTATTGGTTCTCCGACGCTTACGACGGCACCGAACACGGCCGCGAATTTGACTTCTCTCGCCCATTCTTCCACCAATACCACGAACTTTCCCTCGCCACACCACGCTTCGCGCTTTTCACCGAACACACCCGTGACATCAACTCCGCTTACACCAATTCCGCCGGCCTCAATAAAAACTGCTATTTCATCTTTGATTCCGACGAAAACCAAGACTGCTATTACTCTTACGGCTTAAACAAATCCCAAAACTGCTGCGATATCACTCGTTGCCAAAACCTCGAACTCTGCTACGAAGCAATCGATTGCAAAAACTGCTATCGCTCGACCTTCATCCAAAACTCTGAAAACTGCTCCGATTCAAATTTCCTCAAATACGGTATCGGCTTCAAAAACTGCAT
>CAYGJQ010000009.1:30359-31111 GCA_964350285.1 uncultured Candidatus Peribacteria bacterium | reverse complement strand
TCAGATCTCAATGAAAGTCACCCTTACTACAAATCTTTGATCCACTTAAAAGATAAGGGAATTATCAAAGGCTACGATGACAATACGGTGCGACCAGATGCGAAAATTAATCGTGCTGAGCTATTGAAAATTTTGATTGAAGGGTTGGGGCATAATCCAGATAGTGATAAAAATCAGAACTGTTTTCCGGATGTAAAAGAAGAATGGTTTGCGAAATATGTTTGTTTTGGGTTGGAGAAAAATTGGGTAGCAGGTTATCCCGATGGAACTTTTAAGCCGGATCAAGATGTAAATAAAGTAGAGGCGCTGAAAATTATTTTGAATGCGTTTGAGTTTGTGCCCGGAAGTCCAACTAAGAGTCCGTTTAGCGATACGCCAACTGATGCTTGGTTTGCGGGATTTGTGCAATTGGCAAAAGAAAAAAACTTTCTCCCGGAAACTGGAGCGATGTTTGTGCCAGCAGGGAAGAGAACGCGGGGAGAAATAGCGGAGATTATTTCCCGGATTATTCGCTTCAAAGAAAATGATGAAAAAATTGATCAGGATAAAAAAAAGGATGATCAGTCAGTAGGTGGTGATGATGATTGGCCGGAGGAATGGGTAGATGCAGAAAATAAGACCTTGGAACTTTTAAATAAACTGCGAGAAGAAGATGGGAAACCACCATTAACGTTGAATCCCCACCTCACAAAGGTTGCCCGAGAACATTCGAAAGATATGGCGGAAAATATTGGCACCTTGAACCATGATAG
>CAYGJQ010000009.1:26157-30349 GCA_964350285.1 uncultured Candidatus Peribacteria bacterium | reverse complement strand
TCGGACTGCCCATGACCGGATTAAAGCTTCTGGGTTTTAATTTTCTGGGGCGACTGGTGAAAACATTGGTGCAGGTACTACAGGAAGTTTCAGCACAATTTACGAAGCGATTGAAGACGTACATCTTGATATCTTCATGCAAGAACCTGACACTGGATTCAACCATAAAACAACGATGTTGAGTCGGTCTTTTCCTTTCTCACAAGTGGGGATTGGAGTGTATGTGAAAGAAGATAAGATGTATTTCACTACTGATTTTATTTCGATTCAGTAGATTGCGATTATCTTCCTTTCTCTTGCAACCATTTTTTAATTGAATCGTAGTTCCTGTTTGATGGAAGCAGGTATCTAGTTAAAATCATGCCTTCCTTGACCGATGCATCATCTTCCTGAACCACCAGCTCTTCAGCTATTCTGATAACATCGCCAACTGTTATTTGATTATATCCAATTCCTTCAGAAAGATCTAAATTACGCTTCAATTCAGTAATTTTATCGATGGGGGAAGTTGTTTTTCTTTCTGATTCCATCAGGATTGATCGTCGAACCATAATGTCCCGAGCTCCGGAATTCATCTTTCCCTTTTTTTGTCCCAATACAGCAAAGAGTAGTTCGATTTTTGTATTCAATTTATCGTTAACTGTTCTGAAACTACTGGTGCCATCGATAGCCATGAGTTCAGCGATACGATTGAGGATATCGCTGACAGAATATATTTCTGGCTGCTTTGGAGTGGCTGATTCGGTGTCAATATATTTGAATTCTTGATCCATGGAGATACTTCCAATTCTTTCTTTAACTTCGGCCTGAACAATTGGTAGAAGTTGTTCTATTTGCTCGGGAGTTGCTGAGCGTTCTTGGTATAAAATTTGATCATGCTCTTTTTGATAATCTCCCAACCGCTTAACTTGAATATCCCTAGATTGATTCTTGGGATCGATGGAGATATTTGTTTCCGGGAAAAACTTTTCTAAAACTGACTTTGCCCAGGAAACCAATCTTGTGAAAGGATTGATGGCTACATTCTGGGATTCACTGTTTTTTTCGGCTTGATGAGATTTTTGCTGATCTTCCTTAGATGACGGGGTCGCCACAATTTCAGAGCGACTTTTTCGAGGCCGACCTTTTGGGGAGGATTCTTGTTCTTCTTTAGGAATTTTATTCAAAGCTGATTGCAAAGCTTCCATTAATGGAGCAAAGGCAACTTCACTAGCGCACATGGCGGCTAGGCTATTTCTATCTTGTTTGAAAGTTTCTTCCGCCACATCGTGCTTTTCACCGCTTAAAACAGCTACTCTATGTAATTGAGGCAATTTATCTATGTTCTCTACTAAATCTTGCTCCATTTCATCAAAACTTCTAAAGCTGCTTTTTTCTCTTGAATCACTCATAAGTTGATTTGTTACTATTTTGTCATTTCTATTAATGAACATTAAACAATAAATCAAGTCAATTTTGACAAAACATAAAATTATATTTAACCTTAAATCTCTTAAGTTTAATCATCTAAAACGAATCTTATGAATACCACTCTGCCAGCGAATCGAGAGCACCTTTCGCCCAATCATTACCCGGCAAGTTATTTTAAAGATAAAAGTATTCTAGTGATTCACGCGACCGCAGCGGACACCTGGAATTCGACGAAACATTGGTTTAAGAATCCGCAGAGCAAAGCGAGTTCACATTACGTAGTGGATAAAAACGGCGATATTTATCAAATGGTCGATGAAGCATATCCGGCTTGGCATGCGGGAATTTCACGGTGGAATGGAAAAACTGATCTCAACCGTCACTCAATTGGAATTGAGATTGTGAATAATAGTATTAAGCCGTATCCAGAGGAACAGATTCAGGCCGTGATCAAACTTTCGGCGGATATTATGAGAAGAAATGGAATTACTAGTGAAAATTTGGTGCGTCACTCTGATATTTCGGGCTTCCGAGGAAAACGTGATCCTTACAGTCACTTCCCTTGGGATCGTTTTAAACAATCGGTAGTTTCAATGGTTGGCAGCGGAGTTGTTTTACCTGGACCAGGAATGCCGGGAACAGTGCCAGCTGGGACGGTTTCTCCGTGGGCCGAGGATGCTTGGGAATTTGCTAAGCAAACCGGAATGGTAGATGAAGATTCTGATCCGCAGAAACCAACAACGAAAGAAGAAGTTGCAACGATGATTTATCGGTTTTACGACAAGGTAATTAACAACTAGGAAACTAGGAATTAGGAGCTAGGATGCTAGGTGGGGGCGGCCTTTGGCCTCAATTTGGGGGAGTATTAACTTATTTATTATGGAAAATTTTGGAGATGTTTTAAGTGGGGTGCCGGGGGAGTTGTTGATGATTGTTTCTGGGGTGGTAGTGGCGATTTTGACTCAAGTGGCGAAGAAGATTCGGGATCGATTTGGCTATGAGATTGATCCGAAAGTAATTGCGGCTTTGTTGGCGATTGTTGGGGGGATTATTTATGCGATTTTTGTAAATGTGGCGCCAGATGAATGGATGGAGAAAGTTACCCAATTTGGCGCTTTGGCTTTTTCGGGGGCGGTGGCGATTTATGAACTTTATAAATCACTAATAAAAAAGCCAATTGATGCCAGTGATAAATCTTTTAGTGATAATGAAGTAAAACTGAAAGATGGCAGTTTGCTTTTTGCTTTGATTGAAAAAGAACGCCAAGCGCGGATGTTGAAAATTGAATTTGAACCGTTTTCTTTAAACTGGATTAAGATTGGTAAAAGAACTGAGGACGATCTGCGGGGTCATATTTTTTCTTTGCAGGCGAGAATTGACCAAGAAGTGAAAAAGTATGGCGATGCTAATCCATTAGTTGAAAGTGGAATTTAGTTTTCCTCCGCTTCAGCTGGTGGTTCTTCTTCGGTGGAGTTATCAACTGTAACTTCGATTACTGATTGAGCCTGAAGGCCACGTTGATCAAAGATTTTAGCGATGATGATGTGTTTTGAACCGTCGTCATGGAGATCTGAGAGACGAATGATTCCGCTATTTGATCCACTAGTATCAGTGTAGACTAATTGATCATCAAGGAAGTAATCGATGCGCTGAACTCCAAATGGGGCTTCGTAAGAAACTGATACTGGAATGTTTCCTGGTTTGAGACGCGAGTAGGTAGACGGATTGGTGATGATGATTGAAGGCTGTTTGTCTTTGCTACATTGATATTCACCTTCTGGCGGTGGAGCTCCTTCACTTCCTCCGGCCCAAGCACGGATACCATCTTGCCAATTTTTACGACTAGGATCGATGGCTTGGTGATTTCTAAATGTCCGTTCCTCCACAACGTCATCAGGACAATCAGCAGTAGCGCGGGCGCCTGTAGCCTTATCTACGCGAACAGTAACAAAAGTGTTATCGACTTCTGTTGGGACGGCGAAGCTGGCGAAGAGGTCTTCACGGATCATGTCAGATGGCGTTTGTGGCCCTGGGAGTTTTCCAGTGGCGGAGCTGATTTTCACAGATTTGATTCCTTCGGGGCGAGGGAAGTCCTGATTTTTCTTATCTTTGTGGGCCGCGATCATGAATTTTTGCCACATACCAGAAGCAGCATCGTAACCATTGGCGTTGAGTTTGAGGTTTCCGGTTTTGGCATCGTTGGAGTTCCCTGCCCAAACCCCGGCGGTGATATGAGTGGTGAAACCAACGGTCCAGAGATTTGAAGGAACGCGGATTTGTTTATTGGTAGCGTGCTCTTTAGTGGATGTTCCTGTCTTAGCAGCAGCAGTAAATCCTGAGAAACCAAGCTTAGGCCCAACTTTTACCGTTTCATCAGAAAGAATATTGGCGATGAGGTAGGCAATTTGTGGATCGAGAACTTCTTGATCTTCTTTCTCGATAATTTCTTCAGCTTCTTCAAGGATATCGCCTTTAGTATTGGTAACTTTTTTGATTACTCGGATTGGGCGCTTTTTACCGATATTAGCGAAGACGCTGAAAGCTTGAATCATGTCATAGAGACGGACTTCAGCGGTACCTAAAGACAGTGGCCAACCGTAATCGAGCTCAGTATCACGGTAATTTAGTCCCATTGCTTGAGTGAGTTTGATGATTGGTTCCTGTTCTCCAGCGAGGTAGTAAGCTTTAATTGCAGGAATATTTCGAGATTGACCAAGTGCTTTGCGAATTGGGATGGGCCCCATAAATGATCCATCGTAGTTTTGTACCTTTTTGGTGCCGC
>CAYGJQ010000009.1:18937-26147 GCA_964350285.1 uncultured Candidatus Peribacteria bacterium | reverse complement strand
CCGAAATGTGTTGGAACATCGTAAACTACTGAGCCTGGACCGAAACGGTTATAGAAAGCTTGAGCGTAAACATATGGTTTATATGAAGAACCAGGCTGACGATAACTTAAGGCGACATTTACTTTTCCGTCGATCTCTTCATCATAAAAATCAGCAGAACCAATCATTGCTAACAGATCACCGGTTTGGTTATCCATGGCAACGAGGGCAGCGTTAGTAGCGTTAAATCTGGTCTTATTTGATTCAACTCCCTCAGCAATAATTTGCTCGGCAGCGTCTTGGAGATCGGGATCAATAGTAGTGAAAACTTCTAAACCGCCTTGTTCAACAATTTCTTTCCCGTATTTCTGCTCTAATTCGGAAAGCACATGGAACACCAAGTGGGGATATTTAATTGGCTCACGATAACTTTGGAATTCGACTTTTTGAAGCTCTTCCCAGGCTTGCTGCTTTTCTTCGGCAGTAATAATTTCCAATTCTTCCATCCGGCGAATCACGAGATCACTACGTCCGCGAATGTAAACTTTTGAACCATCGCCAAGATCAACGTTTTTCCCCACTAGACCCCGGCTAATTTCTTCGGGATCAAGATCACTTTCATCTTTAATTTTCCGACGACGAAGCTCGTCTAAGTCGATTTCGGCTCTAAGTTTTGAATGGCTATGAGAACCGTATGGATTGTAATAACTTGGAGCCTGAATAATGGCGGCAAGAATCGCACCTTCGGCGAGGCTAAGATTTTTTGCATCCTTGGCAAAGTAAGTTTCGGCTGCTTTTTGGATTCCAAAAGCGTTATTTCCGTAAGGGATTTTATTTAAATAAAGCTCAATAATTCGTTTTTTGTCGTAGTTTTTCTCGAGGCGAATAGCGAGAATCAACTCTTTAACTTTACGCGTATAGGTTTTTTCTAAACTCAAAAATGCGTATTTCACATATTGCTGAGTGATGGTCGAACCACCACGTTTTTGACCAATACCAAAAAATTCATGACCAACAGCTTTGGCAATACCTTCAATATCGAAACCAGGATGATTCCAAAACTGATCATCTTCCATGGCGATCGTGGCACTCACTACATATGGAGAAATATCGTCGTATTCGACGTATTTGCGGTTTTCACCGCCGTGTTTTACGTAAAGAGGATTCCCTTCTCGATCATAAATCGTGGTTGATTCAGCGAGAAATAGCTCATCAATATTACTTACATCTGGAAGTTGAGCGCTTAAAATTGAAACGAAAATCGTAATTGTGAGGAGACCAAGCGCGAAGAGTGACAATCCGATGACAAGGAGCCAAAGGAAGAATCGCTTGATCGAGAATTTTTTAGATCTCATACCTTCGGATAAAGTGCATGAACTGGCGAAATCTTAGATGAAAACAAGCTATTTAGCAATAGCTCCAGATGAATACATTCACTGCGGTCAGTGTAAAATTTTGATTTCAACACATTTCAAGCTCTAAAAATCACAAACTCCCCCGCAATGCGGGGTCAGACAGTGTGATTTTCTTAACGATCTCTTTAATGGCTTCAATAAACAAAATTATACAATTCCCTTCGTGAACGAATTCATCTTCCAGTAATAGCTACTAATTCTTCCAGACGTAATCGAAGATTTGCTCCAGAGTATTGGACATGTCTTCGCTTTCGATTAGGGTGCCCATCATTTCTTGGGGGTTGTAGGAGATCATGGCGATTGATTGGCCGAAGATGCTGATTTCGGCTTGGATGTCTAATTTGTTTTTGGGGACGATTTTGGTTTGGCGGTTTTCTTCTTTGTCGCGGGCCTTGATTTCTTCGGCGCGTTTGCTTTTTGGGGCGACGATTTTACTTTTGATTCCGGCTTTCTTTTTTTCCTTAATAAAATCCTTATTGATGAAAGATCGGAAATAATCGGGGACCATTTCTGATGGGAAGAATGATTTTACGTCTTGTTTGGCTTCGATGATTTTTTGGTGGATCTGGCGAATTCCTACTTCACCTTCATGGAAAGTTACTCTTGGTTTGATGGTGTGGGGATATTTTAAGGCTTCGATTTCGTCAATGATGCCCTCGAGACTTTGTTTTTTTCTTTCGATCTCTTTTTCTTGTTTTTCAAAAACGTGAATTAATTTCTTTGGTTCAACGGCGAGAAAAAACTGGGCGTCTTTTTTGCTGACGCTGTATACATACCCCTTTGTTTGGAGCACTTTTAGCAAACTGTAAACAGTACCGCGATTGATTTTGGTGCGTTTAGAGATACTGCCGGCGGTTAATGATCCGCACTGGTAAACAGTGAGGTAAACGGAAATCTCTTTATCAGAGAGTCCGATTTTTTTTAGTACTTCTTCTACCATAGTAAATCGGGTTAAAAGGTAGACGATGTGCTGTGCACGGGCCGAGGGGGGACACCTACTACATGAAATCAGTCCAGGCTTCGCTACGTAAATGGCGCATGCGCCATTTACTGATAATTCAGCTCATGAGCTGAATTACTCTGAACGATGATTTAATTCCGTAGGAATCCCCCTCGACTCTATCAAGATCATCACATCTTTAGTTCAAAGCACAGTTTCCATAAACTCATCCTAAAAAGCAAGATGTTGTTGAAAAGACTTCAACACTCAGGAAAAACTCTATTAAAAGCTTTAAGTAAAAGCAACACCATAAACATTTGAGAATAAGCCAACATTACTTTAAGATCAGCGTGTATTTATATTAAAGATGTAAAAATATGGAAACTGAAAAGAAAAGGATTGGGGTTTTGCTTGGGGGGATGTCTTCGGAAAAAGAAGTTTCTTTGAATTCGGGACGGAATGTTTTCCAGCATATTCCAAATAATAAGTACGAACGTGTGCCGATCTTTATGGATGAAAAAGGTGGTTTTTGGGAAATCACTCTGCCTTTGATTGTGCAGAATAAATGTGTCGATATTGAAGATCGATTGGAAACTGAGGCGAAGAAATTGAAATATGAAGAATTGGCAGAGCGGGTGGATTTTATGATTATTGCGCTTCATGGGAAATACGGGGAAGACGGGTGTGTTCAAGGATTATTGGAACTTTTAGATATTCCTTATTCAAACTCGGGAGTGTTGGCTTCGGCTTTGGGGATGAATAAGTATTATCAGAAGAAAATTTTGGACCTGCATGAGGTTAATGATGTTTCGATTAAGGAACGTCTGATTTACAAAAGTGACTTTGAAGCGGATAAGGAAAAAATGATTGCTGAGATTGAATTGGAATTTGAATACCCTTTTATTGTGAAGCCGAATCGCGAAGGTTCGAGTAGCGGAGTGAGCAAGGTTGATTCGCGGGAAGAAATTGAAAAAGCTTTTGCCGCGGCATTTGAATTTGATAATGAAATTTTTATTGAAGAGTTTTTGAATGGTCTGGAATTTTCAGTGATTGTGATCGATCATCAAGAAGGAACTAAAGCTTTGCTACCTACTGAGATCGTGACTGAAAATGCGATTTTTACTTACGAAGATAAATATATGCCAGGAGGAAGTCAGAAAATTACGCCGGCGCGAGTGAATGAAGAGATGTTGAAGAAAATGCAAGAGAAAGCAGTTCTGACTCATAAAGTTTTGGGATTTGAAGGTTATTCACGGATCGATGGATTTATTGTGAATGAAAAAGATGTTGTGATTACCGATCCTAATTCGAGTTCAACAATGGCGCCTTCTTCTTTTCTTTTGCATCAAGCAGCAGAGGAGGGGATGACGGCTCGGGACTTTTTGCAAATGTTGATTGATTACAAACTTAATTAAATATTTTTCTAAATCCTTTTCTATGTCTGAAAAAATGCGAGTTGGGATTCTGATGGGTGGTCCATCTTCGGAAAGAGAAGTGTCGTTGGAAAGTGGACGACATTATCATTCGAATTTGAATCCTGATAAATACGAGGCGATTGCAATTTATGTCGATCGTCAGAAAAAACTTTGGGAGATTCCGCTTCCGCTTTTGGTGCAAAATACTACTGATGATATTGAAGACCGGCTCGAAGAAGCGACTCATATTCCTTACGATGAATTGAAGCAACGAATCGATTTTGCGCTGCTTGGTCTCCATGGAAAATTTATGGAAGATGGATGTATGCAAGGTCTGCTTGAACTTTTGGGAATTCCTTATTCTGGGAGTGGAGTTTTGGGGTCAGCGATTGGGATGAATAAATACGTTCAACGCCAACTTTTGGAATCAGCTGGTCTTGATGTGCCAAAGACTATTGCGATCACAGAAGAAAACTGGAAAGAGAATAAAGATAAATTGGAAGGGATGGTGAAAGAAAATCTGGGATTTCCTTGTATTGTAAAACCAATTCAAGAAGGTTGTTCTACTGGAGTAACAAAAGTTAATTCTATTGAAGAATTGGAAGCAGCAGTAAATGAAACATTTAAGTGGGACGACACAGCATTGGTGGAAGGATTTATTAATGGATTGGAATTCACGACCACGGTGATTGGTAATGAATCTCCTCGAGCGCTAATCCCAACTGAAGTTCCACCGAGTAATCCGGATGATGTGTTGAGTTTGGAAGATAAGTTTTTGCCAGGCGGAGCGCAAATGATTACACCGGCCCGCATGAGTGAAGAGAAAATTGCGAAAGTGCAAGAAGCAATGGTGAAAGCCTACAAAGCTTTGGATGCTCGAGTTTACAGTCGGATCGATGGGTTCTTGGCCGATGGGAAAGTTTATATTTTGGAAATCAACACGCTCCCGGGCGCAACACCGTCGACGTGCATTTACCAACAAGCGGCGCATGAAGGATGGACGCCAATGGATTTTATCGATCAGATTATTAATCTTTCGATGGAAGTTCATCAGGGTAAAGTAGGTCCTGCTTAAAAAAAATTTCCCCGTGCATTGATGAAAGAAGGTAGCTTTGAAAAGTTGCCTTCTTTTTTAATGTCTTTTTATTTTTTGTTTATTAGAATTTTTAATTCATATTCTTTGTGAGTTTTAGACGATCCTTTTTCTTACTATTTATATATATATTAAATTTTCTTAAATTAGTTGTAGTAGTAGGGTTTTGAAAGTTTGTGTTTTTATTGTGCAGTCATGTCTAAAACTAGTGTGAAAGTTGTTTTGAGTAGTCAGATGTGTTTTTGAGGTATTTGTTTTTGTTTGCGGTGAATTGAGGTGGTTGGGTATAAAAATTGTTACTTGGTTTTTTATGTCTAAAAGTTGTTTAAAAAGTGTCTGAAAGTTGGCGGGGCTTGTGTATAAGTTGGTAGGGAATTTCAAAACTTTTGGTGAATTGGGTTTTGAAATTTTGAACAAAATTGATGATGTCGAAAAAGTTGGTGAGAGATTTCGACAGAAAATTGGTGGAGAGATTAGATTTGCGTAAAATTGTAGAAAAGGTTAGTGGTGTTATGCACAATGAGTGAAAATTTAACCTAACTGAGCTATGAAATTGAGAGTGTTTTGCACAGTTTTGCTGACGGGATTGGTGTTAGTTGGTTGTAGTGTGGTGGGGCCGACTTGGGTTTTTCCATTTAATTCGGCACGGATTGAATATTCGTTGTCGGGGGACATTCAAGGTAAGGAGGTTTTGTTTATTGATGGTGAGAAAGAGGCGCGTGAATCTGTGGTGGTAACGGAAGTTTTAGGGGAAAAAATCGTAACTCAAAGTGCGATTATCACCAATGGGGAAAACGTTTTTCTTGAGAATTCAGTGAGTGGAACTGATTTGAAGGAGAATGTTCATCATCAGAAACTGCAGGAATTGAGTGGTGAAGAAAGAAAGGAATACTACCTTAATAATGTGGTGTTGGGAGGGCTGGAACCGGAGAAAATTGGAGTTGAAACGGTGGCGGGGAAAGAATGTAATTTATATAAAGTGAATTTTGGTTCGATTTGTGTGTGGGAGAATGTGGTTTTGAAAAAGGAAATTGATTTGATGGAAAATCAGATGACGATGGTGGCGGAGAAGATTGAACTGGATGTGGTTATTCCTCGCAATACCTTTGAATTCGAGGTATTATAGGTGCACGTAATTTTAAGGATATGACATTAATTGATATAATTATTGGTTTGGTGCTCGGGGGTGGAGCTTTTGCTGCTAGTAGTGGATTGATCGGCGGTGGTAAAGGTGATGGTCTTGCTGATGTGGAAACACGGAAGAAAAAGATGGATGCTGATGTAGAGATTGAAAAGGCGGAGATTATGAGTGAAGCGAAAAAGCAAAGAGACCAAGAAATGGAGCGATCGGAAGAAAACATTGGTCTATTGAAAAAGCAGTTGGAGCGGGATGAACATTCGATTGCTAATAAAGAGAAACAGTTAAAGGAAAAAGAAGAGAAATTGAGTGGTTTAAAGAATGAAATTGATTCTATTAAACAAGAAGTGGCTGATTCGGAAAAAGGGATAGAGGAAACTAAAGAACAGATGGTTGAGGCTTTGTTGAAGAAGCGAGGTGCTTCTTTTGATGAGGTAAAAAAACAGATTGCCGAGGATATCGATAGAGGAATGGTGTATCGCGGAGAGACAATGATGCAGAAGAGAGAGGAGTCGTTGCGAGAAGATTTGGAAAAGAATGCGAAGATGGTGATTATGGAGGCAATTCAGAAGTACGCGAAAGAATCTTCGGTGGAAAAGCGATATGCTGTGATTGCGGTGCCGCGGGATAATGTGAAAGGAAAAATTGTTGGTGAAAATGGGAAAAATATTTTGTTTTTTGAAGAACAAACTGAAGCGGAAGTGATTTTTAATGACGCGCCAAATACGATTATTGTTTCTCATTATAATTTGTTGCGACAAAAGATTGCGTATATTGCGATGAAGAAGTTGATTAAGGAAAAGGAAGTGAATGAAGAGGTGATTACGCGAGTGTTGGAGCAGGCAGAGAAGGAAATTGATGGACAATTGTTGGAGATTGGGAAAGAAGCGGCGAAGAAGATGGAACTGGAAGGTTATCCTGATGATTTTTATAAATTGATTGGTAGATTGCGGTTTAGAACTAGTTTTGGTCAAAATATTTTGAGTCATTCGTTTGAGGTGGCTGCTTTTGGTCGAATGTTGGCGGGGGAAATTGGGAGTGATATTCGAGAGGCAGAGTTGGCTTGTTTTTTCCATGATATTGGGAAGGCGATTGATCAAGATGTGAATAAACCGCACGATATTTTGTCGAAGGAGATTCTTGAGAAATATGGCTTCCCCGAAGAGATTGTGCATGCAGCTCATGCTCATCATGATGCTGAATATATAAACCTTGATCGTCGATTTTTTG
>CAYGJQ010000009.1:0-18927 GCA_964350285.1 uncultured Candidatus Peribacteria bacterium | reverse complement strand
ATGCGATTTCAGCTGGTCGTCCGGGAGCTCGGGCGGAGACTTTGGAGAAATATTTAGAAAAGATTCGGGCTTTGGAAGGAATTGCTACTTCGAAGCAAGGAGTGGAAAAAGCTTTTGCGATTTCGGCGGGGCGCGAAGTACGGGTTTTGGTGAATGCCGAGAAGGTAACTGATGATTCAGCAAAAGGCGTGGCGCATGATATTGCGAAAGAGATTGAAGAAAATGTGATTTACCCAGGGAAGATTAAAGTAAATGTGATCCGGCGAACAGAATCGGTGGATTATGCGAATAGAAAATCGAAAAAATAGTCCTTAATTTGATTGTTTTATGGAAAATCCAGTTAAAAAAGGGAAGGACAAGATTGTTAAAAATGTTGACAAATTGGTGATGGGTGCGATAATCGGCGGGGCGGTTGGTTCGGTGATTGGAGCGAAATATGGAAAGAGTAAGTCTCCGGAAGCACCGAAACCAAAGAAACCTTCATTGATTAAACGTTTATTGCGAAAAATTTTTAATGTCAAAAAAGAAGACAAAAAATAAGGCGAAGAAAGTGGTAGAGAAGAAAGAGGACGTGGTTTTGGAAGAAGTTGGATTTATGAAGAAGAATAAGAAGGCTCTGCTTTTTGGTGGAGCTGGTTTTGGGGTTTTGGCATTGTTGGTTGGGGGGTATTTTGGGGCGAAGCTAATGATGAATGGTTTGGCTTTTCCAAATAGTTCGATTGCGGGGATAGATGTGGGATTGATGTCGAAGGAAGAGATTCGTGAAGAGATGAAAAAAAAGTTGTTTGTTTTGGCGGAGCAGCCGATTCGGGTGAGTGATGGCCAGACTGAGTCGGAGTTTTCTTATGTGGATATGAATGTTTTTGCTGAGGTGAATAAGACGATGGATCAGATTTCGTTTGTGGGAGATGGGAGTAGTGATTTTGAGTTGATTCAGAGTTTTTTTGGCGGGGAAGAGGTGTTAATGGAAGTTGATTTTCAACATGATCGCGTGCAGGCTTTGCTTGCTGATGCTTTTGGTTTAGAGCAGCGTCGAGCAAAGAATGCAAGTTTGTCATTGGATGAAGAAGGGCAGTTTATTGTGGTGAAAGAAAAACCGGGCTTGAAATTGGATTATGAAAAATTTGTGGCTGACTTGTCGTATCAGCTTTGTCGTTTGCAAGAAGGGAATGTGGAATTGGCGTTTGTGCCGGAAAAACCGACGGTAATGGCGGCAGAATTAGAGAAGCAGAAAGAACTTTTGGAAAAGAGAGTGAATCAGGTAATGAAATTGAAACATAATAAAGAGAAGTGGGAAATTCCTTTGCGAGATCGGTTGAATTGGATTTCGTTTGAAAAGAAGGATGCTCATCGAGTAGAGGCTTGTGTTGATCCGGTTTTGGCGATTGATTTTGATATTAAATTAGATGAACAGTCGGTGAGAGAGTATTTGGCTCAGGAGGTGGCGGAAAAAGTTGAGAAGGCGGTGGAAAATGTGAAGATTTCTGTAACTCCAGAGGGCGGATATAATTTTGAGGGGCGGCCTCATAATGGTCAGGCTTTGGAATATGATAAGGCGGTGGTGGTGATGACAGAGGCTATTAATAAAGGTGAAACAGAAGTTGACCTGCCAACTGTGGAGATCAAAGCTGGAGTGGAGACTTCTGAAGAATTGAAGGAATTGGGAATCAAAAAGTTGTTGGCGACGGGATATACTACTTATTATGGTTCGCCACGGAATCGGATGCATAATATTGCGGTGGGGATTCAGCGATACGATGGACTTTTGGTGAAGCCGGGAGATAGTGTTTCTTTTAATTCTCATCTTGGGCCGGTTGATGCTCGTGCTGGTTTTAAGCCAGAATTGGTGATTAAAGGAGATGAGACAATTCCAGAGTATGGCGGTGGTCTTTGCCAAGTATCGACTACTTTTTACCGTGCGGCATTGTATGCTGGTCTGCCAATTGAGAAGCGTGATCCGCATTCTTATGCTGTTTCTTATTATGCTCAAGTAGGTGGTCATGGTTTGGATGCGACGATTTACCCTGATGCGGGGAAAGATGTGATTTTTAAGAATGATTCACCGGGACACATTTTGATTCAGTCTTACACTGACGGGGCTCAAGCTTATTTCCACTTTTACGGAACGGATGATGGCCGCACAGTTGAGATGGAAGGGCCATATTTGAGTAACTATCATGGTCCAGGTCCGACGAAAATTGAGGAAACTGATTCGTTGCCGCCAGGTGTGCGAAAGCAAGTAGAACGAGCGCATACAGGATTTAATGCAACTTGGTATCGAACGATTAAGAAAGATAGCGAGGAAATGAAAGAAACGATTCAAAGTAATTACCGTGCTGTGCAGGCAAAAGTGCTAGTGGGAAGAGAAGCTGGAGAATAGGAAGCTAGGAGCTAGGAATTAGGAGGCTAGGGGCGGTTCGGCCTGTGGCCTCTTTGAGTGGGGGCATTCCCCTGTAGGCGGGAATCTTTTTGGGAGTAGAGGTGATTGTTTTTAAGGAGATTTCGAAGAGAGCCCCAATCAAGTTGGGGATGACGTTGTAGCTGATACTTGTTCGCTTTAGACTAGGTCTTTGAGGATTTTTTGGGCCTCTTCGTGTTGGGGGGAGTATTCGAGGAGGGTTTTTAGGAGTTTGCGGGCGGCTTCTTGTTGGTTTTGGCGGATGTAGTATTTGCTGAAGGCGAGGAGGATTTCGGAGTTTCGGGGGTCGATTTCACGGGCTTTTTGGAAATTTTTTACGGCGTAGACATTGTCGTTGAGGTCATCGTAAATATAGGCGAGGCTGATGAAGTATTCAGGGCGTGTGTTGTCGATGGTGGTGGCTTTTTCGAAAGTATCACGGGCTTTATCGAGTTTTTTTTGTTGGTAGTAAGTGAGAGCTAATTGAGATTGGTAACGAGGGTTGCGGGGGAAAAGTTCCGTGAGTAGTAAGTAAATCATTTCGGCTTTGGAGAAGTTTTCGTCGCTGATGTAGAGGCTGCCGAGTTTGTGGTTGGCTCCTTCGTGGCCGGCGTTGAGGGAAAGAGCTTGGATGAGGAGTTTTTTTGCTTCGTCTTTTTCCCCTCGGGCCAAAAGATAATCGGCTTTGTTGAAAATGCGGTCGGCTTCTTCGAAGTCTCCCTCTTGTTTTTCTTTAAGTTCTTCTTGGTTGATTTTGGCCTTTTGAATTGGTTCGGTTTTGCTGGCGGCGGTCTTTTTAGCGACCATTAGGTGTTTGCTGCGAATTTTGAAGATTTTTTTGTATAGTCGTTTTAAAAGGTTGATGGTTTTAGTGCCACGAACCATTTCGAGGTAACGATTGAAGTAAATGCCGATGAGGCCGCCGAAAGAGAGAAGAAAAAGTGTGAGTTTCATGATCCTATTATATGCTGAGCATTAAATTTTCTAAAAGAAGTCGGGTATTCGTGTTGTGGTTTAACAACTTGGGGATTTTTTGGCTTGATTCTAGGAGTTTGTAGTATTGAGGAGAGGGATTTTGGCGGATCTTGCGGTTTAGTGTCAAGGTGAAGAGGGTGAGGAACTCGTTGAGGGCGATTTTGTCTTCGCTGAGAGTTTTAATGTAGCGGAATCTTTCGGCGAGGGAATTGCCGCTGAAAATCTTGTTGATCTCTTCTTGGATGGTTTTGATGGAGGTGAAATATTCTTCGTCTTCGAGTAGTGCGATAGCTTTTCCGGGTTTGCCGCAGGCGATGTTAATGGCCAATTGTCTGGCTTCTGGAGAGGTTGCGGGGAATTTGGTTTTTAGTTCTTTGGCGAGAATTTCGTTGGGTTGGGGTTTGAAGTTTATGGTGCGGGCACGGGAAATAATGGTGTCGAGGAGGTATTCGGCTTTGTGACTGGTGAGGATGAAAAGAGTTTTTTTTGGTGGCTCTTCGAGAGTTTTCAGGAGACAGTTGGAAGATTCGCGAGTCATTCGTTCCGCTTTTTCGATCAGGACGATGGTGTAGTTTCCTTGATTACTCATACTGACGCGTTCGATGGTGTCGCGGAGGTCTTTGATTTTGATGGAGGCGCCGTCGTCGAGGAGTTGGATGGTGTCGAAGTGGTGACCTTTTTCAATTTGGAGGCAGGTGGGGCAATTATTACAGCCTTGATTTGGGCACTGGATGATTGGGGCGAAACGTTTCGCAATGGTGAATTTGCCGATTTGGTCGCTGCCGGAAAAAAGGTAGGCGTGGGCGAGATTATCGGTGGTGAGGTCTTGTTCTAGTTGTTGGAGTTGGGAGGCGTGGCCGAGGATGTTCCAGTGCATTTTTTTAGGAGGCTAGGAATTAGGAAGCTAGGAGACTAGGGGTTAGGTTGTTTTGGCCTTTGGCCTCTTTAGTTCTAGGTTGTGATTGTAGCATGCTGGAGGTGTTGACGTTTTGTTGAAAGTGTGCTTTAATGTTGTATCTTTGATAATTGGGAGCACAGATTCTTTTGTGTAGGCAGATACCAATGTTTCTTTTGAATTTAGAGGGAATGTTGGTGTCGGTCTGCCGTTTAGAATTACATTTGCAGGTCGTGCCGTTTATTATTTCGTTTCGGAAAGGATTGAAAAATGAAGAAGCGAATTTGGTGCTTGGTGCTGGTGTTGGGGCTTCTTTCCGTGGGGTGTATGTCCCAGGTGAGGATCTCTGAAGGCCCAAAATTCTACGTGAGGTACATCGAGTTCCTTGCAATGGATGGGAAGACGAAGAAAACTTACGAGGTTGGAAAGCCTCCGATTTTCGGTTCTCATGCGGGTGTTGATGCCTTGCGAAGAGCTGGGAGGATGAAGGTTTCTTCCATCAGCTGTTTCCGGATCCAGAGAGGTGAAAAAGTTTGGTGGGTGGTGAGAGTGAAGATGGAGAGTCCTTTGTCTCCTTATCTCAAATCGTCGTCGGGAGAGCCGGCGATGAAAATCCTCAAAACCAAGTGATCGGACCTGTTCTTTCCTGCCAGTGCTCCCCCCGCCTTTATAGGAGGCTAGGAAGTTGAGGTTGTTTAGTTTTTTTGGCGTACCAATAATTCTCCAGCGCGGTCGGGTTCGAGCATGATCATTTTGATGCAGTTTTCGAGATGGACGTTGTTTTGGGATCCTTTTACCAGCACGACGTCATCATGGCGGAGGGTGTTTTGGAGATATTTGCCGGCTTCTTTGGCGGTTTTGAAAGAGTGGATTAAATGTTGGGGCATGCCGTGGGTGGCGGCTTCTTTGGCAAAATATTTGGCTTCGTCGCCGACGGTGATCAGCATTTGAGCGTACTGGGGAATGATTTGGCCGATGTCGCGGTGGGCGCGTTCGCTGTGGTCTCCGAGTTCGTTCATGGTGCCGAGGACGGCGATTTTTCGTTGGGATTGATGGCTCCAGAGAGTTTTGAGGGCGGATTCGACAGTGGCTGGAGATGCGTTGTATGAAGAGTCGATGATTGTGGAGCGGTTGATGCCGGGGAGTGGATTCATGCGGCCGGGAGGAAGGTTGAATTTTTGTAAAGCGGTGGAAATTTCTTTGAGATTCATGCCATGAAGGAGGCCGATGGTGATGGCAGGTAAGACGATGTAGATGTGTTGTTCGCCGAGGATGGGAATCGTGATGGTGCGGTCGTGGGAGTTTCCAGGATTGATGTTGTCGTGGATGTGGGCGGTGAGGCCGCGGTGGCTGGATTTGATTTTGGCGGCGTAGACTCCTGGTGGGCGTTGGTGGAGGTCGGTGTTTTTATCTAAGACGCCATACCAAAGTGTTTGGCAGTTGAGTTTTTCCTTTTCTAATTGGCGAGTGAATTGGTTGTCGTAGTTGATGATGGCGGTGCCTTTTTTGAGGGTGCGGACGATTTTGGCTTTTTCTTTGAAGATCTCTTGTTCATCTTTGTATTGTTCTTCGTTGAGATGAACCGGTGAAACACCGGTGAAAATGCTGATGTCCGGGGTGAGGATTTTGAGAATGTCGGTCATGTCGCCGGGTTTGTCGACGCCCATTTCCAAAACGAGGTGATCGAATTTTTCATTGTCGGTGAGGAAATTGTGGGCGGCGCCGGCGATGCTGGTGATCCAGCCAAGTGGTGATGAGCCGCCAGATTGTTGGCGTAAAACGGACAACATTAAGCCGAAGTCGGTGTTGTAGTTGCCGCTGGTTTGGTCGACTTTGAATTTACTAGAAAGAACTTCGACAATTGCTTTTTTACTGCTGGTTTTGCCGATGGAGCCGGTGATGCCAATGATGTTTTTATGACAACGTTTGGCCTTGATCCGAGTGAGGATGCGAAGATACTCACTGACCGTCTTTTTGATCGTTTTCTTCATAGATATCCGTTAGTCCTTCCAAAGGTGCAGGATATCTATTTGGTCGACTAGTCGTCAACTCACCGTCCTTGTCCATGTAGCGAAAATGACCTGTGGCGCGGAAAGCGTTTTCAGGGAGTTGGTCGAGCTGGTTGAGCCAGTCTTCACATTTTTGACGGATATTGCTGATTTTGGTTGCGAGTTCGGGGTTTTTGGGCATGCTGTTTGGCAGGTTGAGTTTGATGCCTGTTGCGGTTTCGGTAACACCGAAGCTGAGGTCCAAATCAAAACCATGATCGAGTTCACTGGCGATTAAGAGGCGAATTTTGTTGGTGCAATGTGCTTGGGCGGTTTGGCGTTTGATGGCGATGATCATTGGGTGGTGAGGGAGGACCGTTTTTAGGCGACGGACGTATTCTGCTCCTTGTTCAGATTCAAGGCGTTCAAATTGTTCTTTGCTAAACCAGCAGTAACTGTTCTCGGGGGTAACGATTTCAAATCCTTCAGTTTTCAAGGCGTGATGAATTTCTGAAGTAATTGTGTCATCGCTGCTGACGATTCTGACAATTGTGTCGCGGTGAGAAGCGAGACTGATGGCGGCGATTTGGTCTTGGATTTGGTCTTTGTTGATGCGAGATGGTGAATGCCAATCAATAGCGTCAAAAGTGTTTGGGGCGTGTTCGGTTGCTTCGGCGATGGCAAAGCATTCTTCAGGATCGCCTTCAAGGATGCGCAATTCGTTTTCGTCGAGATCAAACTGAAGGGCAGCGAAGTCGATAGTTGTAAGCAGCAAATTTTCGGTGTCCAGGCTCCAAACATCTGGCGGAGGAAGTTGGGCAGATTGATAAAGTGGAGCAAGTTTTTGATGCGCGCCAGCTTCCCAGAATGCGTCGGATTGGAGTGATAAAATTGTTTCTGGAAGATGTTTGATGATTCCGCGTTCTTTCATGGCAAATAACATCAATACGCCAACGTGGTGCATGATTTCATGAGCTGAAGGAGACGGAAGATTTGTGAGTAAATCTAGGTATTCTTCTAGTTTATCGAGATCGTTCCAGAGCTCGGGGTTTTGATACATTTGGCCGAGGAATAGTCGGAGTTCGTTGTGTTCGCTGGATTCTCTTTCGTAAGGTCCGGGTCCGGTGAAGTCTCCGTCGCGGGTTGATTTGAGATGGAAGAATGGGAGTGGACTGTCGGAGGAGAAGCTTTCACAGAGATTTTGTGGTTGAGGGGATTTTGCTCGTGGAGTTTTTGGTGAGCGGATTTGGTGATTTGAAGTTGAGTCGTCTGTTTCAATTAACGTAAAGGTGATTGAGGTGCCGTTGAGCATATGGGCAATGATTTGTTCTTTCCCGAGGGCGTATGTTTGACTTTCAGTTTGGATAATAATTTGATCAGGGAAGTTGGCGATGGTGGCGGTGACTTTGGTGTCTTTTACTTTGGGGAATGCGGCATGGTGCTGCTTTCCGAGCTTGAAATAACGGTAGCCCTGACTGATGGTGATTTCTTGGTTGTGGACAAAAAGTTTTTCGAGGGTAGCTTTGGCTTCCGCTTCTGGAGTTTCGAAATCTGGAGTGAAGGGAATTCCTTCATATTCTTCATGCTCAATGAAGCGATCGATTGCGGCTTCCATTTCGGCAATTGCTACTGAATAAGTAACTTCAGCGGCGGGGTTTTGGAGGATGTATTTGTCTGCAGTTTTAGTACAGGTGATGGTTTCAGTGGCTTCATTGGTTTTGAGGAAAGGTAGATGGGCATAGAGCGAGCGGCGACCTTGGCTGCGGATAGGCAGACTGAATAATGCCAGGCGAGCGGCGGATTTTAGTTGGTGTTCGGTGGTTAGAATTGATTCGATGATTTCTTGTTTGCTGGGAGGTTGATAGCGTTCGGCTCTTTTGGCTTCAGCTGCTGCCTTATTGATCGGGTGGAAGCGAGGAGTTTTGTTTTGGGCTAGGTGTTCGGCGATTTCGGTTTTGGTGGCAGAAAAAGAAAGTTCTTCTTCTTCAGTATTTTTGAGGATGATTTCTTCATCGAGATTTTCAATTATGAAAGTGGCTTTAAAGTCGCTGGGAATCCCCATTAGCGAAATTGATTCGACTGGGAGTTCTTTGAAATAACAGCTGGATGTTTTTGCGCTGAACCTGATTTTTTTTCCGTCGAAGAGTGTTTGCTCGATGGAATGGGCGATTATTTCTGCTTCAGAAAGATCGGGGGTAAAAGGGAGTTTGAGTCTACGTTCGTCGTTTTGGGCAAACTCTGTGATTGCTGCTTCAAATGTAGCTCGGTCCATTGAATAAGTAACAGTGGTTGATTCTTCGTTTGGGTGGATGGGAGCAGCAATAACGCGGTCTTCAGTGATTTCTAGTTGAAATTTGTTCGATTTTTGAGGGTTTTGATGGAGGAAGGGGACATGAGTTCTAATGATTTTTTTGGCGATTTGGCAATTAAGGAGAGTGCCGGTGCCACGGTTGAGGGAAGATGGCTCGAGGACTCTTTCCATCATTTCTTTAGGTGAAAGAAGGACAGGAGTAAGATGGTCGCTGGTTTGAATGTAGAGGGCGTTTTTCTGGATGGTTTCGAGGAGCTTTTTTTTGGTGATTGAGCGGTAGCCGATTTCTGGATGGTGGGCATTGGTGAAACGATATTCGTCGTTGATAATTGTGACGCGTACTTCGTTGTTTGGATCATCGTCTGGAAAAAGTCGGTTGAGACTAAGGGAAATACTGAAATTGGAGAGGGCTAAAATTAAGCTTTTAGAATTATGTTGAGTTTGGGTTGTTTGATAGGTCTTGCCATCGATTAAAAATTGATCAAGTTGGCTTTCGAGCGAATCTAAGTCGATTTCAATGTCGTAGCTTTTGGGGTTGATCAGGGCAAGATGTTCTTCGGGGTTGATGATTGTGAAGGTCGGGGCTTCTTCATTTATTAGAGCTTGGGCGAGTTCTTTTTTGGAAGCTTCACAAATTAGTCCATCGAAATTGAGGGAGATCGTGTCGCCTTGGTTGGTAATGATTCCTTGGGTGGGATTTTCTTTTTTGGCCCCATGGATTTTGAAATGAAATTTTTGGGCATA
Source organism: uncultured Candidatus Peribacteria bacterium (assembly GCA_964350285.1). Lineage (GTDB taxonomy): Bacteria > Patescibacteriota > Gracilibacteria > UBA1369 > CAYGJQ01 > CAYGJQ01. The sequence goes on along the minus strand of CAYGJQ010000009.1, from coordinate 9,616 downwards.
GAGAGAGAGGCGAATAACCCCGCGGTGAGTGATTTCTGATTGGTCGGGAAAGAGATGGTTGACGATGGCAATTGTTGATTCAAGTGGGGATTCGAGGTGAGGGTAACAATTTACTGAAGGCACTAGTTTGGGAGAATTAATTCCTTCGTTGATCGCTTGATGAAGGTTAGCGAGAGGGGCGGAACAGGGAATTGATTGCGAGTTTTCTTTTTGCTCCACGGCCGTAACTAAAATGGTTTCATTTTCGATACTGATTTTGGCGGTAGTGGGCTCACCTGGCTGGTGGAGGAGCAAAGGACAGTTGAGAGTGATCGTGTTTTCCACTCCCGGGAAAAAGATGCTGATTCGTCCTTTTACGTTGGTGGTAACTTCGACTCCGTTTAAGAGGTCAATTCTTTCGTTAATATCGAGGTTTAGTTCGGTGGTGGGAGAAAAAGTGTGTTCTTCGGATTCAAATAATTCAAGGATGTCGGCTTGGCAAAAGCTAATCACGCCAAGTTCCGGGTGGTCGGCATTGTGAATGAAAATTTGATCTCCTTCCCAGGAGATTTGCATATTGGTTTTTTGGGGATTGCCGATTTTTAGACCTTTGACTTTAATTCTTTTGAGAGCATAACCTCCTTCTGGGCGGTTTTTACGTCGGGTGATAGAGGTGTGTCTAGAGTCAAGAGAGACCGTCTTTCCGTCAGGTAGGAATTTGTGAACCCATTTAATTTTTTGTTCGAGTTCTTGAGGTTGTGGTGAGGCTTCTAGTTGATGGATTTTTTTTGGTCCCATTGGATGAGCTGATTAAATTGAGGCAGTCATTTAATCATGTTTTGGGTTTTTTGTCAACGGTGGGTTGGTAGTCGGAGATAGCGAGGCTGAACCAGATTAATGTGCTAATAAAAGGAAAAAGGAGACTGTTTACGAAGATGGAATGGATTAATAATGTGGCGATGCCTCCAGTGAGACCGAGATTGAATCCACGGAATGTCGACGAAGATTGGTCGACACGGCGCCAGTTTTTGAAAGCGAGGGTGAAGGCGCGATAGAAAATCCAGAGGAAAGGAATGATTCCAATAAAGCCAGTGGTGGCGATGATCGTGAGGATACTGGAATCGGAACCGCTGGCGGAATGGATCGACGAGTCTTTGAGAAAGCCTGCTTTTTGTTGGACGAACTGGTAGGTGTTGTAGCCGGAACCGAGGAGAGGGCGTTGGCGGATGATCTGGAAGGTGTTGAGCCAGGATTCGACGCGGAGGCGGGCGGTGGCGTCGAGGGTTTCGATGGAGTTGGGATTTAAGAAGGCGGCAGCGCTGTGGTAGAGATTGGTGATGCGAGTTTGGGCGCGGTCGGAGACGGTGATTAAGAGCATGGTAGCGAGGACGGCGCCGATTAAGAGTTTGCGGGATTTGAATAAGCTGATTACACCGATAGCGGCAGCGAAAGCGACATAGCTACTGCGGGAGAAAGTTAAACCAAGTGCGACGAGCATGATGCCGATGGCGACAAGTTGCCAAAATCTGGTCGACAATTTTTTGAGGTGGAGGAATTGGCCAATTGATAGTGCGAGTAAGAAACTCAATGCGCCACCGACGAAATTGGGGTCAAACCAAGTGGCGAGGAGGCGGTCGATGTGAGGATCCCAGCCAAATTGTTGCATTTCGCGGAAATCGGGGAAGATGGCTAGTTGGATGAAACCAGTGATGGAGAGAAAGACGCCGAAAAGTGTGAGGCCATGGATATAGCGGTTGGCGATTTTTTGATTGGTGATTAAATCTTGGGCGATGAAGTAGAGGAAAGCGTATTCGATGAAGCGGATCAGGTATTGGGAACTGGAAATTACTTCGTTGGTTTCGAGGAAAGAGAGGCTGTTTACTAGTGAGAGGGAGGCAATAGCAATGAAACTGATGATCGGGATGGCTAGGCGGGATTTATTAACGGTACGGTCGAAGGCGATTTTTTTGATGAGCCAGGCGGCAATGAAGATTGGTAAAAACAGATCGTTGAAAAGAAAACCGCGTCCTGGGCCAATTGGAAGGCGGGAAAATTGACCGGCCAGAGTAGCAATTAAAACAATGATTAAGCCGAGATGGTGATTTTTGAGTAACAGTAATCCGCCACCGATGCCGATGAAAAGTATGAGCCAAATGAGTGGATTGGCGGCGGAGAAGAAACCGGTGAGGGCGATTGCCAAAGCAGATCCCACGGTAAACCAGGCTGTTTTGGTCCAGTTTTCAGAGAGGGGAAATTTCATTGTAGAGAGCGTGAGATGTGCTAGCTTAGGAGCAGCTCGACACTACATTTAAGCTGAAGATGATGTCAAAATTATTAATTGCTACTACCAATCCCGGGAAATTTGCGGAGATGCAGGAAATTTTGGCTGACTTGGAATTGGAATTGGTTTTTCTTGGTGATTTGGATGTGGATACGGATTTGGAGGAGAATGGTGAAACATTTGAAGAGAATGCATTGTTGAAGGCGGAACATTTTGCAGGCTTGACTGGTTTGCCGGCTTTGGCTGATGATTCAGGGATTTTAGTAGATGCGTTGCCGGGAGAATTAGGAGTGAAGACGCGACGATGGGGGGCGGGAGCTGAAGCAACTGATCAGGAATGGATTGAGTATTTTTTGGAACGGATGGTTGATGTGGAAGAAGAGAATCGGGGGGCGGAGTTTGTGGCGGCGGTGGCTTTGGTATGGGGCGATGAAAAAAGTGGTTTTGAGAAAAAATTTTTTTTAGGTGAAACAAAGGGAGTGATAACTAAAAATTTAGAAGCAGAGATTGTGCCCGGTATTCCTTTGAGTTCTTGTTTCCGACATCAAGGAAGTGACCGGGTTTATTCAGCTTTAAGTGAGGCAGAGAAAAATGCGGCTAGTCATCGGGGGAAGGCAATGAAACAAATGAAGAAATTTCTTAAGACACAGTTATGATTGAATTGATGATTATTCTTTTTGCTTTGGTGGGGTTTGGTTATTTGGCGAAGCAAAGAAAATGGGTTTCTGTCGCTGCGGTGAAACCTTTGGAGTGGTTGGTGATGAATGTGACGGTGCCAGCTTTGATTGTGCTTTCGTTTGTGAATACGCCGTTGAAAGTGGAACATTTGAGTCTGATTGGTTTAGGGGTTTTGAGTATGGTGGTGTCGATTTTGTTTTATTTAGCGGTTTTTAAGGTTTTGATTCCCGATCGAGAAATGTATGGAACAGCGGTTCCGTTGGCGTTTTTTAGTAATGCCGGATTTATGGGGGTGCCGATTATGCAGAGTTTGTTTGGAGCCGAAGGGGTGAGTTTAGCGTTGCCGTTTCAACTTTTTAGTCATGGGCCGTTGTGGCTATTTTTGGTTGGGGGGATTTTGTTTGCTTATTTTGGGGAGAAAGGTAAAAAACGAAATTGGGGGAGAATTGTGTTGAATGTGGTGCTGAGTCCGGCGGTGTTGGCGGTGTTTGCGGGGATTGGGATGTTTTTCTTGATGCAGTCGTCGGTGGTGATGACGAATTTTGGACGAATGTTTGAAGTGATAGTGAAAACTTTGGAGTTTGCTGCTGGGGCGAATACTTTTTTGGTGATGTTTTTGGTGGGATTGATGTTGAGCCCGAAGCAGTTTTCGCGGAAGTTGGTGTGGCCGCTGATGTTGGTGGTAGTGGCGAATTTGTTGGTGACTCCGTTGATTACTTATTTGTTAGGGGGGCTTTTAGCATTGGAGGCGATGAGTTTGAGTGTGGCGGCAATGGAATCAGCGATGCCGATGGCGGTCTTGGCTTTGGTATTGGTGAAGGAGTACAAATTGAATGTAGAAATGGCGGAAGGAGTGTTGTTTGTAAGTACAGTTGCAAGTTTGGCGACGTTGCCGTTGGTGAAATTTTTATTGTTTGGTTGACTGTTGGCTTAATGATGGGGGGAATGCTATAGTTGGCCACGAAAATGTTAATAATTTATTTTTGTCATGAAAAAAACTGTAAAGGAAAACTTAGTTTTGTTTCTGATTGGTTTAACTGTTTTTGCTGGAGTGGTATTTGTCCGCCATTTGATTACACCAATTGATTTATTTAAATCATCGATGGTGGATATTTTTGGAATTGATTCTGAGTATGGAAATTGTGGTGGCGCGGGGAAGAGTAATATTGCAAATGATGGTTATATTTACCTTCAGACGAGAAAAGTTAAAGCAAATGGAGCTGTGTATTGTGATTTGAAACGCTATCACGCTCAGGAGATGGCGGTAGTTATTTGGGAATCACAACAAGATCGTTATCAAGAATTATTGCAGGAACTTGAAAATCATCGGGTGACTTATTTGATGGTGGGAGAAGATGAGATTTCGATGCATGATTTTTGGAATGAAAAAGTAACGACGCATCCTTTGTCCTTAAACGAAGCAGTGAAGGGGACGCCGATTATTCGTTTGCTTTACACTGATTGTGGACGAGATGATTGTTTGTTGAATGGGCCAGTGGCACCGTTTTCAACGAAGAAAATTAAGGATTATGTAGTGTTGCGGGAAGAAGGTTCTGCTGCTCCGATTGGTCATTTCGAAACTGAGCTGGATGGATCGGTCGACATGAGAAGATTGATGTTGGGGCTGGTGAATCGGCCGAGATTTGAGACTGGTGTTTATAAGGAGTAATTATGGATAAGAAGGTCTTAGTCACTGGCGGCGCGGGCTATATTGGTTCGCATATGGTTTATTTGTTGGTAAAGGCCGGTTTTGATGTAGTAGTTTGGGATAATTTATCGCGGGGATTCAGGGAATCATTGGATGCTTTGCGGGAAGATGGTTGTCCGGGGACAATTGAATTTCAAGAATTAGATTTGGGTGATCGGGAAGCGGTGATGGCGGCGTTTGAAAATTTTGAAGCGGTGTTTCATTTCGCGGCTTTTTGTTCGGTGGATGAATCAACGAAAGATCCGCAGAAGTATTTCGCAAATAATGTTTCTGGGACTTTGAATTTGTTGGAGGCGATGAAGGAGAATGGATGTCAGTATTTAGTTTTTTCTTCAACTTGTGCTGTTTATGGTGATGGTCAGTATTTTCCGGTGGATGAAAAACACCCGTTGAATCCAACGAGTCCTTATGGGGAATCGAAATTGATGGCGGAGCGGTTGATCCAGTGGTATGGCGATTTATTTGGCATGAAGTATGCGTTATTGCGATATTTCAATGTTTGTGGTGCGCATGAGAAAGGAGTGATTGGTGATGCTAAAAAGCCGTCGGTGCATTTGGTGCAGAATGTGGTGCGTGGAGGAATGGGGATTGAGGATTTTTATTTAACTTGTAATCATGTGGATACGCCTGACGGCACGCCGATTCGTGATTATATCGATGTGCTTGATTTGTGTGCGGCGCATGAAAAGGCTTATGAATATTTGAAAGATGGCGGTGATTCGGGAGCGTTTAATTTGGGGAATGGGAAAGGGATTTCGGTGAAGGAAATTATTCAAGCGGTGGAGGAAGATTTAGAAGTGGAGATTCCAGTGAATGATGATGTTGGAAAGAAACGGAGTGGGGAGTCAGCGAAAATTTTTGCTGATATGTCGAAGGCCGCGGCTGCTTTTGGTTGGGAGCCCCAGCGGTCGATTTCAGAAAGTGTTGAGGCTTTGCGGCGTTGGTATACGAAGCGGCCACGAGGATGGTAGGTTGTTTTTCTGGCTTTGGGAGGTGTTTTTTGGTATGATTGGAGGATTGTTTTTTGAATGTTGTTGGCATGGCTAAGCTTAAAATTGGTTTGATTGTGGCTTTTGTGGCAGGGGCGTTATCGGCGGTGACTTGGTGGTGGGGAGATTTGGATAGTTCCGTTGCTGGGGCACAACTTTTTAATACCGATTGTGGGGTGCTTTATAAAGAAGAGCGAGATCCGGTAGGTGATTTTTTTGAGTTGCCGGTGCGGAGATTTAGGGCTGCGCATTCTGCGGAGGAGAAGGAAGAAAAAGGAAATCATTTTTATCGTTGTAATAAGCGAAAGTTTGCTTTGGAAAAATCGGCTTTGGTTTTGATTGATACATGGGATTATCATCCGAATAGTTTTTTTGAAAAGCGGATGAAGGCGCATATAAAAAGTGAACTTTTGCCGGTGGTGGAAAAGGCTCGTAGCTTGGGGGTGCAAATTGTTTATCTCCCCCATCGTCGAGCAATTGCTAAAGAATTAAGTCCTGAGGAGAATGATGTGGTAATTGAGAATCATTCGGATGAGGAGGTGCCTTTAGCTGAGTTTGATAAACGAGATTTGAAAAAGTTTTTGGATGAGAAAGGAATAAAGCATTTGTTTTATGCTGGTTATGCTTCGAATTATTGTGTTTTTGGTCGTCCTGGTGGCTTGGTTGGTATGAACAAAATGGGTTTTGATACTGTGCTTTTGAGAGATGCTTCAATTGCCGTTGAAACTGAAGAGTCGGTGGAAGGTGAATGGCACCATCGGGGGATTGTTTCGATCGTTGAATCTGGCTACGGTGGATCGGTTTCTAATGACGACTTTATGGCTGCGCTCGATGAATTAGCGCGCAATGATTAGTAGACCAAAAACGATCAGTGACGTGCCGATGACTTTTGGGGCGGTGAGATTTTCTTTGAAGATTAGGCTGGAGCTGAGGATCACCATGATCATCGAGAGGGCAGTGAATGGATAGGCGTAACTGAGTTCGAATTTTTTTAGTGCCAGCGCCCAGCTCATGGCGGCGACGAAGCCGAGGACAAGCCCGCCGAAAAGGTAGATATTGGTGATCATTTGGTAGATGAAGAGGAAAATGTTTTTCACCGAATCCATTGTTGGTGGAGAAAATGTTTTGCTGCCAAATTTGAATGAGAGTTGAGAGAGTGCGGTGGCGATGATGGAGATAAAAATAAAAGCGTGGCTTTGAATCATTGTTTTTGGGCGATAGAAATTAGGGAGCTTCCCCACGGAAAATTGGTGTGTTTGAGGAAATGTTTTTCGTTGGAGAAAACGTGGAAGAGGATTTTATTGACTAGGCGAGGGGGGACTTCGAGTTGTTTTTTGGGGTTGAGGTTGAGTTTGCGGACAAAGAATACTAGCGGGAAGAGGAAGAAATTATAATAGCTGATTTTTTTGATATTGAAGTCTTGGAGGAGATTGCGGAGGTCGGGTTTGTGGTAGCGGCGTTGATGGGGAGCGTTGGAGAGCTCGTCGAAGGAACTCCAGAGCATCATTAGGGCTGGAACGGTAAAAACTGCAAAGCCGTTGGGTTTGAGGAGGCGGTGGATTTCGGCGATGGCTTTTTCGTGATCGGGGATGTGTTCGATCACATCCATTGCGAAGATGATGTCGTAGGAATTGGCGGCGAGATTGTTTTCGGTGATGTCTTCTTTGACGACGTTTAAACCGCGTTGGCGGCAGTATTCGATGGCTTCGTCTTCGATGTCGATGGCGGTGACGTCGCCGAATTGTTTGAGGAAGTTTATTTCTACACCTGTGCTGCAACCAACGCTGAGGATTTTGGGATTGTGTGGAATGTGGTGGCCGAATTGGTGCCAGAAAAGTTTTTCAATAATGGCACGGCGGGATTTTTGCCACCAATGGTCTTTTTCCATTTTATTGAGGAGGGCGTAAACGTCAGCTTGTGAGTTCATTGACGGTTTGGATTACGTGGTTGATTTCTTCGCTGGTGAGTTTCGGGTAGAGCGGGAGGGTGATGGTGGAATCGGCGATTTGTTCGGTGATTGGATAGTCGCCGGATTGGTATCCGTATTTTTCGCGGTAGAATTTCATCAGGTGGATGGATCGGAAGTTCACGGCGATGCCGATTTGGCGTTCTTGGATTTGGTTTAGTAATTGGTCTCGTTTTTCAGGGGAGACCCAAATAGTGTAGAGGTGGCGAGCGTGTTTTCCAGGGATGACGGTTGGGGTTTTAATGCTTGGGTTGTTGGCAAAACCGGCGTTGTATTGTTGGCAGATGTTTTCTTTGGCCGCGAGGTAGGTTTCGATTTTTTGGAGTTGAGGTAGGAGGAGCGCGGCTTGGGGATCGGCCATGTTGCATTTCATGCCGAGGATTTCCATGTCGTAGTGTTCGTATTTTTTGGTGTAACGGTCGGCGGCGTTTTTGCTCATGCCATGGAGGCGGCCAATTTTTAGCCACTCGTAAAGTTCCGGATCGTTGACGGTGATCGCTCCCCCTTCGCCACAGGTGATGTTTTTGGTGGCGTAGAAACTGTAGACCGCGGCGTCGGAGAGGTTGCCGGGTTTGATGCCGTCGCGTTCGCCTTCGATGCAGTGAGCGCAGTCTTCGATTACTTTTAAATTGTGCTTTTGGGCGATTTGATTAATTTTTTTCATGTCGCACATCTGGCCATAAAGGTGGACGAGCATGATCGCTTTGGTTTTTTCGGTGATTGCGGCTTCGATGAGATTGGCGTCGATGTTACCAGTGTTGGCTTCGACATCAACAAAAACCGGTTTGGCGCCGACGTATTCGACTGAATTCGCGGTGGCGATGAAAGAGAGTGGAGTGGTAATTACTTCGTCGCCGGGCTGGATGTCGAAAGCGCGGAGGACGAGTTCGAGGCCTTGGGTACAAGACATCACGCCGACTCCGAATTTGTTGCCCGTGTATTGAGCGAGGGCTTCTTCGAATTGTTTGGTTTTAGAAGCGGTGGTGAGGAAGGTGGAACGGAGAACTTCGTTGATGGCAGAGATTTCTTCTTCGGTGATGTTGTGTTTGTAGAATTCGACTTTCATGGGGGGAGGGGAAGGAGGCTAGGAGCTAGGAAGCTAGGAGGTTAGGGGTGGCCTGTGGCCTCTTAGGGGTTTTGTGGCGTCTTCATTTTTTCTTCATAAAAAATTTCGTTTTTTTTCAGATTTGGTTGGTAGGGTGGGGATGTCGCGGCAGTGAGGACGTTATCAGGTTAGTACGAAGGCAAGGTCTTCTAGTCATGTCGTAAAAGGTGAAGACCAAATTTGGGTGGAGTGAAAGGGACTGAAACGCAGGAGGAAAGCGAGGATTCGTTTTTTTGACTCATTCAGGCCTGTCTTTGCTAGTGCATAACAGTACTTCCATCTGGCATATGAATCGGCACCTGTTTCATCCATTCCAATTCCTGCCACCACTGAGGATTCTGTGTATACCACTGAATAGTCTTCCTAATTCCCTCTTCCAAAGACGTAGTAGGTGTCCAACCCAACAACTCTTCAGCCTTACCAATCGCCGCTTCATGCAACTCTACCTGTCCTGGGCGATCAGCGACGTAGGTGAGAAGCGATTCTGGTTTTCCGAGAACTTGGAGGATCATTTTGGCGATGTCGAGGACGCTGTGGGGGATTTGGTTTCCGATGTTGATGGTGGTGTTTTTGATGGTTTGGAAATTCGGCAGGTGGAGGGCTTTGTCGATTGCTTCGCAGGTGTCTTGGACGAAGAGCCAGTCGCGTTTGGCGGAACCGTCGCCGTGGATGGTGAGGGGGTGGTCTTTGATTGCACTGGTGATGAAGCGGGGTGTCATTTTTTCTAAATGTTGTCGGGGGCCGTAGTTGTTGAATGGGCGGAGGATCATGGCTGGGATGTCGTAGGTTTGCCAGTAAGAGTAGACTAGGCGGTCGGCTCCGGCTTTGGCTCCGGCGTAAGGGCTTTTGGGATTCAGTGGGTGTTTTTCGTCCATCGGGGCGTATTCGGCGGTGCCGTAGACTTCGGATG